>JACMLX010000243.1 GCA_014379355.1 Gemmatimonadaceae bacterium
AATCCGAGCGCGCCCGCGGCCAGCGCCCACGGCGCGAGCCACGTCATGCGATCGCCCCGGTGCCGCTGGCTGCACGGACGAGCGTGCGCACCGCGTCAGAAGGCGGCTGGTCGTCCACGATCTCGACGTATCGCGCCCCGGTCGCCAGCCAGCGGTTGCGCATCGACGCACGAAAGTCGTTGAACGCGGCGTCATAGGCGCGATGCGCACCGCGCGAGAGCGGACGGCGCAGTGCCGCATCCTCCGGATCCACCGCCACTGCGCGATCGACGCCAAGTGCGAGCTCGGCGCGCGACACGAGATGCACGACGATCACTTCGACGCCACGCGCGATCAACGACGCGCCGCGCGCGAGCATCGCATCGGCATCACCGAGCAGGTCGGAAATGAGCACGATGCGCTCGACGCCGCGCAGTCCATCGAGCATCGGCGCAACGGCCGGCGATCCGTCCACGCTCACGGCATCGACCACACGAATCATCTCGCGCACCACATCGCCGCGCGCCCGCGGCAGGAGGCGGCGTGCGCCCTGGCCGAGCGCAATCGCGAGACCCACCGGATCACCCGCACCGCGACCGACGGCGGCCAGTCCGACGCACAACATGCGCGCCTGCCGCCACTTGGTGTCGCCGCCAAGACCGCCACCCATCGACGCGGACCCATCGAGCACGATCAGCGTCGGGGACGTGGCGATGTCGGGCGCGAGACGCACATAGGCACGATCGGTGCGCGCGAGCAGCTTCCAATCCAGCCGGCGCGGATCGTCACCCTGGCGATACGGTCGATACTCCGTGACTTCGACGTTCGGCCCGATGCGTTTCGCTACGTGTGCACCGACGTTCGTCGTACGAGGCCGCAGGCGCGCCGTCCAGCGCACACCCCGCAACGCGTCGAGCAACGCGCCGTAGTCGTGAAGTCCGGGCGTCGCCATGACAGGCCGACGCGTCAGCGGGAAACGGCGCCGCGTGGTGGCTCGACGCGCACCATCAGCTCCTTCACGATGGCGTCGGACGCGATGCCATCTGCTTCGGCGGCGTAGTTCGGCAGCACGCGATGCCGCAGGACCGGGATGGCGACGCGCTGCACATCGGCCGGCGACACCGCCACCCGACCGGCCAGCAACGCGTGCGCCTTGGCACCGAGGATCAGCGCCTGTCCGGCGCGCGGACCCGCACCCCAGCGCACGTATTTCGTCACCAGCTCCGGCGCACGCGGATCACCCGGACGCGTCGCACGGACGAGTTGCGCGGCGTACCGGAGCACGGTGTCCGACGCCGGAATGTCTCGCGCCATCGTCTGCAACGCACGCACCTGCAACGCATCCAGCACCGGCGTCAGTGGCTCGGCTGCCGCGCCGGTCGTGCTGCGCAGGATGCCGACTTCATCATCCTCGCCTGGATAGTCCACGCGAATGTCGAACAGGAACCGATCGAGCTGCGCTTCCGGCAAGGGATATGTGCCTTCCTGTTCGATCGGATTCTGCGTGGCGAGCACGAAGAACGGCGCCGGCAGCGGCATCGTCTGCCCGGCCGCGGTCACGCGATACTCCTGCATCGCCTCGAGCAACGCGGCCTGCGTGCGCGGTGGCGCGCGATTGATCTCGTCGGCAAGGACGATGTTGGCGAAGATCGGTCCGCGCACGAACCGGAACGCACGATGCCCGGTCGCCGAATCCTCCTCGAGCAATTCAGTACCGGTGATGTCACTCGGCACGAGATCGGGGGTGAACTGGATGCGACGGAAGTCGAGCTGCATCGCTTCCGACACCGCGCGCACCATCATCGTCTTCGCCAGGCCCGGCACACCGACCAGCAGCGCGTGGCCGCCAGCGACGATCGCGAGCAGGATTTCGTCCAGCGCATCCGTCTGCCCGACGATCCGACGCGACACCTGCGTGCGCATCGCCTGCGCAGCAGAGATGAGGGCCGCCGCGTCGTTGTCCGAGTAGCGTCGTGGTGCCGCAGAAACCTCCGCCATCACTTCAGCGGCTGGCGACGACGCACATGCAGCAGCAGCGTCGAGCCGTCCTTCACGCCCGCCGCCGCGAGCGACTTCGATTCGTCCCGGATCTCGAAGCCGCCGAGTTTGGTCACCACGTCCGCCGGCTGCGGAATGTCGGGAGCCAGAACAGCCAGTGCTGCCGCCTTGACCCGCGCCACGATTGTACCGGGCTCAGCGATCACTTTTACGGCGTCCCATGCCTCGAGCATCTGGACACGGATCGTGATGGCTTGCGCGCCATCCGGCGCAAGCGAAATCGCCTCCGCCGGGGTGCGGAGTTGGGTGACGAAAGGCGGCATGATCGATGTGATGAAGCTTGGGGACAACAGGTTGCCGCGCCCCGGGGCTCGCGCGACGGTCAGCCG
The DNA here is from genome assembly GCA_014379355.1 of Gemmatimonadaceae bacterium. Taxonomy (GTDB): domain Bacteria; phylum Gemmatimonadota; class Gemmatimonadetes; order Gemmatimonadales; family Gemmatimonadaceae; genus JACMLX01. Next base: position 2,367 of record JACMLX010000243.1, read on the forward strand.
GACGGAAGATTTACGCGGCGGGGGCGCCGGGAGTTGCGTCGGGCACCGCGGCGTCGGCCACGTCAGCGACGAGCTCACGTGCCGGCGGTGGCGAGTAGGGCGGCAGCGTCGAAAGGAAGCGAGCGATCTGCTGGTCGAACATGTAGCTGGACCCCGTCACTCGCGTACCCCCGGGGATGATCGCGACGCCGAAGATCACGTCCTCGCCGCCCTGACCGCGCAGCGCGACGTACGTCGGGCCGGACTTTTCCGGAAACGCGGCGTAGATGCCGTTCCGGTTGGCAAAAAAATTGGTGGCCGCCTCCAGAACGGCGGCCCCGTCCAGCGACGTATTGGCTTCCAGCTGGCTGCGGATGGTCATACAGGCGAATCTAGCAGCGGCTGCCACTGGCAACTGGAGACGGCGGCTCTGGCTCTGACGCAGTGCGGTGTCCCGCCCGCCGCGCGCCTCGCGAGCACGCATTCATTCAGCACGGTCAAATCGCGCCGTCACACCGAACCGTACGGAACGCACACCTGCGGCAAACGTGAGTGTGCAGGAACCCACGCCCACTGATGTGCACCCTGTCCAGCCGCCGAAGGTACTTCCGGCATCCGGTGTCGCATCCAGCACGATGACACCACGGCCGCCGAAATCGGAGAAGGTGTTCAGGCACTTCTCCGTCCCCTCGGTCGTCACACCAGCGCGAACATTTCATCCGATCGCCACGATCTGCTCTCGCGACCTGACGACGCCGGACCCGGCGCCACGACCAGACACGCCGACCGTGACCTGATCGGACAGATCCGGTTCAAAGATCGAGTAGTCACGATCTCCTTCGTTGTTCCTGCAGGAGGCGCTCACGGCAACGAGCGCCACGAGACACGCGGTGCGGATTTTCATGGGAGACCTCGCGATGTGCGGACTGAGTTGGACGGTCACGGCAGCCGACGCAGCACGAGCGAGACGTCGTCAGCGTAGTGGCCGGCGAATTCGGGGAACGTCGCGTCGTTCACACGATTCTCGAACGCGTAGATTTCGACCACCAGATAGCGTACGCCGGCCGGGATCAGCACATCGAGCGAGGCGCGAGTCCACACGCCGGCACCGACGATCACCGTCGTCATGTCGTCGTGAAAACGCACGCCGCCAGGATTCACGTACGACACGGGTAACTCCGCCGGAACGCCGCGATACGACGTGAGGCGGAGATCGAACCGATCGTCCGTGGCTTCGCCGCCTGCCACGCGATAGAACCACGCCTCTGTCGTCGCGAGCACGTTTCCCGAGTCGATCGCGCTCGCGATCGACGACAGGTCGACGATCTGCCACTGCTGGCTGCTGACACCGGCCACGAGCGACACGCCGGGCGGGCCTGACGTGATGAAGCGCAACGCCCGCGCTCCGTCGTGCGCCGAGACCGCGATGGTCGAGGCGACGGACGCGGCGCTGTCACCTTGCCACCGGCCGACATCCGCCGGCAACGGCCCCACTGTCACCGGCGTCTCGAAGCCGGGATTCTGCAGCAGGTTCGTGCCGAAATGGGGCGACGGCGCGAGCAGCCGGAAGTTGGCCTTGACGTCGAACGTCTGTGACGGACCGCCGACTTCGAATGCGAGCACGCAGACTGGCCCGTTCACCGCCGAGCATCCCGTCCATGATTCGAAAACGCTGCCAGGATCCGCCGTGGCCGAGAGTTCGAAACGTCCGCCGCCGCCAGCGTCCCTGAACGAGCTGCTGCAATCCGAGTCGCCCGCGCCTGCCGCCTGTAGCCGGCAGTTGATGCCGACGGTCGGCGAGTCGCCCTGGACGCGGCCCGTACCCGTGCCGGTCGGCTTCACGACGACGAAAATTTCTCGATCCACCGGGAACAGATTCTCGTCGCACGCCGTCGAGGCGGCCAGGAGCACAACGCAGGTCAGCAGTCGGATACGCATGGGGAACCTCGAAGCGGTGGAGTGAGCACTCGACGCCCAACAACGCGTCGTTGACTTGAGGCCGCACGCGGCAGCACAATCGTCTCACGCACGTCGTGCACGACCGAGGCTCGAGCCAGGAGAGTTCGTGTTGCGTCGCTCCGCGCTGGTGTTGCTCGCGCTTGTTGCGGTGACGCGAACGTCCGTCGCGCAGCCAGCCGCACGCGCACACGTTGTCGTCGATGCCGCAATGCGCGCCGCCTCTGCC
>JACMLX010000031.1 GCA_014379355.1 Gemmatimonadaceae bacterium
CCGTCAGGCGCACATCCCCGGTCGTGCGCGCGAGCGCCAGCGCGATGCCGAAGTCGGCCACCATCGCGCGCCCGTCGTGCAGCAGGATGTTCTCCGGCTTCACGTCGCGATGCACCACGCCATGTCGGTGCGCGTAGTCGAGGGCATCCGCGACCTCGCCCGCGATCCGCACAGCATCCGGCACCGGCAGCTGGCCTTCGCGCTCCAGCCGGTCGCGCAGCGTCTCCCCTTCGATGTACGGCATCACGTAGTACACCGTGCCGTCCGCCTCGCCCGAGTCGAACAGCGGCACGATGTGCGGATGCTGGAGATTCGCGGTGGTTCGGATCTCGCGCAGGAAACGCTCGGCGCCGGTGCGCTGTGCCACGTCCGCACGCAACACCTTGATCGCGACCCGGCGCGCGTGGCGGATGTCGGTCGCCAGCAGCACCGTCGCCATGCCGCCCGACCCCACTTCACGCTCGATGCGATAGCGATCGGAGAGTGCGCCAGCCAGGCGATCGAGCAGCGATGTCATCCGGCGGAGCGCAATTCGCTGGCCCGGAACTCGATGATGCGCCGGATCAGGTCCACCGGCATCGGCTTCGCCAGCGGGAACTGGATCGTTCCGATACCCACCTTGTATGGCGCAAACTCCTTCCCGAAGTGCGCCACGACGCGACCCGTCACCGGATACACGCCGATGTGCTTCTTCCATGCACCGAAGTAGATCAGCGGCTGACCCTTGAGATCGAACGTCGGCATGTTGTAACTGATGCGTTCCTTCACGCCCGGCACTTTGTCGTGCACGAGTGCGCGAAGTTGCGACACCGGACCCTGTGACTCCTGCGGCAGGGCGGCGATGTAGTCATCGATGTTGCGGAACGCACGCTGCGTGGCCATCGCCTTCCTCCGGCGCACATGGTGTCGGACAGCCTCCAGTGTTCGGCGTCGACACCAACAGTACTGCACAGACTCCCGGTTTGGTTTGCGAAGTTCGTCTGGTCACCCCGCCATGCTGCACGGGCTGAAGCGCGGTTTCGGCCGTCCCGAGGCTCGTGTGTTCTGGTCATTCCGACCACCGACAAATCAGGTTCCGGGAAGCGCCTGCCACCGCGTGCCGCGCACTCGGTGTTCTCGGAGCCCACCGCTTCCGCACGACCGGCCGGCTACGAACTCTTCCCCACCCGACACCGATCTGAGCAGTACTTCACCGACTCCCAGTCACGCGCCCACTTCTTCCGCCACATGAACGGCCGACCGCACCGCAGGCAGACCTTCGATTCCCGCTCTGACGGGGGACGCGCGCGGTTCGGACGCTGGCTCGGCATACGGCGTCAGCGCCCGGATCGAGAGCCCGGTTCCTGCGAGTCCCGCACGCCCGCAATCACCCGCACGACCACTGTAGATTTGGCGGATGGCTGACACCCCAATCTCCAGCAGCGCCTTCAACGACGGCTACGTGGCCGAGATGTTCGAGGCCTATCGCGCCGACCCGTCGAGCGTCGACGAGTCGTGGCGACAGTTCTTCCGCCTCGCCGCGCAGTTCGGTGGGCAGGCCGTGGCCGCAGGCGCCGCCGCCGCAGGGGCGGACCCGGACCTTCCGC
>JACMLX010000244.1 GCA_014379355.1 Gemmatimonadaceae bacterium
CGGCTGGGGTTGTTTCGGTGAGCCGAGAAGGTTAACCCGGCCACGTGCGCTTTGGTAGTGCGTGACCCGGCCGACGAGCTCCCGTCACGAGTGCCTACCCTGGTGCGGGCTCGTTTGCCATGGGCTTGACCGGCACCGGCTGCACTTTCGTGGCCCAGAGCAGGCCGATCGCCAGGGTGATCACGAGCGCGCAAGCCATCTGCGGAGGGCGGCGCATGACCATGCCACTCGTGTACGGAGTGCCGAAAAGGAACGCGGAGTCCAGGAACACGGCGCAGACGAACGCGGCCATCCCGGCCTGCTTCGACGACGGGATCGCGGCTGCACCGCCACGCACCCACAGCATGCACAGCGCAGTCACATGACCGAGCGTCGTGGCCGGCGTGACGCGATACACGAGCATCCGGATGTCATCGCCGAGGCGCTCCGGAAACGGGATCCCGCGCACTTCGCAGTAGAGGAGGCCGATGCCGATGATGAGCAGGAATCGGACAACCGTCCAGAACGCAAAAATTGCCGCGCGATGCAGAATAATTGTCACGTCAGGATACTATAGCGCTCGGTGCGTGAGATGAACCGGCAGCGAGACTGCCGACCCGGTCTCCTCTGACTGTCGTGTCAGCGTAATGTCACGCCGATCACTCTCATCTGCGCCGAAACACCGCCACCACCGACATGAGCTGCTCCTCACGCTCGGCAAAAGGCGCCCAGAATGGCAGCCGACCCGCCGCCTGCAGGACCGGGTCGAGGGCGGTCGCGCTGCGCGCCTGCACGAGCACGTACAGCGCGCCACTGTCCGACGCGACGAGCGTCGCACCACCTTGTGCCGACGTATCCTGCAACACGCGCGTGGCGAGATTGCTGTCGGCCAGCGCGGCGAGTGCGCCGAAGGAATGCCCGGGCTTCATGGCATACCGCGTGAACTGCAGCATCGCGGCATCGGACAGTGCAGGCGGCGATCCGACCGTGCGACGCACGCGCACACGCGTGGTGGCGGTGCCGATCCGGCGTCGGCGAATCAGCGTATCGGTCTCCGCATGCAACCACTGCGCGAGCACGGAGTCGGCGCGATCAGCCGTGCCGTCATCCTGCCACGCGGCGAGCAGGACGAGTGCGGTGCCGTCACCACTGGCGAGCAGCGTCGCACTCTCGAACCCCGGTGTCAGCGTGAGGTCCGCCTGCAGGTGCTCGACGATGCGACGCGTTTCGTCGATCTGGCGTCCAGGTGCGAGGGCCAGTGGCCAGATCTCGAGCACGAGGGGGCTGACGGTGTCCAGCGACAGCGGCGCGTGCACCACGGATACGCGCGCCTGCGAGTCGCTCGCGATGCGGGCACGATTCGCGGAATCTGCGCGCGCGGAATCCGCCCGTGCGGCATCGTCCTGCGACGAGGAACAGGCGATCACGCCAGCCAATGTCGCGATCAGCCCGACCACGAAACGAGCGCCGCTAGCCACGGCGGTCGCCGGTGCGACGCGCGCCTTCGGCACGACGCCATTCCGCGATCTTTGCGTGATGTCCGGACAGCAACACATCCGGCACACGAAAGCCGCGATACTCCTCGGGTCGCGTGTAACTCGGCGCACTGACGCCGGCGCCACCGTAGAAGGAATCGGTGGCGGCCGAATCGTGGTCGCTCATTGCGCCGGGCAACAGTCTCGCCACGGCATCGACGATGGCGAGGGCGGCCGGCTCCCCGCCGCTGAGCACGAAATCACCGAGCGACAGCTCCTCGGTCGCGAGATGATCGGCCACACGCTGATCGACGTCCTTGTAGTGCCCGCACAACAGCGTGAGCTCCGAACCTGCGGCAAAGCGGTGTGCGTCCGCCTGTGCGAAGGTCCTGCCGCGTGGTGAAAGCAAGACGATCGGTGCCGTTGCACCGAGATGTTCGACGGCCTCGAAGAACGGCGTCGGCTTCATCACCATGCCCGGGCCACCGCCGTACGGATAGTCATCCACGGTGCGGTGCCGGTCGTGCGTGAAGCGGCGCAAGTCGACGACGTTGTAGACGACGCTGCCCGCTGCGGCGGCCTTCGACGGAATGCTGATCGCGAGCGGCGTCACGAAAAATTCCGGGAAGATGCTCACGATGTTGATCGTCAGCGGTGCGCGCGCAGTCGGGTGAGTGGAGCCATCGCCATCATCCGTGTGTTCCGCAGGCGCAGTCACGCGTCGTCCGACGGATGTCCTTCCGCCAGAAGCAGACCTTCAGGCAGCAACCCTTCCGGTGGATCGACGGTGATCACGCGCGCGGTTTCATCCACCTGCACGAGGATGTCGTCGCGCCACGGAATGAAGTACGTCGGACCGCCGTTGACCGGCCGGACGTCGAGCATCAGGCCCTGCGGCAGATCATACGTATCGACCACGGCACCGAGCGCGCGACCATCGACGTGCAGCACCTGCATCGCGATGAGATCATGCAGGTACACTTCGTCGTCCGATGGCGGCGGCAATTCGTCCTGCGGCGCGAGCAGGAAACGACCGCGCCACAATTCAGCGGCGCTGCGATCCGGCACTTCACTGAACGTCAGTCGCACCGAATCCATGTGCTGACGAACTGCGGTGATGTGCAACTCCTGTCCATCCGGCGACGGATCACCGGTGGCGGTGCCTGCAAACAACCGACGGCCCGATACGAACACCGCATCGGGCGCATCGGTGATGGGCTCCACGAGCAGTTCGCCGCGGATGCCGTGTGCCTTGCGGACGCGCCCGACGATCATGAGCGCGGGCGCGCTCATTCAGTCGGCCTTCGCGCCTTCGGACAGCGGCACGGCAGCAGCACTGAGCTTCGCCGCGAGACGCGCTTCATGACGCGCCTTCAGCACACCGCCCTTGCGGAGCAACGAGCGCACGGTGTCGGAGGCCTGCGCGCCGACGTCGAGCCAATGATTGGCACGATCGACCTTGATGGTCACGGCACCCTCAGTCAGGCGCGGCGAATACGTGCCGATGATCTCGATGAACTTGCCATCGCGCGGGCTCTTGCTGTCAGCGACGACGATACGGTACACCGGCGCCTTCTTGCGGCCGACGCGGCGGAGACGAATACGAACCATTCGGGCATCCTCTGAGGGACGTGATGTCGCACGACCGATCGCAAAGATCGTCGTACGCGACGCGCGCATGAATCAGCTCGTGATCCGCACACCGTCGGCCCGGGCTCCTCGCGCCAATCGATCGTTCGATGGGCGCACCCGAGGTCCTGCGAGCCCGGCCATTTCTGGCCGAGCCTACAAACCTAACCCCTGCCGAAAGGGTTCCGGCCACCGCTGGCCGTGACCTTTTTCATCATCTTCTGCATGTCCCGGAACTGGTCCAGCAGCCGGTTGACCTCGGCGACGGTCCGGCCCGACCCCTTGGCAATCCGCAGACGCCTGGACCCGTTGATGAGCTCCGGCTTCTTCCGCTCGGCCATGGTCATGCTGAGGACGATGGCCTCGGCGTGGCGCATTCGCTTCGGGTCCATCTTGGCCTGCTTGAGCGCCTTCGTGTTCACCCCGGGGATCATCTTCAGGATGCCCTCGAGCGGCCCGAGCTTCTCGATCTGTTTCATCGCGCCGAGAAAGTCGTTCAGGTCCATGCCTTCGCGGCGGACCTTCTTCTCGAGCTTCTTCGCCTCGTCGGCGTCGAACGATTCCTGCGCCTTCTCGACGAGTGAAAGGACGTCGCCCATCTGGAGGATCCGGCCGGCCATGCGGTCCGGGTGGAACTCCTCGAGCGCGTCGACCTTCTCACCGACGCCGATGTACTTGATCGGCTTCTTCGTCGCACCATAGACGGAGAGTGCCGCACCACCGCGCGCATCGCCATCCATCTTGGTGAGGATGATGCCCGTGATGCCGAGCGCGTTGTTGAAGCCCTCGGCGATCCGCACCGCATCCTGACCGGTCATGCCGTCGGCCACGAGCAGGATTTCGTCCGGACGGGCGACTTCCTTCACGCGGCGCAGTTCGTCCATCAGGGTTTCGTCGATCTGCAGGCGACCGGCGGTGTCGATGAAGACGATGCGATCGCGCTCACGACGGGCGACTTCGAGCCCGTCGCGGACGATCTTCACGACGTCGGTGGTATCGCGACGGGCGAAAACCGGCACGTTGAGCTGTCGTCCGAGTGTCTCAAGCTGCTCGATGGCGGCCGGTCGATAGACGTCGGCGGCAATCAGCCTGACCTGGCGCTGCTCCTTCTGCATACGGAGCGCGAGCTTGGCGGTCGTCGTCGTCTTGCCGGAGCCCTGCAGACCGACCATCAGCACGACCGTCGGCGGGACGGTACTGAGCTTGAGGCCTTCCTTCCGCTCACCGAGCATCGCTGTGAGCTCTTCGTGCACGATCTTGACCAGCTGCTGTTCGGGCCGGACGGTCTTCAGGGCAGTGAGACCGACGGCCTTCTTCTCGACGCGCTCGAGGAACTCGCGGGTGAGGCCAAAGCTGACGTCGGCCTCCAGCAGCACGCGACGCACCTCACGCAGGCCGTCCTTGATATCGGCTTCGGTGAGGACGCCCTTGCCGCGCAGTTTCGAGAATGCGGCGCCGATCTTTTCGCTGAGCTCGTCAAACATAGACGTCCAAATTACCGAAACGTCTGTGACAGAACAAGTTAAGAACCGCTTTCGTGCTTCGTGAAGCGCAACTGCTTCATCGCAAGCGCGCTTCGCGCGCCGCTAAACTGAAAAGCCGCAAAACGGCTGAGAGCGGCACGTCATCCTGTCCAGTACAGAACACGCGTCAACAGAAATCCGCAGTGAATAAGACCGTAACGACAGAAGCCACCACGCCGTTTTGCGGCTGTTCCGTTCTGCGGGGCGCGAAGCGCCCTCGCGATAAGGCCGTTGTTCTTGAAATGCGCTAAGGCGGTCGCTATCGAACTGAGTAACGAACTCTGCTGCTGAGAAAACACGAGGCCGGTGACGCGGGAATCGCACTGACGTCTACGGTGGTTGCGCGGTGCGGACGACACTCGTGGGTGCGCGCAAGGACGAGTGGTGGGTGCGGCGAACCGGTGCGGGACAGGTGGCGTAGAGACC
>JACMLX010000245.1 GCA_014379355.1 Gemmatimonadaceae bacterium
GTCGCACGGGCGGTCCACATCTACAACACCGTCCGCACGCACTGGAGTCTCAAGCTGCATACTCCGCACGCTGTCTTTCACCGCGCCACCTAGCCGGACCAGCGTGCCTTACCAGTGTAGACACATTTCAGGACTAGACAAGTGAAACGCAATAAAAACTTCTTGTTTTAGTTTTGCGTCTGTTGCTGTTTTGCGATAATGCGGTTCTTTTCTTCTGTCGCGCGTACGAAGTCAGCGCACGCCAGCAGGCACGTTGCCGAGGACGGAGACGATGCGGGCGGCGGCGGCGCGGAGGTCGGCGGCGGGGGCGACGAGTGACAGGCGGAACCAGCGCGACCCCGCCTCCCCGAACGCGAGGCCCGGTGTGACCATCACGCGGCCTTCCATCAGTACACGCTGCACGGCATCCCACGCCTCCATGCCATCCGGCAGTGGCAGCCACGCGTACATCGCGGCCTGCGGCGGCGTGACATCCCAGCCGCCGTCCCGCAGCGCATCGTACAGCGCATTGCGGCGATGCTGGTACTCTGCCACGATCGGCGCCGTCAGCACGCGCACGTTGTCGAGCGCGTACGCCGCTGCGTGCTGGATCGGCATCGACACGCCGTAGCCGACGTTCGAGCGATATGCCAGAAGCGCATCCAGCGCATCGGCGCGACCGACCACGAAGCCGACACGCATGCCAGCCATGTTGAACGACTTGGAGCATGAGTGGAATTCGACCGCCACCTCCTTCGCGCCCGGCACCTCGAACACACTCGGCGCGACGTGCCCGTCGAACGAGAGTTCGCTGTACGCCAGATCGTGCATCAGCACGAGGTTGTGGCGGCGCGAGAACTCGACCAGTTCGGACAGATCCTCGACCGTCGTCACGGCGCCGGTCGGATTGTTCGGATAATTCGCGATCAGCACGCGCGCGCGCGAGAGCACGTCGGCCGGAATGCTCGCGAGGTCGAGCTGCCAACGATTGGCCGGATCCATCGGCACGAGGTGCACACGTGCGCCATGCATCTGCGGTGCGCGAACGTACACCGGGTAACTGAGCGACGGGGCCAGCACCACATCGCCAGGGCCGCACAGCGCGGCGAGCATTTCGGCGATGCCCTCCTTCGAGCCGGCCAGCACGACGGCCTCGCGATGTGGTGCGAACTCGACACCGAAGCGCGAGGCCATGAAATTCGTGGCGGCCGTCAGCAGGCGTTCCCCACCACGGAACGGGGGATAAGCGTTGGTGACGCTTCCCGTCGCGGCGATCCGCAACGCGTCGAGCACCGCCGGTGGCGTCGGCTGATCAGGGCTGCCGATGCCGAGATCGCAGAACTCGTGTCCCAGCGCGCGCGCGGCGTGCTTCCGTCGTTCGAGTTCGGAGAAGACGTACGGCGGCAGCGTTGCCAGTGATGGCAGGGTGTTCACGGACACGAGAGCGCGATTCGGGAAAGCTCACTGGCGCAGCATCGGCACCGAGTCGAGCGGAATGACCAGATGGGTGGGACCGGCCGCGTACGGCGCGATCGCGTACACATTCCAGTGCACGAACAATGACGACCCACAGACGGCAAGGAAAGCCAGCCCGAGATCGAACTGGCCGTCCTTGAATGTGTAACCGGCGTCCATCAGCGCACGCGTCGCGGGCAGTTCCCGTTCACGACGGAAGGCCCGTTCCACGATCGGCGTCAGCGCATCGCGCGTGGTCAGCGGAACCATCACCTTGTCCGAGACGCGAGCGCCCGTCTCCGGCACGAAGGCCTCGAAGTGCGAGACCAGCGTGCCATGGGCACCACCGGTGAAGCTGTATTCGTCCGTCTGGAGCAGGACTCGTGTCGGCGTGTTGCAGCGCACCGCGATGGTGCGCTTCGCATCCCACGGCAGTCCCGCCGAATCGCTCGAGCGTGCGGCCCGAAGGAACGCATCCGTCAGGGACGCGACATTCCGATGGCGGACACCCGCCTCGTCTCCGTTCAGGAGTGAGATCAGCAGCAGCTCGTTGACGCGTGACATGGGACCGGGACGGCTGCCGAAATCAGGCCATGCCAGCTCCACCGAGGAGCATTCCCTGCCGGCGCACCCCGGTGCCCGCGCGGTGTGCTGACGCGTTGTCCATGGCAGGGTATCGCGGAACACCCTCTGCGCGCTCAGCGGGGCGGCGAGCACCAGCAGGACAGTCGCGAGCATGGCACGCCGTGCCCGATTCGTTCGTTTCATCTGAAATCCTCGTTCCTTCGTGTCGGCTCGGCTGTGCCTGGCCGGGGTATGTTGCGACATGCGTGTGTTTCAGATCTTTCTGCGGGTCCTGCCACTTCTGCTCAGCTTCCGCCGCGACCAGAAGCGGTGGCTGCTCGTCGGTGCGCGCCTGACGCGGTCACCCGCGTTTCATGAACGACGTGCCGAACGCATGGTCACCACGCTTGCGTCGCTCGGCCCGACGTTCGTCAAACTCGCACAACTCTTCGCCGGACGCGCCGACATCATTCCGGAACCGTACGTGAGTGCGATCGGCACACTCACCGATCGGGTGCCGGGTGTACCGGCAGACAAGATTCGTGCCTCACTGATCGAGAGTTACGGCGCGCCACCCGAAACCGTGTTCGAGTTCTTCGACGTGCAGCCCCTCGCCGCGGCATCGCTCGGACAGGTACACCGCGCCCGCGTGGATGGTCGCGACGTCGTGGTGAAGGTCTTGCGGCCGGGCGTGGAGCAGTTGGTCGCAGGCGACATTCGCGCGGCGCGACGCATTCTCGGCCTGATCGCATCGCGGCTCAACACGCCGCACGTCGCTGGTCTCCGCACTGTCCTCGATGAATTCGAGAAGCGTGTGACGGACGAGATGGATTTCCGGCAGGAAGCGCGGTACGCGCAGCAGGTGCGCCGCAACTTCGCGACCAGCCCGAACATCCGCGTGCCGGAAGTGATCGACGCGTACACACGACAGCGCGCCCTCGTGCTCGAATTCATCGATGGCCGCCGCGTCGATCAGCTGGGCGACTGGATCACCACGGGGCGCGTGCAGGCGGACGACGTGTTGCGCTCCGTGATGGAGCTCTACGTGCAGATGATGATGGTGGACGGGCTCTTTCACGCCGATCCGCATCCCGGCAACGTCTTCGTCGACACCGATGGCCGCCTCACGCTGCTCGACTTCGGGATGGTGGTCGAGGTGCCGATCGAGACGCGTCGCACGCTGGTGCAGACCGTGTTCGCATCGATTCGCGGCGACGTCGAGAAGGTCGTCGATGGATTCTATGCACTCGGCCTGATCGAACCGGGCGCCGATCGTGCGACCATCGTCACACTCGCCGCCCAACTGATCGCGCTGGCGAATGAACACACCACCGCCACGGAACGCATCGAGCGCATCACGCGCCTTGCCGACGAGGTGATGTCGACGCTGTACGACTTCCCGGTCCTGCTGCCGGGCGACATGGTGTATTTCGCACGCACCGCGGCACTCATCGAGGGTCTTGGCGTGCGCTACGATGCGCGCTTCAACGCCATTCGCTTCGCCACACCGATCGTCCTCAGGCTCCGCCGCGAGATCCTCGCCTCACTCGGCGAGCCACTCGGCGGCGAGCGCGACGTCGCCACCGTCATCGGCGCCACCCTCGGCTCCCTCGTCGCCATCGCCCGTCGCGCCAGCCGTGAAGTCGTGACCACGCTCGCATCGAATCTCATTCCCGTGCTCACGTCTCGGTCGTGAGATCGTCAACTGCGTTGTGACGAAAGGGCGGGGAGGCCGGAAAGTGCGTCACTTGCAACGTTCCGGGAAGGTCGGAACATCGCTGACTTTTTTCGGTGAGGAGCGCACGGAGCACGCTGAGTGCTTCGGTTGCGACGATCCTCGTCACGCGCGACATCGTTGACTTTCTTGGGTGTGGAGCGCACGGAGGGCACTGAGTGCGTCCGTTGCAACGATCGCCGCCGCGCGCGAAATCGCTGACTTTTTGTTGGAACTGCTGCTACCAAATCATCATCGGCGCGCGATGGGCTGACCGCCGCATGGCGAGCACTCCGTGCGCTCAGTGCGCTCCCCACCCAAGCCGTTTACGATGGCACGCGGAGACAGACGCAAGCAGTCGGGCGCACTCTCCGGCCTCCCCGTCCTATCCACCCAACGCAGTGCAGTTATGCCACAGACTGCTGACGCGAAGCCGGCGACGTGCGCTCGACGGTTATGGCGCCCGGGATGTCCGGCAACACGCTGTCGAGCGATGTCGCGCTGGACTGCATGATGCTCGCGTTCGCCGGCTGGTGGGCGGCATGCAGCGCGGCCAGTGCGAGCGGCGTGTTCGAGGCGCTGCGCTTGGGCAGCAGTGGGCCGGTGACGCCGCTCTTCGACGAGGGACGCGGTGCGCCGATCTCACCGACCTCCAGCAGGTCGGCCAGCTGGTAGTTCGAGATCGGACGCGAATACAGGTAGCCCTGCCCGTAGTCGCAGCCGAGGTTGCGCAGATCCCACTCCTGCTCCGCGCGCTCGATGCCTTCGGCCACCACCTTCAGCTTGAGCGAGCGACCGAGCGCCACCACGGCGGACGCCAGTGCGCGACCGTTCGGGCCGTGATCCATGCCCTGCACGAAGCTGCGATCGATCTTGAGCACGTCCAGCGGATACTGCGAGAGATAGCCGAGCGAGGAGTAGCCCGTTCCGAAATCGTCGATCGCCAGTCGCACGCCGAGCGCGCGGATGCGATGCAGCAAGGCCAGCGTATCGGTGCTGCGTCCAACGAGCATGCTCTCCGTCAACTCCAGCACGAGCCGATCGGCATCCAGCTTCGTCGTCGCCAGCACCTTCTTGACGATGTCGATGAAGTTGCCGTCCACCATCTGTCGCGCGGAGAGATTGACCGTGATCGTCACCGGCTGCTGGCCGGGCGGAATCGGCCACTGCGCCGCGTCGGTGGCAGCGGTGCGCAGCACCCACTCACCGATTTCCACGATCAGCCCCGTCTCTTCCGCCAGCGGAATGAAATCCATGGGCGAGACGAGGCCGCGGTATGGGTGGTTCCAGCGCACCAGCGCTTCGGCGCCGATGATCTGCTGCGTTCCCAGCTCGACGATGGGCTGGTAGACCAATGCCAGCTCGCACCGTTCGATCGCCTTGCGCAGGTCGGCCTGCAGCTCGATGCGATCGAGCACGGCGGCGTGCATGCCACTTTCATACAACACCGCGCACGCCTTGCCGCGCGCCTTGGCGTGGTACATCGCCACGTCCGCGTTGCGCAGCACTTCGTCGGCATTCTGCTGCGGCTGTGCGCGGGCGATTCCGATGCTCGCGTTCAGGTCCACATCCTTGCCTTCCACCTGCAACGGTCGCGCGAGCGCGGCCGAGATGCGATGGGCGACGTCCATCACTTCACCTTCGCCGCGTGTCTGCTCGAGCAGGATCGCGAATTCGTCGCCGCCGAAACGGGCCGCCGTGTCGCTGTCACGCAGGCAGGTGCGCAGGCGATTCGCCGTCTGCACCAGCACCGCGTCGCCGGCAGCGTGACCGAGCGAATCGTTGATTTCCTTGAAGTTGTCCAGGTCGAGAAACACCACCGCCACTTCGTCATTCGTGCGTTCCGCGCGCGCCAGGCCATGCGCCACGCGATCCTGGAACAGCGCGCGATTGCCAAGGCCCGTGAGCGGATCGTGCAGCGCCTGATGGCGCAGATGTTCTTCCAGCGTCACCCGCTCCGTCACGTCACGGATCGTGAGCACGATGCCATTCACGTTCACGTCGGCGAGCAGGTTGGTGGCGACCGTTTCCGTGCGCATCCACTCGCCATCGGTGCGGATCATGCGGCAGCCGATGTGGCTGGTGGACGAACTTCCCATGAGTGATGCCGAGAAGTGCGCTTCGTACGCGAGCCGATCGGCTTCGTGCACCAGCTCGGCCAGCGTGCGGTTCACCATCCGATCGGCCGAGGTGCCGAACACGCGCTCGGCCGCCGGACTCACGTAGCGGATGATGCCGAGCGGGTCGAGAATCGCGAACACATCGGACGAGTGCTGCACCAGCGAGCGGAAACGGGCCTCGGTCTCCTTGGCCGTCTGCTCGATGTAGAGGCGCATGTTCTCGCGCACGGCGGTCAGCTGTCGCGCCATCACGAGGCCCGTCAGGATCACGGCGCCGAGTACGAGGTCGGTGATCCCGTACGTCTCGCGCAGTGCCATCACGAAGAGCAGGCCGTAACCCATCGCCACGGCCAGGTACGGCACGATCGAGAAGCGGGCGCGCAGTTGTGCACCACGTCCGCCCGGTGCGACACCGCGCGCGTCGGCCCAGCCCACACACGTGCCGAGCCCGATCATCAGGTAGCCACCGATGCGCAGCACGTCCGTCACCTGCGCGACGGTCGGCGCGTAGCGGAGACTGAGCGCCGACCACGTGGCATTGGCCAGGAATCCGACCATCAGGCCGGTCGCAATCCACCACGAGCTGCGTCGCAGCGATCCACCCGGATCCTGCAGCAGCATCGACGCGGCTGCCACCAGCGTGATCAGGTCGAGGCCGGCGTAGATCGTGTAGATCTCCATGTCCTCGCGCCCGAACGACATGTCGAGCAGCAGCGGACTGAGAATGAAGTGCCACACCACCATCGCGGCTGCCGACAGCACCGTCAGCGCATCGAGCGTGAAGCGCGTCGCATCAGCCTTCGAACGGACGCCGCGCGGGAACGTCAGCACGGCCGCCAGCCACAGCGGCGTGCAGATCAGCTGCGGCGAGTGGCTCCAGCGGTCCCACATCGTGGTGCGACCGACCAGTTCGAAGTACGTCCAGGCACCGTCGCCGAGGGCCTGCACGAGCAGCGCGAGCGACACGAGGCGCCAGGCGAAGCGGGTGCGCCGATCCGCGGTGCGTCGTGCGGCTTCACCGCCGAACCACGCCGCCGCCAGGCAGGGAGGCACCAGCATCACGTGCAACAACATGTTCGGAGCGTCGAACAGCATCATCGCCGCATAGGCCAGCGCATACAGGATGGCCGCACGCACGGAGAGCTGTGCACGCGGTTCCAGTGTGTTGAGTCGCTGCGCCGTCAGGAATAGCGGCGTCGGTAGCTGGATCGAGGCCATGCGGAACAGGGTCGGACATGATCGCGTCGCCCAATGGGTGGGTAAGCGCCGCGTAATCTCCCCCCATGACACTCGACACGAGCAGAGGTCACAGGCCACGCGCCAGTTATTCGCGGACCCGCGTGTCTCCTGAGCACGCGGGATGTCGACGGCGAATCGTCGGGCGCGGCGCATCACGCCGCCGCCCCAGCGCTGCCCGGCAGCATTCCGTACTCGCGGGGTAGGAACCGATGGCGCGATATTCCGCGCGTTCCGACAGTTCCGTCCCGCCGCCCTCCGTGCCATGCCCCTGACTCCGCTCGCTCTCGCCACCGTCCTCGCGCTGTCCGCGCCATTGGGCGATCCGTGGGCGTCGGCCACGCCATCGCTGCTCGCCAACGCCACCATTTCCGGCGCCGGCACGATTGCGGATCCGGTGCTGATCGATTGGCGCACGCTGGGCGGCATGAACCCGCAGACCGGCGCCGTGGTGCCGGCCCTCAAGGCGCTGAGCGGACAGGTCGTCCGCATTGCGGGCTATGTCGTGCCCCTCGACGATGCGAGCCAGGAGGATGCCGAGTTCCTTCTCGTGCCGTACTACGGCGCCTGTGTGCATACGCCGCCACCGCCGCCCAACCAGATGGTGCTGGTCGAGATGGAGGGCCGCCAGAAGGTGCGGCTCGACCTGTTCGAGGCCATCTGGCTCGAGGGAACACTCAGCATCGACCTCGTCGAAAGCCTGTACGGCACGGCCGGTTTCACGATCAAAGGCCAGAAGGTGTCGCCCTACGTGAAGAAGTGACGGCATCGGGTCGTCCCGGTTCCGCCATCGCGATCGAGTCGCTGCAGTTCTCGTACGGTACCGGCCCGCGCGTCATCGACATTCCGCATCTCGAGATCGCCCCCGGCAGCCGCGTCTTCCTGCACGGTCCGTCCGGCTGCGGCAAGACGACACTGCTCGGCATTCTCGCCGGTGTGCTGCACGCCACACACGGCTCGGTTCACGTGCTGGGTCACGATCTGGTCCGGTTGAGCGGGTCGCAGCGTGATGCGTTCCGCGCGGAACACATCGGCTACGTGTTTCAGCAGTTCAATCTCATTCCGTACCTGAGTGCGTACGACAACATCGCGCTGCCCTGCCGACTCGATGCGAGGCGACGCGCGCGACTCGGCAGCGTGAGCCTCGATGCCGCCATCAGGGACGTCGCGTCACAACTCGACATTTCTGCGCTGCTCGATCAGCAGTCCACGGCGTTGAGCGTCGGACAGCAGCAGCGTGTGGCGGCGGCACGTGCGCTGCTCGCGGCGCCGGACCTGGTCATCTGCGATGAACCGACGTCATCGCTCGACACCGATCGGCGCGATGCGTTCCTCGCGCTGCTGGCAAGCAGTGTCGCACGCGCGAACGCGACGCTGCTGTTCGTGAGCCACGACGCGGCGCTCGGTTCGCGTTTCGATGTGCAACTGTCATTGCCCACGCTCAATCGCGCGGCACGTGCCGACGCGGCGTGAACGGCGACGTGAATGACATGATCGAGTCGCACGCCGGATGAGGGTGCTCTTCAACCTCGCATGGCGATCGCTGCGCAACCGCCCGGTGACGTCGATCCTGACGGTGCTCGCGGTGGCGCTGAGCATCACGCTGCTGCTCGGTGTCGAGCAGGCGCGACGCGGCATGCGGGAGAGTTTCACCGGTACCATCAAGGGCACCGATCTCGTCGTCGGCGCGCGCGGCGGAACGCTGCAGCTGCTGCTCGGCGCCGTCTTCGGCATCGGCTCGCCCACCGGTAGCGTGCCATACGGTGTGTACGAGCAGTGGGCGAAACATCCCGCGATCCGGTGGACCGTACCGCTCGCGATCGGCGATTCACATCGCGGCTATCGCGTGATCGGCACCACGCCGGGCCTGTTCGAACACTGGCGATATCGCAGCGCTGGTACGCTGACCTTTGCCGAAGGCAAGGTGATTGCGACAGCGAGAGACGTGGTGCTTGGCAGTGACGTGGCGGAAAAGCTTCGCTACGCGCTCGGCAGCGAAATCACCGTCGGACATGGGCTCAACGCCGTGGCCGGACTCGGTGATCACGAGTCGCATCCCTTCGTCGTCGTCGGGATCCTGAAGCAGACGTTCACACCACTCGATCGGGCATTGTTCGTGACGCTCGATGGCATCGAGGCAATGCACGGTGATGAGGGCGCGGGTCCCGGTGGTGCGCCGACCATGCCTGGTGCGGAAGCTCCGCCGGTCATGCCGGGTGCATCGCCGCCGACTGCGATGCCCGGCGCGAGCGCACCATCCGTGATGCCGGGAGCGAGCGGGCCCGCGTACACGCCACCCTCCAACATCTTCCAGGATCAGCCGAAAGCGCTCAGCGCCTTTCTCGTCGGCACGAAAACGCGTTTCGAGACGCTGCGGCTCCAGCGCGAGATCAATCAGTTCAAGGCCGAGCCGCTGACGGCCGTCATACCCGGCGTGACACTGGCGGAGTTGTGGCGCACGCTGGGTACCGTGGAAGGCGGTCTTCGGCTGGTAGGCGCGCTGACGATCATCGTGGGCCTGATCGGCATGCTGGTGTCGCTGTATTCGTCGCTCGAAGCGAGAAGGCGCGAGATGGCTGTGTTGCGCGCCGTCGGCGCCAGACCGGGAATGATCGTGTCGTTGCTCGTGCTCGAAAGCGGGCTGTTGACGCTCCTCGGCTGCGTGCTCGGCGTCGGCATGACGATGGGTGGTTTTGCGATCGCGCAGGGAGTGATCGAGTCGAGAACGGGCGTCCACATCGCGGTGCAGGCACCCGGGACGCTGGAATGGCTGTACATCGGCGTCGTGCTCAGCGCCGGCGTGCTGGTCGGCCTGGTGCCCGCGTGGCGTGCATATCGCAGCTCACTCGCCGACGGACTCAGCCCACGGCTCTGACGCAGCGGCGAGTCGCAGCGCGGATGCCACATTTACGCGGCGGAAGAGTAGCGCCGACGCCACACCGGAAGGCCGGGAGACAGATACGCAGCGCTTGAAAATGCTCAGCCCGGCGCGAATCCGGTTGCGCTCAACACGTCGTAAGTGCTTATGGATGAGCGCGTTGAGCGATGACGTTTCGCAACAAGGTGCTGCCCTCGTTCCGAATGGCCGAGCTTGGCACTGCGTATGCGCGTTCGGTGGTCATCTGGAGTGTCGAGGCGAGCGTGGCTTCCGCTCCCACGATTGACCGGGCCTGGCGCGACGACGCGCCGCTACTGAGCGCGTGTGGAAGCGATCCCGAGCGCTTCGCCGCGTGTGGTGCGGGTCGTCTCTCCGACGGGGAGGCGGCCCGTTCTGCATCCCCGCCAAGGGCTCTTTTTGCGCCGCCAACGTACTTGGCGGGGATAGGGCGGGAGGCCGGGGAGTGCTCGCAGCTCGCGGCGTCTGTAATCGGGCTTCATCGCCAAAGGAATTGAAGGCGGAGTGCACGGAGTTCACGGAGTGCTCGGATCGCGACGATCAGCCCATCGCGCGCCGATGATTTTTTTGTGAACAGCAGTCCCAAACAAGTCAGCGGCGGCTCGAGCCAGTCAGATCGTTGCTATCGACGCTCTCCCCGGCCTCCGTGGCCTCTCCACCCCAAGAAAGTCAGCGGTGCCATTCGCGACTTGGATCGCTGCAATCGACGCACTCCTCGTCCTCCGTGGCCTCTCCCTCAAAAGTGGCTGGAGCCGTGTATGCGAGCGGACCGACACAAGTCAGCACTCACGCTCGCACGCGAACCGAGAATGAAATCGCAATAACAGCCCGGTCAGCGTCATCGTAGCGCAGGGGACACATTTGTCCGCTTCACCCCCTTTGCGAGGTCATGCATGACGCTGTTTGTCCGACGAATCACCCTAGCCGCGCTGGTCGGAACGCCGACGCTGCTGGTTGCGCAGCGACCGGCAGACGCCCCAGTCGTGCAGAACATGATGGCGCGCCCGATCCCCGCCGAGCAGTGGCCGGAATGGGTGCGCAAGACGCCTGTGACCGACCCGATGCTGCTGCGCATCGTGGAAGAAGGCATGCAGCGCTCGCAGGCCGGCGCATTGGCGCAGGTGCTCACCGACTCGATCGGACCGCGACTCACCGGTTCGCCCGGATTCACGTCGGCCGGCGACTGGCTCGTGCGCAAGTACCAGGAGTGGGGCGTCACGGCGCGCAAGGAACAGTGGGGCACATGGAGCGGCTTCAAGCGCGGTGTCACACATGTCGACCTGATCGCGCCGCGTACGCGCACGCTCGACGCCACGATGCTCTCGTGGAGCCCGGCCACCAACGGTGCCGTGACCGGTGACGTCGTGGTGCTGCCGCAGTTCGAATCGGCCGAGTCGGCGCATGCGTGGCTGCAGGCGACGAAAGGCAGGTTCGTGATGATCAACGCGCCGCAGATCAGTTGCCGCAGCCCGCAGCAGCTGCAGGAGTTCGCGACGCCCGCGACCCTCGCGTCATTGCGCGCCGCACAGGACACGCTGCGCATCAGCTTCAATCAGCGCAACGTCACGGCGGCGGGACTGCAGGACAGTCTCAAGGCGTACGGTGCCGCAGGCGTCGTGACGTTCGGCTGGTCCAACTATCCCGGCATCAACAAGGTGTTCGGGTCACCGCGTCAGATGGTGCCGACGTTCGACCTGAGCTGCGAGGACTACGGTCTCGTGTATCGCCTGTCGGTGAACAAGCAGTCGCCGAAACTGCGCGTGCAGATCGAGAGCGAGAATCTGGGCGAAGTGCCGGTCACGAACACGCTTGGCGAAATGAAGGGCACCGGCCGGACGGCCAATCAGTACGTGATGTTGTCCGCGCATCTCGATTCGTGGGAAGCGTCGAGTGGTGCGACCGACAATGCGACCGGCACCATCACGATGCTCGAGGCGATGCGCATCCTGAAGAGCATCGGCTACAAGCCGAAGCGTACGATTCTCGCGGCGCACTGGGGCGGTGAAGAGCAGGGCCTGAACGGCTCGCGGTCATTCGTGAAGGATCATCCGGAAATCGTGAGCGGGTTGCAGGCGCTGTTCAACCAGGACAACGGCACAGGTCGCATCGTCGGCATGAACGCGAGTGGACTCGTGAGCGCGGACACGGTGCTGCGTGGGTACCTGTCACAGCTGCCGGGTGATTTCACGCAGTGGATTCGCTACGGTGGCGTCGGTCAGCCTGGCAGCGGTGGAACGGATCACGTGAGTTTCACGTGCGCTGGCGCACCGGGCTTCGGAATGGGTGCGCTGGGCTGGGATTACGGATTCACGACGTGGCACACGAATCGTGACACATTCGACAAGATCATCGTGGATGACCTGAAGCAGAACGCAACGTTGGTGGCAATGTTGATATATCTAGCCAGCGAAGATCCGACGCAGATGGCACGCATCAAGGTGGACCCGTTGCCTGCCGGACCGAACGGTGCAGGCGGCACGTGGCCGACGTGTGTGGATGGCACGCGGAACACGGCGGGATATCGACGGTAGTACAACATGCGTGGAGGGGAGTCCACGCAACCTCCTGGGTGGGAGTATGCGGGGTCGGTCGCCGAAAGGTGGCCGGCCCCGTGTTGCGTACCGGGATTTCCGCGTGAGTTCTTCCGCGACGTCTGCGTGCCTTCTACGCGCGTCGGCAAACTGTTTTCTCGCGGGGGCCGCGGTGAACCCGGCGGAACTGCGAAGGCTGTTGTTGTGAGCTGCGATTGCGTCGTGCGCGATGGCATGGCCAGTCGCAATCACAAACAGTGTTCGCGCGGAGGCGCGCAACCGCGGAGACGAGCAGACGGCCTCGCACCGCGGCGCCTCAGCGCCGCACGACGAGCAGACGCCTCGCACCACAGTGCCTCAGCGTCGAACGACGAGCGCCTCGAACCACAACCCGTCGATGGCGTTCGGGCGGTGACGAGGCTAGCGTTTCTGGTGCATGAGACACCTGTGTAAGGCGACCATCGCGTTCGCAACGTCGGCAGTGCTTCTGGTGTCGCCCGCACAGGTGACGGGTCAGGTGCGCGGGCTCACGATCTCCGAGCCGGCAACCACCCGAGGCACCTTCGGGAGATATCACGCCATCCTGTTCGCGGTGGGCGAGCAGGCGGCAACGTCGGATCTTCCAAGTCTGCGATTCCCGATCTCGGAAGCGGACAGCCTGCGATCGGTGCTGCTCCACCACTACACGTTCGACTCGATCGACGTGCGCGTGGTGCGCAATCCCACCCGCGACCAGATCGTCGATGCGCTGGACGCACTCGCCGCGGTGCTCGGCCCGCAGGACAATCTCCTCGTCGTCTATTCAGGTCACGGCTACTATGATCGCGATGGCCAGGAGGGCTACTGGCAGGCGGCCGATGCCCACAACAAGCGCAAGAGCTCATGGCTTGCGAATTCAGAAGTGCGCACCGTGATGCGGAAGCTGCGTGCGCGACAGGTGCTCGTCGTCACCGACGCCTGCTTCAGCGGCGCATTGACGCGCGGTGGAAGCGCACCGATCGCCGAAGCGATGGAGACGTACGAATTCGGCGCACGGTTGAGTCGCCGCACAAGCCGACATGCAATCACGGCGGGCAGCTTCGACGAGCCGGTGCCGGCCGCGTCGGTGTTCGCGGTCGAGCTGGTCAAGACACTGCGCGGCAATCGCGGCGACGTCATGACCGCCGCTCGCCTGGCGTACATGATCCGGCCGGCTGTCGCGGCCGTCGCGCACACGACCGTGCAGTACGGCTCCTTTGCAGGTGTCGCCGATGAGCAGGGTGAGTTCGTGTTCGTATCCCGGACCGCGCAACCGCGGCAGGTTGCCGCGAGCGCGCCTGAGGAACGCACGACGCCAGTGCCTTCGCGAGAGACCGTCGCTACCGCGTCACGGACCGCGCCGGACTCGGCATCGCACGCAAACCGCACCGTATCACGCGTCACGCCAACCATCATCGGGTGCTGGCGATATCCGAACGGCATCCTGGTCCGCATGATGCCGGATGGCAGCGTCACCGGTGCACCATTTGCCGCGACGTGGACGGCGGCGCCGGATCGGCGCTTTCTCGTCCGGTGGCCGCACTACGTCGATCGCGTCGTTCTCGCCAACGATGGTCTGCGCCTGACGGGCGCGAACAACTTCGGCCAGCCGTTTCGCGCGACACGAAACGGCGCCGCGGTCACGGATCGCCGCAGCCTGTCGGGTTCGTGGACGTACAACACCATCCCTGCCGTGGCCACGGCGGACGGGTCGATCGTCGCCGGCCCCTTCACGGGCAAGTGGCGCCTCGACGGCGACGGTTCGTTCGTCGTCGAATGGACGCACACTCCGGTCGACGATTTCGCGATCAGCAGCGACGGCAGCGAATTGAAGGGCAGCAACAATCTTGGCATGATGTTCTCGGCCGCACGCGCCACGTGTCGAGAGTGATACGCTACCGTGCCTCGAGCTCCCTGACATGAGCAATACAGAATGGTGGCAACGCGGACCTGTGGACGGTGTGCCGGCAATGCTGCAGCCCGTCGCGCACATCGTGCTGCAGGTCGGTGAGAGTGTTCACGAACTCGTCGCACCGCTGACCGAGGCCCAGTGGAATGCACGCCCCGCCAACGTGGCGTCCATCGCGTTTCACGTACGACACATCGTCGGTGTGCTCGACCGGCTGTTCACATACGCGCGTGGCGAGGCGCTCAGTGAGGCGCAGTTCGTGGCGCTGCGTGGCGAAGGGGCTCCGATCGCGCAGGGTGACATCGCGACGCTGCTTGCGCGGCTCGATGCCCAGGTGGCGTCCGCGCTCGCCGAATTGCGCGCAGCGGATCCGTCGATCCTCGGGGACTTTCGCGGCGTCGGACGCGCGCAGCTGCCGTCGACTGTGATCGGCTGCCTCGTGCATGGTGCCGAGCACAGCATGCGGCATGTCGGACAGCTCTCCGTCACCGCGAGCGTCGTACGGCTGTGAGCGAGTGGTCGTCAGGTCGCTGCGGCACAGCACGTTGCGCAGTGGCTCGACCGCACAAGACACATCGCTGCGAACCGACGTTCTGCGCCTCGACGTGCATCAGATGACGTCGTTGTGATGACCTGCGCCGTGCTCGTGTGTGAGGGTCGGCACGGTCCATGCTCTGCACGCTCGTCGTATGCGCACGTTCCGAGCGGCAGCGGACTCTGACATTCCTTCACGACTTTCCCGAGCAAAACATGCAGGCACATATGAATTCTCGCACGTCACTCAATCATCGCAGGATGAGCACGGCGCTCATGGCGATGTGCGCGGTCGTTGCAACGGCATCCGTGCACGCGCAGGTGCGTCCGACCGCTGACTCCACCAAGTCGCCGATGCCAATGGCGATGGCAGGTGCTGGAGCGTCCGGCATGACGATGGGTCCGCATCAGGCACTCGCGATGGCATACGGCGAGAGCCTGACGAGCTTCGCCCGCGCACTCAGCCAGGACGTGACGCGGTCACACGCCGTGAACATCGAACTGGCCCGGCCCGCCACGACAGAGATGCGTCGCGCATATGACCAGATGAAAGTGCATCACTCGGCGCAGACCTCCTCGACCGCAATGCCCATGACGTCGTCGATGACGAAGGATTCCGGCATGGCGCGCTCAGCCACAGCGCCGCGGTCTACCGCTGCGATGACGCGTGACTCTGCGATGACGCGGGCGGGCGCGACGCGTGACTCGATCATGGGTCGGCCGTCCCCGATGAAGCGCGACTCTGCCATGGTGAAGCCGACCACCATGCCGTCCACGGCCAACGCCACGCGCGATCCCGCGATGACTCGTGACTCTGCAGGCGGTCGCTCGACGTCGATGCCGCGTGATGCGACGATGCCACCCATGGCGGGCGACATGGAAAAGAATGTCGCCTCGATCGGGACGCACCTGTCGATGCTCGAGACGGAAGTGGCGCTCGCAACGCCTGATGCGACGAAGGTTGCGGAGCATGCGGCAGAAATCCTCAAGCTCTGCGAGGCGATGATGCCAGGGCGCGGAACCGGCGCCGCCGGTTACCCGGCTCCGAAGTGATGTGACGCCGACGAACGTCGGAGCAGTCGCGAGCGAATGTGACGAACGCGTGCGGAGCGGAGAGGTCGTAGTGCGCACGCAGGACATCGGGCGATAGGAGCATCGACTCGTCGACGACCTGGCACGCAACGTTGGACCTGCACCGATGAGCTTCACCATGCAAAAGGCCCCGCCAATGTTGGCGAGGCCTTTTGTCAGTCCACGATCGTAGTCAGCTGCTCACCCGCAGCAGGACGCATCAGGGCACCGCGCATTTGTGCGCGATCAGTGTGGCCATCGCGATGCCGTTGGCCCAGTTGTGACCAGGTGTACCGGGAATGTTTGAGGAATGGCGCAGCGTGATCGTGGGTGGACATCGACGAGCACAGCATGCGTCACCTCGGCCAGTGGTCCGCCGCGGCGCGCATCGCGAGGGGTGAGCGGGTCGCCACGCACTTAGAGTAGTCGCAGACACTCGCGCGCGATCATCCAGTTTTCCTGTGCGACGATCACCAGAACGCGCGTACGCGAGCGGCCGTCTGCGATATCCGCGTCATCGACCACGCCCGCATTGAGTTTTTCATCGAGCACCACGCCGAGGAAGCCGAGCGACGCGCAGATCTCGGCCCGCACACGCGGGGAATGCTCGCCGATGCCTCCGGTGAAGACGAGTGCATTCACGCCTCCCATGCTCGCCGCCATGGCTGCGATGCCCTGACGCACGTGATGCACGAAGACGTCGAGCGCCAGCCGCGCCCGGTCGTTGCCCGCGTCGACGGCGACGAGCACCGTGCGCATGTCGCCGCTCGTGCCGGAGAGACCGGCGAGTCCCGAGTCATGGTTGAGAAGGTCGTCCAGCGAATCGACCGTCGCCCCTCCGAGTCGCAGCAGGTGCAACAGGATGCCGGGGTCGATGGCGCCGGATCGTCGGGCCATCGGCAATCCATCCAGCGGTGTGAATCCCATCGTCGTGTCCACCGATTCGCCATTCCGGATTGCGGCCAGCGAACAACCGCTGCCGAGGTGACAGGACACCACGCGCAAGTCAGTATCGTGCGCGTTCAGGAGTTCGCGAGCGCGCTGCGAGACGTATTCGTGGTTGACGCCGTGAAAGCCGAAACGACGAATTCCCTGCTCGAGCCAGGCATACGGACCCGCGTACGTGAATGCCGCAGGTGGGAGTGTGCGATGAAAAGCCGTGTCGAACACGGCCACCTGCGGTACGTCCGCGCCGAACAATGCAGTCGCCGACGCCATCGCACCGAGCGCGCCGGCGTTATGCGACGGTGCGTATTCCGCGGCGCGTGCAATCTCCGCCAGTACTTCACTCGTCACCGGCGCACTTTCCTGTAAGTCGGAGCCACCGTGCACGACGCGATGCCCGACCGCATCGATCTCCGATGGCGACGAGAGCATCGCCTCGCGACCGCTCCACAGCGGCGCGAGCAGTTCGACAAGCGAGTGCTGGCTGTCCGCACGCTCCGCCTCCCACAGCAGGCCGTGCGGCCGGCTTCGGTCGGTGTCGGAACGCGTCAGCTCGAACAGGGAGGCCTTGAGGCTGCTCGAACCGGCGTTGAGCGCGAGTATTTTCAGGACGGCCACCGCCAGTCACGCACTTCCGGCATGTCGTCGCCGTGTGCCCGCACCCAGACATGATGCACTGCCAGCTGCTCGGTGCAGTACGCCGCAACACGCTCGCCATCGGTGCTGTGCGCCAGCCCGGGCACTCGCGCGATCACATCGAGCACCAGGTGAAAGCGATCGATATCGTTGAGCACCGTCATGTCGAATGGTGTGGTGGTCGTGCCTTCCTCCTTGTATCCGCGGACATGCAGGTTGCCGTGGTTCGTGCGACGATAGGTGAGCCGGTGTATCAGCCACGGATAGCCGTGGAACGCGAACACGACCGGCTTGTCCACCGTGAACAGCGCATCGAACGCATCGTCGCTCAGGCCATGCGGATGCTCGACCTGCGGTTGCAGCGTCATCAGGTCGACGACGTTCACAACGCGCACCCGCAGTGCTGGGAGGTGCTCGCGGAGTAGCGCCGTCGCGGCCAGCGCTTCGAGCGTCGGCACATCGCCGGCGCAACCGATCACCACGTCCGGATCACCGCCACCGTCCGTACTTGCCCACTCCCACACCCCGATTCCTGCCTCACAGTGGCGCTCCGCTTCCCCGATGTCCAGCCATTGCAGCGCGGGCTGCTTTCCGGCGATGATCACATTCACGTAGTTGCGACTGCGCAGGCAATGATCCGTGACCGACAGCAAGGTGTTCGCATCCGGCGGGAGGTACACGCGCACCACGTCCGCCTTCTTGTTCACGACATGATCGATGAACCCTGGATCCTGATGGCTGTTGCCGTTGTGATCCTGTCGCCAGACATGTGACGTGAGCAGGTAGTTCAGCGAGGCGATCGGGACGCGCCAGGGGATCTTGCGCGTGGTGTTCAACCACTTGGCGTGCTGATTGAACATCGAATCCACGATGTGGATGAATGCTTCGTAGCAGGAGAACAGCCCGTGCCGGCCGGTGAGCAGATATCCTTCCAGCCACCCCTGGCAGAGGTGTTCACTCAACACTTCCATCACGCGGCCGTCATTGGTGACATGCGTGTCGGTGGCGAGGATCGTGGCGGCGGACACGCGGCCGGTGACATCGAAGAGCGCGTCGAGTCGATTGGACGACGTCTCGTCGGGACCCATCACCCGGAAGTTCGCCGCGTCGGCATTCAGGCGCATCACATCGCGCAACAGCTGGCCCATGACACGCGTCGCCTCGGCGAGCGAATTGCCGGGGGTCTGAACCGGCACGGCGTAGTCACGAAAGTCGGGCATCAGCAGGTCGCGCAGCAGCAGCCCACCGTTCGCGTGCGGGTTGGCGCCCATGCGCCGCGCCCCGACCGGCGCGAGCGCCGCCAATTCCGGAATCAGGGCGCCCGTGTCATCGAACAGTTCTTCCGGTCGGTAACTCCGCAGCCAGGATTCCAGCAGCAGCAGATGCCCGGGATTTTCGGCCAGGCCGCTCAATGGCACCTGATGCGAGCGCCATGATCCTTCCGTCAGCTTGCCATCGACTTCCGCAGGGCCGGTCCACCCCTTTGGTGACCGCAGCACGATCATCGGCCACAGGGGTCGCGTCGGATCGCCGACTGTCCGCGCACGCACCTGAATCTGCTGCAGTTCGTCGATCACCGCGTCGAGCGTCGCGGCCATCAGCTCATGCATCGCGGCGGGATCGTCACCGCTCACGAAGTGCGGCTCGTACCCATAGCCATGCATGAGCGCGATCAGTTCGGATTCGGGAATTCGGGCGAGCACCGTGGGACCGGCGATCTTGTAGCCGTTGAGATGGAGAATCGGGAGCACCGCACCATCGCGGCGCGCATCGACGAACTTGTTCGAATGCCAGCTGGCGGCCAGCGCACCGGTTTCGGCTTCACCGTCGCCGATCACGCAGCAGACCAGCAGATCCGGATTGTCGAATGCGGCGCCGAACGCATGCAGCAGTGAGTACCCGAGCTCGCCGCCTTCGTGAATCGACCCGGGAGTTTCCGGCGCGACGTGGCTGGGAATTCCACCGGGATACGAAAACTGTGTGAACAGTTTCGTCAGGCCATTCACATCGCGTGTGATGGCGGGATAGAACTCGGAATAGGAGCCCTCGAGGTATGTATTCGCCACCACACCCGGGCCGCCGTGACCGGGGCCTGCAATGAAGATCGCGTTCAGGTCACGCTGACTGATCACGCGATTCATGTGCGCGTACACGAAGTTGAGTCCCGGTGTCGTGCCCCAGTGGCCGAGCAGACGCGGCTTCACATGCGCCAGCGTCAGCGGTTCGCGCAGCAAGGGATTGGCGCGCAGATAGATCTGTCCGACGGACAGATAGTTCGCGGCGCGCCAGTACGCATCGAGAAGTCTGAGCGCGTCGTCACGCGACGGACCCGTGCGTTGCGGCGATGTGAGTGGCGTGGTCATGACGCTCCTGATGGTCAAGGACTGTGACGTCGGCACAATACGTGCTCCCCGGTGTGAGCGACAGCACTACCTGTCGTCATCGTTCGCGGCGTTGGCTGGCATCTCTTCCCAATCAAGCGGATCAACGATGCACGCACGCACGAAAACACCGGCTCGCTGTCATGCCCGCGCTCGCCTGCTTGCGCTGCTGGCTACTCCGAAGTCGATGGTGTTCGAGTCAGCGACACGGTGACCGACGCCGGTGCGCGCGCGACGTTCCACGATCGCGCGGTAAGTGATGTCGCTGTCGAGCTGCGCTCAAACAGCACACAGGGATTGACTGCAGCGGACGCGGCCGCGCGGCTGTCGGAGCACGGCCCGAACGCGCTCGCCGGTGCTCGAGGTCGCTCGCTGCTCACGATTCTGCTGCTGCAGTTTCGAAGCCTGATCGTGTTGCTGCTGGCGGTCGCGAGCGCGATCGCGTTCGTGATGGGCGATGCGATCGAGGGCACCGCGATCCTGGTCGTGATCGTACTCAACGCCCTGATCGGGTTCGCCACCGAGTGGAAGGCCGCGCAGGCCCTCGACTCGTTGCGTGACCAGGCGGTGCCGATGGCCAGGGTGCGTCGCGATGGTGTCGAAGCGGCGCTGCCGGCGCGTGATCTCGTACCTGGCGATCTGATCCTCCTCGCCGCCGGTGATCGCGTGCCGGCAGACGCGCGAGTGCTGGAGTCCGTCGAGTTGCAGGTCGATGAGTCGTCGCTCACTGGTGAATCACTCGCGGTGCTGAAGGCGACGGATGCGGTCGATGCGTCCGCTGCGCTGGGTGATCGTCCGAGTGTGGTGCACATGGGCACGACGGTCATGGCCGGTCGTGGTGCGGCGCTGGTGACGACCACGGGCGCCGCGACGGAACTCGGTCAGATCGACTCGATGATCGCCGATGTCGGCGACCGAACCACACCGCTCGAATCAAAGCTCGAACAGTTGAACCGCAGCATCCTCGTGCTCGTGCTGGTGCTGTGCGCCGTGATCGTGCTGGCCGGGTGGCTGCGTGGCAACGCGATCCTTCGCATGCTGGAGGTCGGCGTGTCGCTGGCCATCGCCGCCGTGCCTGAGGGACTGCTCGCCGTCACGACGATGACGCTGGCCGTCGGCATGCAGCGCATGGCGCGGATGCGGGCGCTCGTCCGTCGCCTGCCCGCCGTCGAGGCGCTCGGCTCCACCACGGTCATCTGCACTGACAAGACCGGGACGCTCACACGAAACGAGATGACGGCCCGCGTGCTGCTGGCCAGCGATCAGCGCGTCGAGATCTCGGGCAGCGGGTATTCGTCCGATGGCGAACTGCGCAGCGGCGATCACGCGCTGAAAGTGGAATCACCCGGCGATGCCGACGATGCGGTCGCCATTGCGCTGCGGATCGGCGCCCTCTGCAACGATGCCACGGTCACACGCAACGGTGGTGACGTCAAGGTGCTCGGTGACCCGACCGAGGTGGCGCTGCTTGTGCTGGCGGAGAAGGCGGGAATGTCGGCTGACGCGCTCGCCGGCGCGTTCACCCGCGTCGGTGAGCAGCCGTTCGACAGTGTGACCAAGCGTATGCTCACGGTACATCGCAAGGCTGACGGAGCCCGCGTGGTGTTTGCGAAGGGCGCACCGTCGGCGATGCTCGACGCGAGCGCCTGGCTGCTGGACAAAAACGGGCGATCAGCGATGACCGAGGCGGCGAAGACGGAGTGGCGCGAGAAGAACGACGCACTGGCCGGTGGGGCGCTGCGTGTGCTGGGTCTGGCCTTTCGCCCGCTGGTGGACGGTGATGGCGATAACGTCGGCGACTTCGCCCGCGACATGACTTTCGTCGGTCTGGTCGGCATGATGGATCCGCTCAGCGACGGCGTGAAGGAAACTATCGAGACCTGCAGGCGCGCGGGCATTCGCGTGGTGATGATCACCGGAGATCAGCTGGCCACCGCGACCGAGATCGCGCGTCAGCTCGCCCTCGATGTCGGGCTCGGCGGCGTTGCAATGCGTGTCGTGCATGCACGAGAGCTCGACGGACTGGATGATGCCGCGTGGCAGAAGGTCGTCAGCGAGGCGTCCGTGTTCGCACGCGTGACACCGGAGCACAAGCTGCAGATCGTGCGTGCGTTGCAGCAACACGGCGATATCGTCGCGATGACCGGCGACGGCGTGAACGACGCGCCAGCGCTGAAGGCGTCCGATATCGGCATCGCGATGGGAATTCGTGGCACCGATGTGGCCAAGGATGCCGCCGATATCGTCATCACCGACGACAACTTCTCGACGATCGTCGGTGCG
The DNA here is from genome assembly GCA_014379355.1 of Gemmatimonadaceae bacterium. GTDB lineage: Bacteria > Gemmatimonadota > Gemmatimonadetes > Gemmatimonadales > Gemmatimonadaceae > JACMLX01. The sequence goes on from JACMLX010000245.1 coordinate 22,273, forward strand.
GTGGAGCAGGGGCGCGTGATCGTGAGCAACATCCTGCGATTCATTCACTACCTCTTCGCGTGCAACTTCGCCGAGATCCTGACGGTCTTCACCGCCATCATGCTCGGGTGGCCGCTGCCGATCGCGGTGTTGCAGATTCTCTGGTTGAACATGGTGACCGATCTGTTCCCAGCGCTCGCGCTCGCGATGGAGCCTGCGGCCGACGATGTGATGCAGCAGCCTCCGCGTGATCCGGAAGCGCCGCTGATGACGCGGTCATTCGGCTGGCTGATCGGGTGGCAGGGTGTGCTGCTCGCCGCAGCCACGCTCGTGCCCTTCCGTGTCGGCATGCGCTGGTACGGCGCCGACGGCACTGGCCTCGAGCATGCCGTCACGATTGCGTTCATGACATTGGCCATGGTACAGATCGCGCACGCGCTGAACGTGCGTTCGCGAACGGATTCGCTGTTCAGCCGAAGCCTCTTCCGGAATGCCTGGCTGTTGGCCGCGATCGCACTCAGCGTGCTGGTGCAATTGTCCTCGGTGTACGTGCCATTCCTCCGGCGCGTGCTGCACACCGTGCCGCTGGCGTGGCAGGACTGGAGCCTGATTCTGGCGTGCACACTTCTCGTCCTGGCCGTGGTGGAAGTCGTCAAGTGGATCGGACGAGAGCGAGCCGCGAAACGCTGATCCGGCGCCACGAAATGTCTCGAAGCGCCGGATCGGCGGGCCCTGCGTTGCAACCGCGCGGTTACGGCACCGGATTCGTCGGCGGCTTGACGGTCGGATAGGCGACGCCCAGCTGCTCCAGATACGATTTGAACTTCGACGAATCGTAGTAGAGCTTCTTCATCTCGGGACGGTAGCGCGCCATGATATCGGCGTTCAACCACGTCGGGGGACCGTCGGTCGGGCCGAGGAACGACGTGTAGTGGATCGTCTTCGTCTGCACGTTGCGGAAGTAGTCCCACGCGTCGGTCACGATCTTCGGCTGTGTCATCAGGTCGATCAACGTCATCGCCTGCACCTTTGCACCAGCCACCGCGCCTTTGTGCGCGATCGGTGTGGCCATCGCGATGCCGTTGGCCCAGTTGTGACCAGGTGTACCGGGAATGTTCGACGGATAGCGCAACGTGATGGTAGGCACATTCCAGCTCACGTCACCGATGTCATCGCTGCCGCCACCGAATGCCACGAGACTGACCGCCGGTCCCTGCAGCGGGCGCACCTGCGTCACGAGGCCGTTCTGCGCCACACCGAGTTCACGCTGCAGTCCCTTGGCGAGGCTCTGGTCGTTCTCGTCCCACGTGGGCAGCCCCACCGATTCGATATTCGCCTGCATCGCTTCGGCGACCGGCTTGCTGAAGTGACCGGGCCATGCCGAGCCGAGAATCACGACCGTGTCGAGTGTCGCCTCGGTCATCATCGCGGCGCCGCGTGCGATGCGCTTGCCGGCCTCGAACATCGCCTGCACATGCTCGTAATCGCGTTCGCGGAAGTAGAACCAGATCGATGCGGTGCTGGGCACGACATTCGGCTGGTCGCCACCGTCCTTGATCACGTAGTGTGACCGCTGGCCCGGCTCCATGTGTTCGCGATGGAATTCCCAGCCCTGCGCCATCAGCATCACGGCATCGAGCGCACTCTTGCCGCGCCACGGTGCGCCGGCCGCGTGTGCCGACTGCCCCTTGAAACGGAATTCGGCCGACACGATCGCGAGTGACGACGACTGACCCCATGTCACACCAAGGTCGTTGCCGACATGCGTGAAGAGTGTGACGTCGACGTCCTTGAACACGCCGGCGCGCACGAAATGCGCCTTGCCGGCCACCGCTTCCTCCGCGACGCCGGGCCACAACACGAGTGTGCCGGGCATCTTCTCGCGCATCATGATTTCCTTCACGGCCAGCGCGGCGGCGATGTTCACCGCCTGTCCCGAGTTGTGGCCTTCACCGTGTCCCGGCGCGCCCTGCACCTGCCACGAGCGGTACGCCGTTGCGGGCGTCTGGTTCGATTGCGGGATGCCGTCGACATCGGAGCCGAGCGAAATGACCGGCTTGCCGCTGCCCCATCGTGCCACCCAGCCCGTCGGCATGCCGGCCACGTTGCGCTCGATGGTGAAGCCGTTCTTCTCGAGAATGCCGGTGAGATATTTCGAGGTCTCGAACTCCTGCATGCCGAGTTCGCCGAAGGAATACACCTGGTCGATGATTTCCTGAATCAGCTTGGCGCGCGCCTCGACTTTCGTGGCGGCTTCGGCCTTGAGGCGTTCGATGCGCGGATCGAGTGGCGCACGCGGTGTGGACGGCGTCGGCGCCGGCGTGATGCGCGTGGAGTCCTGGGCGACGAGATGCTGCGGGCTGAGGGAGAGCGTCGCAACGACGGCAAACAGCAGGGAGGCGCGAAAGCGCGGCATCAGCAGACTCGGGCTGGGGGGAGCGAGTTCAGGCATGGGTGGCATGACCTGATGTAGAGCCATTCACAAGCGAATACCGGAAGCTACGCGCAACGGTCGCGGTTGTTAGTGAGATCGACTTCTCACCGAGGGACACGGCCGGTGCGTATCGGACTACCTTTAAGGGCTGAGTCACTCCGAGCTGCCGCCACTGTGCGCCCGTCGAGTTGCTATGCACCGACGAGGAGATTGCTGATGAGCCGTACCCTGCCCGCCGCCCGTGACCAGTTCGTCAAGGCGATTGCCCGTGACACCCACGCCGTCGAGCAGGCGCGACTGGTTGCCGTGCTGGATGCCTTGATCGCGTGGAGCAACAAGCATCCGACACTGCTCAAGTTCCGCGAGGAAGAGGACACGCCGGGCACGATCGCGTTCGAGCGGGTGGGGTCGAAGATGATCGTCTGGGCCGCATCACCGCGCCGTCAGGATGTGCCGCGGCTCGAGCTCGTGCCGAAGGCATCGAAGACGCTCTCTGCCGAGCTGCGCGAGAAGCTGGTGAACACACTCAACGCGAACATGCGTGAGCCGCTGCTGCCGGACGAGAAGCTGCGCATCGGGTTCTCCGCCCTCAAGAACGCCGCCGCGCTCGCCGCCATCCAGACTGCTGTCGAACAGGTCATCGCGAAGTCGTGATTCACCGGCGCCGAACTGATGAACCACTGAACTGCTCAATCGCTAAAGTACAATAGACGCAAAAGAGCAGAAGCGATTTACTGCCGTTCATCGAGTCAGAATGGCAGTTTTGCGTCAGTTGCTGTTTTGCGATGAAGCGGTTCGCAGTTTGCGGTCTACGTCGGCAGCTGGACGACCGCTTCGCCGTCGATGACGGACTTGCCGCGGGCGTTGCGGATGGTGGTGGCGAGGGTGAGGCGGAGTTTTGTCGCGTCGATGGCGGTGATCTCGACGCGCGCCGTGACCGTCTCGCCAAGCGTCACCGGCCGCAGGAATCGCACCGATTGCGAGACATAGATCGCGCCCGGCCCAGGCAGCTGCATCGCGAGCAGCGTCGACAACAGACTTGCCGTCAGCATGCCGTGCACGATGCGCTCGCCGAATGGTGAGGCGGCGGCAGCGACGGCGTCCACGTGCACCGGATTGCAGTCGCCCGTCAGTGCAGCGAACGCCATCACGTCTGCATCCGTGAGCGTGCGTGTGAGTTCCGCCGACTGACCGACCGCGAACTCAGCGAGTGGCATCAGACACGCACGCCGTCACGCACTCGCGCATGCACGATCACGCACGCTTGCACACACACGCCCTCGCGCACTCACTGCGTGGCCGCACCGGCGACGAGAATCGTGCCGGTCGGCTGCGGTGAGCCGCCGGTCGGTTCCTCGGTGATGGCGATGGCGGCCAGATCGCGCGCTGCCAGTACATACGTCGCCTGCACCACGGCGCGACCGCGTGCGTCGGTGTTGAACGTGCCCGCGCTGATCTTCTCGGCCCGCGCCGTCACCAGCCAGAGCTGATATGTGCGGCCCTCGCCGGCGGACGGCAGGTCGTGCGTGACCATCGTCCACCGGTTGGCGACGCGGTCCCAGAACATCTTCGCGCCGGGCGCCAGCTTCTTCGTCGAGACCATGTCGACGACCCGCACGTTGGCACCGCTCATCGCCGCGATCAGGCTGTCGCTGATGGCAAGCTGCGCACTCGTGCGCGTCGCCTCCACCGTGGCCACGCGCAACGCATCTTCCGCGTCATTGCGCTGCTGCATGATGTCCTGCAGGCGGAACACCGCCAGGCCGAACGCGACCGTCGCGGCGATGGCGAGGAACGGTGAGATCCGCTGCACCAGCGAGAGACGGGCCGGGATCTGCACTTCTCGGATGATCGGCGTGCTGCGCGATTCCCGCGGCTCGAGCTTGAGCGTCGCGCTGAACGTCGGCGTGGTGACCGTCGTGCCGGTTGGCGTGCGCGTCGTGGATGTGGATTCGGCGCTGTCCAGCTTCACCGAGACGGCGCGCGTCATGAGGCGTTCACGCATGGCGGCCTTGCGATCGGCCGCGATCGGTGCCGCCGGCACCCCGTGCGCCAGCGCGTTCGAGGCGCCGCGCAGTGATGCCAGCTCCGCCTGCAGCGACTGCGATGTGGCGACAATGGACATCAGGCGTTCGGCCTCGGCGGCTGGCAGCAATCCCAGCGCGAGGTCGGGCAGCGCGACGAACACTTCGTCCCGCTCGTTGGGCGTACTCATGCCTCCACCTCACGCAATGCGTCGAGACGGTCGCGCATCTTCCGGAGCGCGAGGCGCGCGCGCGTCTTGACGGTGCCGAGTGGCAGGCCAAGGCGTTCGGCGATCTCTGTCTGACTGAGTCCCTCGAAGTACGCCAGCTCCAGCACCTCGCGCTGCTCGTCGGGCAGGTGCTGCAGCGCCGACACGACACGCGATGCGCGCTCATTGGCATCGAGCTCGGAGAGCGGATCACCGACCGCCGGCTGATTGTCGAAGACGCTGTCGTCAACCGGCTGCTCGTCGCGGCGACGGCGCAGCGCACGCAGGCGATCGAGCGAGCGACTGCGCGCCATGGCGAGCAACCATGCACCCGGTGCGCCACGATCCGTCGTGTAGCGCGCCGCCTGTTGCCACGCCTGCCAGAATACTGCCTCCACCACTTCCTCCGCTTCGGCCTCGTCACGCACGATGCGGACGACGAGAGCATTGACTGCATCGGCCCAGCGATCGTACAGGGCCCCCAGCGCCGATTCATCGCCACCCGCCATCCGTCCGACGATCGCTGCGTCGAGCGCAGCATCTTCCGAAGGTCTGGCACGCCCTGCCATTGCTGGCACGGCGCTTTCTATTGGAGTGTTCTGAGAATCGAACTCTGGCATGAAGGCTACGAAGAGGAGCGGCGATCGGATCTCGATGACGGGTATCCCGGCATCACACCGACGCACAAGATACAACCGCGCAAGCGTTGTCTAGCGTTCCGGAAAGCTGGACGCGCCCGATGGGGTGCGGTATCGAGCAGCGCCCACTGATTGCTGTGTCCGGCCCGTCACCGTAGGATGCGGCGCATGAGCCCGTCCATTGCGGCAGTACGCCGATCAGCATGAACGAGAAGGCGATCCGGCGTGGCCTGGACAAGGCGATCACCGGTTTCTTCACCTGGCGCACGGCCCTCGATATCCGCGGCCACGAGCCGTGGATCATCTTCTCCGATCAGCACAAGGGCGCGGGTGACGGCGCCGATGAATTCCGGCTCTGCAAGCCCACGTACCTGGCGGCACTGCGCCACTA
>JACMLX010000246.1 GCA_014379355.1 Gemmatimonadaceae bacterium
TCGGCCTCCAGCAGCACGCGACGCACCTCACGCAGGCCGTCCTTGATATCGGCTTCGGTGAGGACGCCCTTGCCGCGGAGTTTCGAGAATGCGGCGCCGATCTTTTCGCTGAGCTCGTCAAACATAGACGTTCAAATTAGCCAAGAGGCTGACCTGAAACCAGTTACGCCCTTCGTGCCGGGATTCTTCGTTCCAGTTGCGAACCGTAGACGAACTGCTCAACGCAGAGTCGCCAAGGTCTCAACAGCTTTGACGCCAAGCCCGCCACGGCGCAAAGCACTCCAGGAATCGCGACATTCCTCGCTCGTGGCTAGCACCTGCAAAAATGCTTTTGTGACGGCCCTAGCGTGCCCAGTTCCACAAACAGGTTCGTAGTACTGCTGGACGCGATGCGTTCCTGTAGCGCGAACGGAACGCTTTGCTCCTTGGCGGCTTGGCGCAAAAGCGGTTCGCGATCTCTGCGACTTTGCGTTGCGCAGTTTCAGGCATCCTCGCGAACAGCAAACACACGAGCCCGGTGACGACCCGGGGAACGTGACGTCTACGGTGGTTGCGGGGTGCGGACGACACTCGTGTCTGCGCGCAACACCTCGTTGCGCGTGCGGCGAACCGGTGCGGGACAGGTGGCGTAGAGACCGGGTCGCGGCGATTCTTAAAGTCTGCCGACTCTCGCAGATGAGACGGCGTACACCTTTTGTCGGGAACCGATGACTCACTCCCAACGCCGGGACGAGATCCTTCGCGCCGAATTGCCACCAACGTTGCCGTTGATGGCACTGCGCTCGACAATGGTCTATCCGCTGGGCACTATCGCCGTGCAGATGGGCAGTCCCGAGAACCTCGCACTACTGCGCGCGTTCGATGAGCCTGGTGTCGTGGTGGCGCTGGTGGTGGCAGGCGGCGAGCTGGATGACGCACCCGACGCGCAGGAATTCGTCGGCAAGATCGGTGTCGCGGCGCGCGTCCACGAACGCATCAACCTCCCCGGCGACACCGTCCAGATCACGTTGCAGGGCCTGCGCCGCATCACGATCCAGCGCATCGATCAGTCGACACCCTTCGTGGTCGCGGCGTGCATGCCGGCGTACGACGTGCTGCCGCCGACGATCGAAGTCGAGGAACTGGTGACGCGGATCGTGAGCGCGACCGAGACGCTGGCCAGTCTCGTCGACCGCATTCCGGGCGAGATCCCGGCGATCCTGCGCATGAACGTGTCCGACCCCGGCCGCTTTGCCGACCTCGCCGCGACGAACCTGAACTTCAAGATCGCCGACAAGGACGACGTGCTGCAGAAGCTCGATGTCGGCGATCGCCTGCGCTTCATCCTCGGTCGGCTCGAGCGCGAAGTGGCACGCGCGCGGGTCATGGACGACGTGAAGAAGACCACCGAAGTGAAGATCGAGCAGCATCAGCGCGAGTTCTTCCTCAAGCAGCAGCTGCGGGCCATCCAGACGGAGCTTGGCGAGACCGATCCCGGCGAGCGTGAGAGCACCGAACTGCTGCGCCGCATCGACGACGCCCACCTGCCGGAGAAAGTGTCGATCGAGGCCCGGCGCGAATGTGAGCGGCTGCGCATGCTCTCACCGGCCAGCAGCGAGTATCAGGTGTTGCGCACCTATCTCGACTGGGTCCTGTCGCTGCCATGGTCGAAGAAGTCGGGTGATCGAGACATCTCGCTCGAGAAGGTCGGCCTGGCACTCGACACGCGGCACTACGGCCTCGGTGAGGCGAAGGAACGCATCATCGAGTATCTCGCCGTACGCAAGCTGCGTGGCGGCGATCCGGCGGGACCGATTCTCTGTTTCGTGGGACCGCCAGGTACCGGCAAGACGTCACTCGGTGAAGCCATCGCGACGTCGATCGGGCGTGAATTCCACCGCATTTCGGTGGGTGGCGTGCGCGACGAAGCCGAGGTGCGCGGGCATCGTCGTACGTACGTGGCCGCGATGCCCGGGCTGCTGATTCAGGCGTTGCGCCGCACCGGCGTGCGCGATCCGGTCGTGATGATCGACGAGATCGACAAGATGGGAACCGGTGGCGCGACCGGTGATCCGACCGCCGCGATGCTCGAAGTGCTCGATCCGTCACAGAACAAGACGTTCGTCGATCATTACCTGAACCAGCCGTTCGATCTGAGTTCGGTGCTCTTCATCTGCACCGCGAACAATCTGTATGACATTCCGGCGGCCTTGCGCGACCGACTGGAAGTGATCCGCATCGCCGGCTACACGTCGGAAGAGAAGGTGCAGATCGCGTGGCGATACCTGATCCCGAAGCTGTGCACGGAACACGGGCTCACCGAGGAAGACGCCGTCTTCACCGATGAAGCACTGCAGTTCGTGGCAGCGCGCTACAGCCGCGAGGCGGGACTGCGCAATTTCGAGCGGCACGTGGCGGCGATCCTGCGCAAGCGGGCACGTCGCAAGGCCGAAGGCGAGATGGAGCCGTGGACCATCACGCCGCAGAAGGCCGAGGAGCTGCTCGGTGTGCCGCAATTCGCGGCCGAAGAAACGGAGCAGGAGCCTGAAGTCGGGGTCGTGACGGGGCTCGCCTGGACACCGAACGGCGGCGAATTGATGCTGATCGAGGCGCTGAAGATGCCGGGCTCCGGCCGCATGACCGTGACCGGACAGCTCGGCGAAGTGATGCGCGAGTCGGTGGACGCGGCATACTCGTACGTGCGTTCGCGCAGCAGCGTACTGCAGATCCCGGAGGAGGAATTCCGCGACACGGACCTGCACATCCACTTTCCCGCCGGCGCAATTCCGAAGGACGGGCCAAGCGCCGGTCTCGCGGTGACGCTCGCCATTGCGAGTGTGCTCAGCGGACGACGCGTACGCCGCGACATGGCGATGACGGGCGAAGTGACGTTGCGAGGCAAGGCGCTCGAAATCGGCGGCCTGAAGGAGAAAGTACTCGCCGCCTATCGAGCGGGACTGCGTGAAGTGATCGTACCGCAGGGCAACGCGAAGGACCTGCGTGACATTCCCGCCGAAGTGCGCGAGCGGATGACGTTCACGTTCGTGCAGACGATGGATGAGGTTCTCGATCGCGCCATGCTGCCGCTGGATGTTCCGGCCGCCGGACCACAACAGGTTGACGACGACCAGAGCAGCGGGCAAGTGGTGCTGCCCTTCCCTGATCGCTCGGCAGTCGCTCGCAGCGCCCAGTAATTTCAGCGCACGTGGAGGTCCGCAGCGCGCCGCATGACACACATGCGGCGCGGCGTGCGTAGACTCCCACACAATGGCTGAACATCTCTATCGCGAGCTCGCGCTCAACGTCGTCCTGCACAGCCTCGCTGGCGGGCTCACCGACACCGTCGCCGTGTGGATGTTGTTCAATCCGCACAAGCCGTTTCTCGGCGTGCAGGGCGCGATCCCGAAGAACAAGGCGCGACTCGCCGCCAGCATCGGCAAGGTCGTCGGCGAAAAGCTGCTCACCCCGCAGGACATGCTGCAGGAATTGACGCATGGCGGCATTCGCGATGCGTTCAACGAGCGCGTCGCGATCGTGGTGCAGCAGCTGCTCGAGACGGAGCGCGGCTCGTTGCGCAGCCTCGTGCCGGTGACGATGAGCGCCGAACTCGAAGCGGCGCTGCAGGGCGTGGCGGGAACGGTCGCCGAACGTGTCGAACAGTGGGCGGAAAGTGAGGAGGCACGACCGGCCGTGATCGCGTTCGTGGCGCGCGTGCGTGCGGCGATCGGTGACCAGACGCTGGCCGACGTGCTGCCGGCGGCTCGGCGCGCGGCGATCGTGGAACAGGGTCGCGCGTTGGCTGTGTCGCTGGCGCACAGTGAAACGGTCGCGGATGCCGTGGCCGGCAGCGTGCGCGCACAGGCCGAACAGCTGCTGACGCGAGACGCACCGCTGCTCCAGACCTTGCCGCCGGCAGTCAGCGCGATGCTCGACAAGGCGGTCGATGCGTACATCCCGGTCGCCGTGGACAAGCTGGGTGCGTGGCTGGCGCAGTCCGAAAGTCGCGACACGGTGAAGCGCACGCTGCAGGGCGTGGTCTCGAAGTTCGTGACCGACCTGCGGTTTCACGAGCGGGTGCTGGCGCGCTTCCTGGTCACCGAGCGCGCGCTCGAGAAGGCCCTCGATGCACTCGGCGGGGAAGGCGTCGACGAACTGTCGTCGTTGTTGCGCGAGCCGGCGATTCGTGATCAGGTCACGAAGGCGGTGCGCGATGGTGTGGAAGCGCTGCTGCGCAGGCCCCTGCGCGACATCGTCGGCGCACCGGATGCCGCACGCGTCAGTGCGTTGTCGGACAGCCTCTCGAAGGGCGCGCTGTCACTGCTGCGCGCCGATGCGACGCAGACCTTCGTGGCCAACCGCATCGAGTCGGCGCTCGAAGGGGTGGCACATCGACGGCTGGACGACCTGCTCAGCGGCGTGAGTGACGACACGATCGCCAACTGGATCCTGGAAGCGATGCGCGGCGACGCGACGCAACAGTTCGTGCGCGACACCACCACACGTATCGTACAGAAGGCGCTCGACGCGCCGATCGGTCGTCCGGCACGGTGGCTGCCGCCGCAGGCGAACGAACGTCTGGCGGCTGTGCTTGCACCGGCGATCTGGGAGTGGATCGTGACGTCGCTGCCGGCGCTGGTGCAGAAGTTCGACGTTCCGGCGCTGATCGAGCGCAAGGTGAACGAGTTCAGCACCGAACGCGTCGAGGAAATCGTGCGCGGTGTGACGCAACGCGAGCTGAACCTGATCATCAAGTTCGGCTTCGCGCTCGGCGCCGTCATCGGCGTCGGCACGTTCTTCATTTCACAGGCGATTCGCGCGCTGCCCTGACCTCACGGCAGCCGGGCCGACCCGCCGCGCGGATCGAATGAGCTGCCGGCGGGCAGCACGTGCATGACGAGGCCACTGGCACCCAGGGTCGCCGTCTGCGGCGTGACACGCGCCTTGCGTGCGTCGACGATCACGGCCACGCTCGCGCCGAGCACGTGCCAGATCCCGTCAGGTCCGATTCGAAGCGCGGTGGACTCGTCGATGCCGACGCCAAGTCGCTGATGACTCTCGAGCACCAGTGACAGCAGCCGGTTCTGTCGCCGGCGTCGCACGAAGTGCTGGTCGACGATGGCGTTCTGCACGAAGTCGAAGCCCGCGTCGGTGACCACGTCGTTGCGCGCGATCGTGAGCCAATGGTCAGTGGAATCACCGGGTGGCCGCGCGCCACCAGGCGACCGTTCATCGCCGGTGATCATCGGCGTCGACAGGACTGCGGCGCCCGCGGACGTGCCGCCGACAACGGCACCTGCGGCGTATCGCGCGCGTATCGCCCGCAGTGTGGCTGTGCCCCGCAACACATTCGCGAGACGCACCTGATCCCCACCGCCGAACCAGATACCCGTGACGCCATTCAGCAGCCGTGCGGCGGAATCGGTGGTGGCTTGCGCGTGTGTGAGCCAAACGTTCACTGCACGTGCGCCGAGTGCTCGAAGGTCTGCGGCCTTCTCCTCACCCCCGGTCAGGCCCTCCTCGCTGGCCATCGCGAAGACGGCGATGCGGGCCTTGCCGGAGCCGCCGACGATCAGGAGCGTGCCGCGCGCCGAGGGCTGTGCGTGCGCCGCGAGTGCAAGGCCGAGCGTGACGCAGCACACACTCACCTGGCGACTGGCACGACGCATCAGCGGCATGCGACGATCCTGATCAGTTGCTGACGCTCTGGAAGGAAACGGTCGATGTCCTCGAGGTCCGCGTGCCGCTCACGACCGCCACGGTGGCAGCGGTCGCCACGCTCGCGCTCCCGGATGGATTGGTGAGCACACTGATGCCGATCAACGTCGTCTGCGCCGGCAGGTTGATTCGCAGGTACGACGCGCTGCCGGCAGGTTGCACGAGCACTGCCGTGAACGGCTCGGCTGCGCTGACGGAGACCGTCGCCTCGACCGTCGCCGTCGGCGGGCGATTGATCGTCACGACGGGGGCGGCGAACGCGGCGTCGGACGCTGGCAGCGCAGTGCTGACAGTGGTCAGCACCGCGCCCGACAGCGTGAACTTGAGTCCCGACACCGTGACGCCGGCGTCCACCGGCGTCGGGTCGGTGGTGTCGCTCTCGCCACATGCGACCACACCAAGCAGCAGCAACATCGGTCCCGCGATCCACCTGCGACATGCATGCGTCATCGCATCATGCTCCAGTCAAGAGATGTCCGGCACATCCTGCCAGCCGCACCACGCGGCCACCGCAAACCTGAACCGCCACGCGCGCGAGCGCATTACTCCATGGCGAATTCGCGGGCAAATGCGACGTCGAACGAGAAAGTTTTTGCGCGACTGCGCGTTTCCATCATGTCCGCGACCCGCAGGAGGCGTGCCGGGACGGCCATGATCCTCTCCTGCGCCTTGCGGCCGATCTCATCGAGTCCGGTGACCGCTTCGAGGGCCCAGAACCGGATCAGCTCCTCGACGATCTTGAGGTAATCGCGCGGGCCGTAGATTCCCGCGCGGCGCACCACGTCGGCCATGTCGCGGAAGTGCGGCATCGCGACGCCCGGCATCTCGATCGACGGCATGATTTCCGCCGCCGAGACCATCGCACGATTCGGATCGCGTTCGATGACGGCCTTGAAGATGGCGCGATAGAACGTGTAGTGCCGCGCCTCTTCCTTCGCGACGTTGGACAGCACTTCACCGATCAGCGGTTCGGTGACACTGGCGAGCTTGCCGGTGTTCGCGTGGCTGACCTGCGTCGCGCGTTCCTGCAACGACGTGTACACGAACACGCGGTACGGATCGCGATCCCAGGCGGGGGCAAATCCTGCCTTGAGATACTCGAACTGCATGCGCTCGAGCACGGGATTGTCGAGGATGCGACTGTCATGCATGTAGTCGTGCAGCACAGCGCCGTGACGATCCTCTTCGGCCGTCCAGAGGTTCGTCCACTTGTGCCAGAACGATTCGTTGCCGAGGTACACCGCGAGCAGCCGATGAAAGTGCGGCAGCCCTTCCTCGGTCAGCAGATTGAGGGCGAGTGCGACACGCGCCGGCGTCGAGATACCCTGGCTGCGCTCGCGCAGCTGCTTGATGTAGACGTCAGGATCGGTGTCCGGTGCGGGCGCGAGCAGTTCGCTCGGATACCACAGGATCCGCTTCGCCTCGTGTGCGACCATCAACTCGTCGACGAGCGGCTCGAGATCCGAGAGCACGTCGACCTTGGCCAGAAGTTCGTTCGTTGGAGCAGTCATGCACGGAAATATGAAGGATCACCGGCCAGTCCGGGGGCTCCGGCGCACGTGAATCGGCCGTCCTGCAGCGCACGGCACAGTTCGCACATCGGAAATAGTCTGTGAAACGGATCAGCGCCACCGTTCAGCACGCGGAGAAATCGGTGTCGGCCCGACGAGGACGCGGTCAGCGCGCGGTGATCGTGACCGTGGACGCCGCGATCGCCGGCGACCTGGCGCTGGCGGGCAGATCCTCGGCGATGGTGATGTCGCGGCCACCGACCTTCTCCGTGCGAATCGTGACGCGACGCCCGGTCGCAGCGATCTCACGGCGACCATTGATGGACGCGACACTGGCCGCGTATCGCTTCGCCATCGCAGCGCCCATCGCTTCCGCGTACTCCTCGGCATCGAGCGGCGTGTCCCACACGATGACCCACACCAGCCCATCACCGCCGGGCGTCGCGAGCGTTGCATACCGATCGCCATCGTGTCCGCGCGCCGCCCGGGACGCCACCCCAACGTCGCCGAGCAATTCCGCGAGCGCGAGTCGAGTCTCGAACTCGCCGAAGCTGTTCTCGTACCGGATGCTGCTGCCGGCGGGCGCAGTGAAGCGCACGATTTCAGCGGCGTTGCCCTGCGCACCCCAGCGCTCCTTGTGCAGCACCTGCGACGTGCTCGTCGGGAGCGTGGCGAGCAGCTGCGCACTGGTCACTCCGTCAGCCATCGCAGTGCGCACGAACTCGGCCCCACCCAGATACGGAAAGAGCAGCCCTTCCGCAAGAAACGCCGGCGCGGCCCCGAAGATCGGATTCGCCGCGCGCGCGTCGCGAATGCCCTCGCGCGCCTTGTCCCACGCAATGGTGCGCGCCGCGTTGCCGATCATGATCACCGTGGCATGACCTTCGAACACCGCCTGCGCGGCTTCGACGCGATCGTCGTCACCGAGAATGTTCTGGATCGAGTCGAGATTGACATACTGATCCTGCAGCGCGTGCGTGAGCTCGTGCCGGATGACCGTTTCTCGCTCGACGCCCGTTCGACCTTCGACGACGTAGAGCGTCTTGCTCTTCGGATCGTAGAAGCCGACGACCTGTTCACTGAGGAGCTTCATGAGCAGCGCAACGACGTCGACCGAATCCGGCACGACGCCGAGTCGCTTCCAGACCCCGATCTTGGCGTCCAGATCGGTCCGCACCGCGGGACGCGCGAACTGCTCGGTGAGGAACTTCTGGACCTGCTCGGACGTCTGCGTCGCCACCTTGGGCGGCTGACGGAACTTGAGGCCAGCGGCGTCTTCGACCTTGGGCAGCAGCGCGGTGACTTCGCCCTGCAGGTCGCCGGCCTTCGGCATCGGCTTGCGGTCACAGGCCGCGATGGCCAGACACGCGATCATGATCAGAGCAAAGCGGCGCACGGAACTCGGGGTCGGAGGCGCTGATTGGGCGCGCTGACGCACTGCGGCGAGCTGGGTCAGTGCAGCGGCACACCAAGCAACGTACCACCCCAATCGAGGAGCGCGTGACCACCGAGCAGCATGACCACGGCCGCAGGCGCCAGGAACACGCCGAATGGCACCAGCGGTGGCTCGAATTCGCGCCCTGCCCGCTGTGCGCGCAACCATGAGATCGGATAGACGATGATGAGGAACGTCGAGGCACCGAGTGCTGCCGCCACGAACACCGTGATGATGGCGCGCGTCGGTCCGACGGCCGCGCCGACGACGGCCATCAGCGTCGCGTCACCGAAACCCATCGCTTCCTTTTTCAGCGCGACTTCGCCAAGCCAGCCGATGATCGCGATGAATCCGGCGCCGGCGCAGGCGCCGTACATCGCGTCGATCGGGGTGGCAAACCACTGCTCCGGTGTGCCGTTGAAGAACGCGATCACACTGGTGATGAGTACGAAGAAGAACCCGAACACCGTGAATCCATCCGGAATCACATAGTGCCTGGCATCCGTGAGCGTGATGCCGAGCATGATGGTCGCGAACGTCGCGAGCCGCAGCGCATCGAGCCCATAGCCGCCGAGATACGCGGCGCCGGCCCAGAGCATGGCGACGGTGACCTCAACGATCGGATATTCGATCGAGATGGGCAGGGCGCAGCCCGCGCACTTGCCGCCGAGCCGCATCCAGCCGACTACCGGCACGTTCTCGTGCCACCGGATCTCGCGCTCGCACTTGGGGCAGCGACTGGCAGGCCGGACGACCGACAGTCCCGCAGGCCAGCGCGACACACACACGTTCAGGAACGAGCCGAAGCAGGCCCCGAACAGTGCGAACGCGACGATGGTGAGAACGAAAGGATCCACGAGAAGTCAGCGAAGAGCGAACAAGAGAATTCCGGTTGCGACGGCCACGTTGAGTGACTCGACGGCGGCGCTGATGGGCAGCGCCACCGTATCGGCGACCAGCAACTGCGTGGCAGGAGAGAGGCCAGCCCCTTCGTTCCCGACGGCGAGCGCCCACTCAGCTGGCACCCTGACTTCCGAAACCGGGGTTCCGGCCGCGTCGGCGCCCCACAGGGGAATCGTTCGTTCCGAGAGGAACGAGGCGAGCGCATCGGTGGTGCAGAACAGGGTCGGATGCACGAATTGACTGCCCATCGCACTACGGACGACCTTGGCGTTCCAAAGGTCAACAGTTCCGGGCAGCGCAATGGTGGCAGAGACGTCGAAGGCGGCGGCCGTTCGCAGAATCGTGCCCACATTCCCTGGATCCTGCAGCGCATCGAGCACGAGCAATCGCACGCCGGTGGCAGGCAACGCGGCGAGTGTGAACTCCGGAATCGTCGCGACCGCCAGCACACCCTGCGGTGCATCGGTGTCGGCAGCCGACACGAACTCGCGCTCATTGACGACCAGGACTTCGACCCCGGCATCATGTGCACGATCGAGCAAAGCAGCGCCCCGCGGTGTATGACCGGCGCTCTCGCTTGCCAGCACGCCATGGATCGTCAGCGTGCTGTCGAGCAATTCCTCGACCGTGCGCACGCCCTCGGCCACGAACCGCCCGCTTCGTTCTCGCGCCTTGCGACGCTGGAGGTCGCGGGCTACGGTCAGCAAACTCACGTCGGACCTCGATCAGTGGACGGATCGTCACAACCGGAATGTCGCAATGCGCATCACTCGACTGCACGGCGGCTCGTTGCTCGCGGCAACGACGCTGGCCTTCACGCTATCAGCCTGTGCCAGCATCTCACCGCAGCAGGAAGCGGAGATGGGGCTCAACTATTCCCAGCAGATTAATGCGCAGCTTCCGATCGTGCGCGATCCGGAAGTGAACGCGTACATGAATCGACTTGGCGATTCGCTGGCGGTTCTCGTCGATGATCAGGGACGCAACTGGCGCTTCTCGATCGTGGACGATCCCGACATCAATGCCTTTGCGGTGCCGGGCGGCTACATCTACGTCAACAAGGGATTGATCCTCAGGGCGCAGACGTTGTCACAGCTGGCCGGTGTGGTCGGACACGAGATCGCGCATGTGACGCAGCGACATTCGGTGAAACAGATGGAGAAGGGCCAGAAGGTCGGCGTCGGAGCGACACTCGCCTGTATACTCACACCGTCGTTCTGCCAGAACGGAGGCGGTGACCTGCTCAACCTCGGTGCCACGGCGATGATGGCGAAGTTCAGCCGGGGAGACGAATCGGAAGCGGATCAATTCGGCGTGAAATACGTGCTGCGCGCCGGGCTCGATCCGCGCGGGTTGCCGGAGATGTTCCAGATCATGCTCACGGAGCGCGACACGAAAGGCGGGAGCAGCGCGGGCTGGCTGTCGTCGCATCCGGTAGAAGAAGACCGGATCGAGGCGACCCGTCGCGCGATCGCCGCGCTGCCCGCCGGCTCACTCGATGGGCTGACGCGGGATACACCGGCGTTTCAGGCATTCAAGGCGAGGCTGCGGTCGTTGCCGCAGACACCGAAGCCCGGGGCACGCTGAGGTCTACGCCTCATCGGCCTTGCTCAGTCTTTTCGCGCGAGGCTCGCGAAGAGCGCGGGGAACGGCAACGGCATCTTGTTGGTGGTGCGCGAGCCGATTCTTCTAGTGCGTCGCGGCATCGTCAACAGTGTTCGCGCGGGGACGCGGGGGCGCGGGGACTTTAGCGCGCACACGTATGTTTCGCCGCGATCGTCCCTGCTCTTGTTGGAACTGCGCGAGCGCAGCGAATGCTGTCGAGCAGGAGACCACCGCTCCGGGTGCGCAGTTCACACAATGAAACGAAGCCGCGAATGGTGTGGATCATCGCCAGCGCCAGACCTCCCCGCGTACCCCGCGGGCCCCGCGCGAAAAGTTTTTGCGATGTTTCCACGCGAACGGAGTTCGGAGCGCGCGACGAACTGCGTCAGAGCGTCCCGACGAAACCCGCGATGAGGGCCTGGAAGCGGCCGGCGGCTTCCCTGGCGGATTCGAGGACCTCGGCGTGGTTCAGCGTGCCGGCCGTGTAGCCGGCGGCGGCATTGGTGATGAGGCTGACGCCGACGCATCGCATGCCGAGCGCGCGCGCTGTGATGACTTCCGGCACCGTGCTCATCCCGACGGCGTCCGCACCGAGTTTCTCGAGCATGCGCACTTCGGCCGGCGTTTCGTATGTGGGCCCGAGGAGACCACAGTAGACGCCGATGTCGAGCGGGATGTTCATGAGACGCGCGGTCGCGTCGAGCTGCGCACCGAGGTCGCGGTCATACGGTGCGGACATGTCCGGAAATCGCGGCTCACCGACGGGTGTCGGTCCCGACAGCGGATGTCGATTCATCAGGTTGATGTGATCGTCGATGCGCATCAGCGTGCCCGGCACGAAGCTGCGGCGAATACCACCGGCCGCATTCGACACGATCAACGTCCGTGCGCCGAGTGCATGCATGAGGCGCACCGGAAACACCGTGACGGCGGCGGGATGCGCTTCGTACAGATGGAAGCGACCGGCAAGACAGATCACCGGCTTGCCCTCGAGCGTGCCGACGAGCAACGCACCAGCGTGCCCCTCGACCGTGGCCGGCGGTAAGCCCGGAATGTCGTGAAACGGTACACGCACCGAGTCCACGATGCGATCGGCGAGGCCGCCGAGCCCCGATCCGAGCACGATCGCCGCAACTGGGGGGACGATCTCGCGATTGACGAGCGCGCGCACGACCGCGGCCGACCGGAGCGCCGACTCGGCGCCGTACTGAGCCTGCAACACCATCTCGCTTGGCGGTGTCACGTTCTCGCGCGTCCGGAAGTTGGTCATGCGCCTCGAGTGTCAGGGCGGGTCAGGTCTGCCGATGGAAGCGGGTGACCTCGGCGCAGCGCGTCGATCTCGAGGGCCATGCTCGCGACCAGCGCCACCTTTTCGTCGTCCGGGAGAAAGCTGCTGCGGAAACCGTCGAGTGCCATCCCTGCCAGCTCATCGAACGTACAGTCGCAGCTCACCGCGGCGTGATGGTACTCATCCACCAGCGTCGTCGCGGACATCAGCCGGTTGTCCGTGTTCAGGCAGACATTCATGCCACGCGCCAGGAACTGCTTGAGCGGATGTGTCTCGTAGCGTTCGGTGGCGCGCGTCTGGACGTTGCTGGTGAGACAGAGTTCGAGCGCGATGCCGCGCTCGTGAATCTCGTCGGCCAGCGTGGGATCCTCGAGCAGCCGAGTAGCGTGTCCGATGCGATGGGCGTGGCAGTCATGTACGGCCTGACGGATGGACTCGGCACCATCCCCTTCGCCGGCGTGACAGGTGCACGCGAGTCCGTGCTCCGTGCAGTAGGCGAACGCGGCGGCGTGACGCGACGCCGGGTTGCCGATTTCTCCACCGGCCAGATCGAATCCGACCACGCCACGATCCCGGTAGCTGACGGCGAGCTTCGCGAGTTGCAGCGATGTGGCTGGGTCGTAGTGACGCAAGCTGCACACGATCACACGCGCCGTGACGTTCGCCTCACGCTGCGCACGCGCGATCCCGCGCAACGGTGCCTCGACGGCCTGCTCGAGTGTCAGTCCCTGCAGCGTGTTGAGCGGCGGCGCATATCGCATCTCGATGTACCGCACCCCTTCCGCAGCGACATCGAGCGCCAGCTCATACGCAATGCGTTCCAGCGCATCTTCCGTCTGCATGACGGAGAGCGTGGTGTCGAAGCGCATGAGGTAGTCCTCGAGGCTGCGCGCATCGTCGACGCGCATGTAGTCGCGCAGTGCGTCGACATCGTCGCGCGGCATCGTGACCTTGTACTCCTTCGCCAGCTCGAGCAGGGTCTCGGGTCGCACCGATCCATCGAGATGGCAATGCAGCTCTGCCTTCGGGAGACGGCGCAGCAACGATCGATCCGACGCCACCGGGGTCGGACTCACGTGGTGCCCTCACCATCTCGCGCACGATTGGCCACCACACGGTAGATCACGCCGGCATAGACAGGTGTCCCGGTCGGCACGGCCAGGCCCCGGCTGTCGGTGATCTGGCGTGTGCCGGCCACCACCGCATCCGCCTCGAGAACATCCGCAACGCGCACCGCATCGAGCGCGGAGGCAGCAGCGGGCACATCGTAACCGCGGGCGTTCACGAACACACGCACAATCGCGTCGGTCATGCGGAGCGGGTCAGGGAGCGATGGACACGATGCGATCGACCGCAGGCGACGCGACACCTTGCGGGCGCGCCTTCACGAACGCGATGAGTGCATCGAGATCGACGATGTTGGTCGCGGTGGTTTCGAGGGCGACACCCGCGAGGCCCAGACCATCACCGCCTGTGACCATGAAGTCGTTGAGCGTGATGGTGTAGATGCGCTTGCCGTCGATGGGCTTGCCGTCGACGCGCACATCGACGAGCCGGTCGTCGGCGGGTCGCGCCGGATCGTAACGCAGCAGCACGCCGCTCACATGCGCGCGTGGTGCATTGCCTGCCACCAGCCGCGCCAGATATCCGCGCAGATCCGACCCGCGCACGCGCAGGGTGTACAACGTGTTCCCGAACGGCTGCACTTCATACAGGCGTCCGAAATTCACATCACCCGCCAGCAGGTTGGCGCGGATGCCACCGTTGTTCATGACGGCGATGTCGCTGTGCGCCGCTTCGCGCATCGCGTCCGCGACGAGGTTCCCCAGCGCGTACTGCGAGCCCTCACGTCGCATGTCGGCAAGGATCCTCCCTGCCGGCTGCGCGATGATGGCAGCCACTGCGTCGACGGCCACCTTTGCGATTCGCGCGGCCTGCGCATCGGGTGGAATCGTATCCGCCATGATCTCGAGCACGTCGGCGCGCAGCACGCGGGAGCCACTGATGTCGCCGGGCCGATTGCCGGATGTGTCTCCGACTGCGAGATCCACCACGTCGATCGCTTCGCCGCGCGAGCGTGCCTGCACGATCGGCACACCACGCAGCCGGGTGTTGACCAGGCTGTGCGAGTGGCCACTCACGACGACGTCCACCGGCGACGTGAGCCGATTGACCATGTCGAAGATTTCACCCTCGCACACGGCTTCTGCATTGCAGAAGCCGCCGACGTGTCCCGCGACGACGATCACGTTCGCGCCGCGGGCGCGCAGCGCCTTGGCGCGCTCACTCACGATCGGGGCGGGATCGAGGAACCGCAGGTCGGTGACATTGATCGCACGCGTCGTCTTCGGCGTCTCGATGGTGCTGATGCCGATGATGCCCACCGTGAATGGTCCGCGCTGCACGATGGTGTCCTGCCGGATCCACGACGGAATGTTGCCGAGTGTGTCGCGCAGGTTGGCCGAGAGCACGGCATACGATGCCTGTCGGATGCGTGCGCGGAGCGTGTCCTGTCCGTAGTCGAATTCGTGGTTGCCGAGTGCGGCGGCGGTCAAGCCGAGCGAGTCGAACAGTGTGACGACCGTGCGGCCGTAGGCGAGATTCGACGCCGGTGTACCCTGGAACTCATCACCACCATCGACGAGCACGGAGTAGCAGCTCGGCGGCGCACATTCGCGCTGCGCACGACGGATCGCCGAGACGAGTGCTGGTGCACCACCGAGCGGTTGGCCGCGCGGGCCGGTGCGCGATTCGAAGGCGCCGTGGAAATCGTTGATGCCGATGACGCGCAGGCGCGGTGCGGACGAGCGCGTGTCACCGCCGCCGTTTCGGAACGAGGCCTTCGCGGCCGCTGCGGCGTCCGCCGGGATGATGCGCCAGTTGCTGGTGGCCCACGCCGAAGGTTCGAGCTTGCCGGCCTTCCGCACCGCGTCGATGATCATCTCGCGGATGTCGCCCTTCGATTCGTACACCAGCGGTGCGCCGGCCAGCATCGCGAAGCCACCACCACCGGTCTGTCGATAGTTGCTGAGCGCGATCGTATAGGAATCACCAGCAGTGACTGCACGGCCGTTCACCGACAGGCCTACGACGCGCTGACCCACCGGCTTCGACAGATCGAGGTCATAGGTCGCCCCGACGACCATGTCGAAGTTGTAACCGGGCACGCTGTTGTTGACGATCGATCCGCCGGTTCCCGGCGACCACGTTTTCCAGTAGTTCGCGCTGTGTTCGAGGAACGCCTGCAGCTGCGCGCCGGAGATGCGGACGGCTCGCAACGTGTTCTCGAACGGATAGACCTTCGCGATCTCTGCGACCGTGATCGTGCCGCTGTCGATCCGGGCATCGAGTGAGAACGCCGGACTGGCTGCCAGCTGCGCGCCCGACACCCGGCGCATCACCTCGCCGACGAGATCCGTGATCGGCATGTCGACCGCGCGTGCGAGATCGGATCGCCACGCGCTGTGGGTGACACCGATCGATTCGCTGACGAACGCGAGTGCCGTGCGATGTGCGGCGTCCGTGACACGCAAGACCGCGGCCGACTCGACATGTCCCTGCACCTTCACCGAAGCGCCCGTGGACGATGTCACGCGCCAGTGCGAATCGGCACGCGCGAGATTCAGCGTCGCAACACCGACGGTCGTGGCATAGTTGCGAGGCTGCATGAGGCGCACGCCGTTCACCATCGTGTCGATCATCTCGCGGTGCGAGTGGCCGTACACGACCAGGTCGATTCCCGGCACCTCACGCGGCAGGCGGCCGACGACGTTCTCACTCGGCAGGCCCGTCGACACCGTGTCGTAGCTCGCGGCGCCATCGAGGCCGGCGTGCACGACCACGATCACCACATCGGCGCCCGCCTTGCGCGCATCGGCCGCCGCACGGCGCACCGCGGGAATGATGTCGCCGTACGTGAGCCTGCCCTTGACGTTGTCGCGATCCCAGACCATCACGCCGGGTGTCGTGGCGCCGACGATGCCGATCGTCAGGTCGCCACGGCGAACGAGTGCGAAGCGGGCGAAGGCCTCGCGCGGTCGCGCCGCGATCGCGTTCGCGGAGAGAAACGGGAAGGTCGCCTGCCCGATCGCGCGGCGCAGGAGCGGCACGCCATAGTTGAACTCGTGATTGCCGATCGCGGCCGCGTCGTACCGCATGGCGTTCATGGCGGCGATCACGGGATGCGGAGCGGAACCAGGCGCCCGCGCGGCCACTGACAACAGCGGATTACCCTGCAGCAGATCGCCGGCGTCCACCAGAACGACGTTTCCGGGATGCGCCGCGCGAATCGAGTCGACGATCGTGGCGGCGGCGGCAAGACTGTGCGCGCTGTCGGCGCGGCTGTCGTAATAGTCCCAGGCCCGCAGCCGTCCGTGAACGTCGGTGGTGGCGACCACGACGAGGGATCGCGACGTCGGCCGAGCCTGACCCACGAGTGCTGCCGCCATGACACAATGCGCCACCAGCGTCACGAGGCGCCGACCGTGCGATGGCATGAGTTTCATGGAGGGAAGCTAGCGCGTCCGGCCACCTCCCGGCAGCCGACCCGACCCAGTCACTCGCAGGTAGATTGGCATCGAAGACCCGGTGGTCCGGTCGGGCGCGCCGATACCGAGTCGTGACCGAATCATCACGAAGAATCACACAGTCACGGATCACCATATATCCGTGACGTTGGAGATGCCGTGCCGAACCGCCCGCTGATGATTGGAGTTGCTGGTGGAACCGGCTCCGGCAAGACGACGGTTGCCCGTCGGGTGGCTGCCGCACTGTCCGAGTCGTCGGTGGCATTCGTGGAGATGGACTCGTACTACCGCTCGCACATCGGCCTCACGATGCGCGAGTTGAACCACCTGAACTGGGATCATCCGGACGCCTTCGATCTCGACCTGTTCGTCGAACATCTCGATGCGATGGCGCACGGGCAGGCGATCGAGAAGCCGGTGTACGACTACACGATCCATGCACGGAGCAGCGAAACCGTGCGGATCGCGAAGGTGGACGTGGTGGTGGTGGATGGCATCCTGCTGTTCACCGACGAACGGGTGCGACAGCATCTGGACGTGAAGGTGTTCGTGGATGCCGATGCCGACATCCGGCTGGTCCGCCGCATCAAGCGGGACATGGCGTCCCGCGGACGGCCGCTGGAGGAGATCCTGGAACAGTACGTGAACACGGTGCGACCGATGCACCTGCAGTTCGTCGAACCGAGCAAACGCTGGGCGGACGTCATCGTCCCGCGGGGTGGGCACAACACGGTGGCAATCGAGATGATTCTGGCGAAAATCCGGCAGCGCCTGTCCAGCAATGGCGCGCCTCACATTCCGATGGTGGCAGACGAGCAGGGACGCACACCCCTGTCGTCAGCGATCATCGGCACAGGAACTCCCGCATGACAAGCGCCGCACCGCACATTCAGGAACGCATCCTCGTCGTCGACGACGAGCCGGACATCGTCGCGCTGGTGGCGTACCACCTGGCGAAGACGAACTATCGCGTCTCGACCGCATCGAACGGCACCGACGCGCTGTCGATCGCGCGGCAGGAGCGGCCATCGCTGCTGGTGCTCGACCTGATGCTGCCGGGCATGAGTGGCTTCGACGTGCTCGAACACATCCGCGCGGAGGAGAGCACGCGCCATATCGCGGTGCTGATGCTCACGGCCCGCAAGGAGGAACAGGATCGCATTCGCGGACTGTCACTCGGCGCCGACGACTATCTCACCAAGCCATTCAGCCCGCAGGAGCTGGTGCTGCGCGTCGGTGCGATCCTGCGACGGACGTCCGGCAGCAGCGAGACGCCGGCCGACCTGCTGCAGATCGGGGCGATTCGCATCGATCGCGCTGCACATCGCGTGGCCGTCGAGAACGATGAAGTGGAGCTCACGCCGACTGAATACAAGCTGCTGATCACACTCGCCGAGCGCCGCGGTCGTGTCCAGGCGCGCGGGCACCTGCTGGAGACGGTGTGGGAAGCGGCGCCGGATATCCAGACGCGCACGGTGGACATGCACATCCAGCGACTGCGCACGAAGCTCGGGGAAGCAGGTGACCTGATCGAGACGGTCCGCGGCTTCGGCTACCGGATGCGAGGTGCGTCGGCACGCTGAACGGATCGTGCGGATGCGTCGCTAGTTTCCCCGCGTGCGTCTCACCACCCGCCTCCTGCTCGGCCTCGTTCTCGGCGTCTCGCTGCTGCTGGCAGCGGTCATCGCAGTCCTCGATCGACGGCTGTATGCGCGCATCGCCGAGGAGCAGGTGGCGCAACTGCAGAGCGAAGCGCGCCTGCTTGCCGGGCAGTGGACGAATCCCGCGCAGGCCGACGCACTCGCCGATGCGGCAGGATCGGCCACCGGTCATCGTGTCACGCTGATCGACACGGCCGGTGTGGTGCTCGGCGACTCGGAGTTCGACAAGCCGCGTATTCGCACACTGGAAAACCATCGCACCCGGCCCGAGGTGCGCGATGCACTGTCGCGTGGTACCGGCTCGTCCCGGCGCATGTCGGCGTCGGCAGGCGATGAAGAATTGTACGTGGCCGTCCGCATGCCACTCGGCATTTCGCGAGTATCGGTCAAGACACGCGCGGTGGATGAGCTGTTCGCCCGATCCCGCGTCGACATCCTGCTGGTCGGTGTCGGTGCCATCTTCGCGGTGGCGCTGTTCGGCTGGTTCTTCTCGCGTTCGATCACGACGCCGATCATCGAGCTGCGAGACGTGGCGCAGTCGCTTGCCGCCGGTGACCTGTCGCGCCGCCCCGCGTTGTCGGCGCCGGGTGAAGTGGGTGATCTCGCCCGTGCCGTACATCGCCTCGCCGAGCAACTGGGCGCTCGCCTCGCCACGCTCGAAGCGGAGGAATCGCTGCTGACGGAATTGTTCGATTCACTGACCGAGGGTGCGATCGCGGTGGACTCGGGCCGCCAGGTGATGCGCATCAATGACGTGGGCCGCGTGCTCGCAGGCGTGGATGGCGAGGTTCCCTTCCCCGTCGATCGCCTGCCGGTGAATGTCGACCTGCGTGACGCATTGCAGCGCGCGCTGTCGGGCCAGGTGGTCGAGCCCCGTGAAGTCACGCTGCACGATCGGGCCGTGTCGCTCGTGGCCCGCCCGCTGACGGACGGCGGCGCCGTGCTGGCGATGTACGACCTGACGCCGATCCGCCGGCTGGAGCAGGTGAGGCGCGATTTCGTGGCGAACGTGAGCCACGAGCTGCGGACGCCGCTGACGATCGTGGGTGGGTACGCGGAGACGCTGGTCGACGACGGCGACATGCCGGTCGTCAGCCGACAGGCGTTCCTGCAGACCATCCTGTCCAATACCAGGCGCATGCAGCGTATCGTGGATGACCTGCTCGATCTGAGCCGCATCGAGTCCGGCGGCTGGCGCCCGAACCCGGTGTGGAGTCGCATTCCGGATGTGGTGGCGGATGTGATGGTGGCCGCCAAACCCGCTGCGCAGGCCAAGGACATCGTGGTGCGGGCCGACATCGCGCGCGATGCGGAGAAGGTCTTCGCGGATCCGACGGCGCTGCGACAAGTCATTGGCAACCTGGTCGAGAATGCCGTACGCCATACGGCGGCGGGAAAGGTGCAGGTCGTCGCCCGGCGGGAGGGCGACATCGTCACGGTGGCCGTCACGGATACCGGTATCGGAATTCCGGCCGAACACCTGCCGCGCATCTTCGAACGCTTCTATCGTGTGGATCCGGCGCGATCCCGCGAGCAGGGCGGCACGGGTCTGGGCCTGGCGATCGTGCGACACCTGGTCGAGGCGCACGGCGGCCATGTGACGGCCGAGAGTGAAGCGGGTGTGGGCACGACGATTCTGACGACCTGGCCGGTGCCAGTCACGGACGTGTAACGGTGGCGTAGCACGGGGCCGTGACACGCCGTTACACGTCCGTTGCATGATTGCGGGGGGCTTGTCACACAGGATGGCGAACGTAACGGGGTCATGCTTCGGCATGGAGGTGGGCGACGGACTGGGGCCCACCGGAATCCCCGCATCGATTCGCGAACTCTATGTCGCACACCTTCGTTCGTCGGCTGACACTGTTCGTTGTCGCCGTATGTGGTTTGTCCAATGCAGGAGACGCGCAGACGCCCGCAGCGGCGCGCAGCAGGATCACGGGACGTGTGCTCGACCCGCAGGGCGCGGGCATGTCGGATGTGGGCATCCAGGTCGTCGGAACGACGATCGGCGCACTCAGTGGTGTCGACGGGCGCTACACGGTCGTCGGCGTGCCGGCTGGTACCGTGACATTGCTTGCCCGACGCATCGGGTATGGCTCGAAGACGATCACCGGCATCGTCGTGGCCGCTGGTCAGACGGTCGAGCAGAACATCGCGATGGCACCGGCAGCGCTGCAGCTCGCGACCGCCACCGTGACCGCGACGCAGGAACGTGGTTCCGTCAGCGCGGCGCTCGATCGCCAGCGCAGCGCCGTCGCGATCATCAATACCGTCACCGCTGAACAGATCTCGAAGAGCCCAGACGCCGATGCCGCCGCGGCTGTCGGTCGCGTCAGTGGTGTGAACGTGCAGGATGGCAAGTACGTGTTCGTGCGCGGTCTCGGTGATCGCTACACGACATCGTCGCTGAATGGCGCGCGATTGCCGAGCCCGGAGCCGGAACGCAAGGTCGTTCCGCTGGACTTGTTTCCGGCGAGCCTGATCCAGAGTGTCACGACGTCGAAGACCTTCACACCCGATCAGCCGGGCGATTTTGCTGGTGCGGCCGTGAACATCCAGACGAAGGAATTTCCGGCGCGGCGGACGCTCGTGATGTCGTCGTCGGCGGGTTACAACGCTGCCATCAGCGGCAAGAGCACGATCACCGCCGGCAATGCCGGACTCGATTACTTCGCGTTCGGTGGTGACAAGCGGCAGTTGCCGACGATCATCCGCGACCAGGGGTCATTCAATCCGCAGCCCGGTCAGGGACTGGTGAACAGCCTGCTCGGTACGTTCCGCAACCGCTGGAGTGCGCGTCCGTCGACGGGCTCCGGCAATGGCAGCTTCGGCATGTCGGTCGGTGGCAATGATCCGATCCTCGGCCAGCGCATCGGCTACCTGCTCAGCGGCAACTACTCCGTTCAGCAGAACATCAAGCGGGATCAGGTGCGAGCGTACGCCGCGGCACGGCAGGGCATCGAGGAAGTGGATCGCTTCGAAGGCACGAGCGCAGGCACCGGGGTGCTCTGGGGCGGCCTGGCGAACTTCAGCACGTACCTCGGACGCAACACCAAGCTCTCACTGAACAACACGTACAATCGCACCAGCGACAACGATGCCCGCGTCGAGTCCGGCATAAGCGAAAACCTTGGCCTCGATCTCGACATCACGCGCTTGCAGTATGTCGAGCGCATGATCCGCAGTTCGCAGCTCAAGGCGGAGCATTCACTGTTCGGTGGCGCGCACGAGTTCGACTGGTCGGCCACGGCGTCGGGCGTGACACGCAGGGAGCCGGATCGCTCCGAGATCGTGTATTCACGAGTCGGTGCTGCCGCGCCGGAATGGCTGGCGATCGGCACCGAGAGTGCCGTGCGAACCTTTGGCGACCTGAATGAAAACACATACGAAGGTGCCGCCAATTATCGCATGACGTTTTTCGAGCCCGGCAAGGAGTTGAAAGTCAAGTTCGGCGGACTGTATCGCTCGACCAGTCGCGATGCCGAGAACTTCGTGTACAGCGCGCAGGGCCTCGGACTCGACAATGCGGATCGACGCCTTGCACCGGAGGAGATCTTCGACGGCCGATTCACGCAGCCGGGCGAAAATGCGCTCAGCCTGGTGCCGCTGTCGCAGGGCGGCAGCTACACGGCGGAGGATCGACTGGCAGCGGGCTACCTCATGTTCAATTGGCAGCTCCGGGAGAACGTCAACGTCATCACCGGCGCCCGGTATGAAGCGTCGTCGGTGGAAGTGATCGGCACACCGACGCTTGGTGCGCCGATTCGGACCAACCCGAAGTTCAACGATGTGCTGCCGTCACTCGCCATCACCTACAAGGCGACGGAGAACCAGAACCTGCGCTTCAGCGTGTCGCAGACGGTTGCACGCCCCGAGTACCGCGAACTGGCACCACTCCGGTTCCGGGACGTCCTGGGCGGTGACAATGTGGAAGGCAACGCCAACCTGATCCGGTCGCTGGTCCGCAACGTGGACCTGCGCTGGGAATGGTTCCCGTCACGCAGCGAAGTCCTGAGCGTGTCGCTGTTCGGCAAGCAGTTCGACAACCCGATCGAGCGAATCTATCTCGCCACGTCAGGCACACGCGTCGTCACTTTCCAGAATGCGAAGAGCGCCACGAACTATGGCATCGAGCTCGAGGCACGCACGGCGCTGACGAAGCTGTCCCCGTCGCTGGAGAACGTGACGATCTTCTCGAATGCCACGATCATGCAGAGTGAGATCACGCTGCGACAGGGACTCACCAGCACGACGAACGCCAACCGCGCCATGGTGGGTCAGGCGCCGTACATGGTGAATGGCGGCGTGACCTGGAACACGAGCAGCGGCTCGACCAGCGCAACGCTGCTGTACAACGTGATCGGTGCGCGAATCGTGGACGCGGGCGTCGTCCCGTTGCCGGACGTGAAGGAACTGCCGCGCAACGTGCTCGATCTCTCGTTGCGGTTCCCGGTGGTGCGCGGGCTCGCGGGACGCATCGACGCGCGGAACCTGCTCGATGCGCAGTATCGCACCAAGCAGGGATTGGTCACGCGCGAGTCGTACTACACGGGACGTCTGTTCTCATTCGGGCTCAACTGGCAGCCGTAGCATGACCGTGGCGGGCGAAAGCGGGCGCGAATCTCGTTCGCGCCCGCTTTCGCATGTGTGAGCGCACGGCGCGCGATTTCGTGTTTGTCACGACAGGACGCGCACCGCTGTGACGCGACCGTGACGCATGTGTGCATCAGCCATGACAAAGTCGGCTGAACTTCACTCGCGACCACATTGTCGCAGCAGCACCCTCATTTTCTTCCTTGCCGAGAGTATCATGGCGTTTCACTGGCGTTCGCTTGCTGGCATAGCCCTCGTCGCATCCGCACTCACGTTGTCTGCGTGCAGCGATGACGATCCAACCGGTCCGATCGATCTCCCGCCCACCAATGCGACCGTGGTTGCGACGTCCGCGACCAGCGCGACCGTCAGCTGGGCTGCCGTCACCGACGCGACCAATTACATCGTTCAACGCGCGCCCGGCGCGAGCGGCGGCACGTTCGCCACGATTTCGCCCGCCACGCTGACCGCGACCACGCTGCTCGATACGGGTCTCGAGCCGAATGCACCGTATCGTTATCGCGTGCAGGCGATCCGGCCGACCGGACCCTCGCAGTACACGGCCGAAATCTCCGTCACGACGAACGCGGCCGGCACGGTGGCCGGCGTGATCTCGGCCAACATCACCGCCAACCGCATCCTGTACGCGGACACGGTGTACACGCTCCTCGGCTTCATCCAGGTGACCAACGGCGCCACGCTGACGATTCAGCCGGGCACGAAGATCCGGGGCGACACGGCCCTTGCGAACATCGGCTCGTCGCTCTTCATCACGCGCGGCGCGAAGATCGACGCACAGGGCACTGCAGCGAACCCGATCGTGTTCACGTCGGCGCGCTCGGCAGGCAATCGCAAGCCCGGTGACTGGGGCGGAGTGATCATCATCGGCAACGGAATCATCAACCGCACGGGCAGTATCCAGGTGGAAGGCACCGGTGTCGGCGCCAACAATCCGGCGCAGATCTACAGCGGTGGCACGAGCAACACGGACAACAGCGGCATCATGCGGTACGTCCGTATCGAGTTCGCCGGGTACGCCACGGCTCCGAACCAGGAACTGAACTCGCTCACCCTGGCCGCGGTGGGCAGCGGTACGGTCGTCGAGTACATCCAGACCATGGCCGGTCTCGATGACAGCTACGAATGGTTCGGCGGTGCTGTGGACGGCAAGTACCTCGTCAGCTACGAGTCGGGTGACGATCACTTCGACCTCTCGGAGGGCTTCGTCGGTCGCCTCCAGTACCTGATCGCCATGCAGACGCGCATCATCGCACCGCTGGCAAACGCGGGTTCCCCGGCAGTCGATCCTCAAGGCATCGAGAACGACGGCTGCGATTCCAACGCCGCCGGTTGCGCGAATCAGCTCGCGACGCCGCTCACGACGCCGATCGTCGCAAACTTCACGCTGTACGGTACCGGCACGACGAATGGCGTCACGCTGCCTGCCGCTGGCGGACGTGGAATGATGCTCCGTCGCGGTACTGGTGGCTACTACGTCAACGGTATCGTCTCGCGCTTCCCGGCCTTCGCGATCTCATTCCGCGATACGACCACGTTCCAGCGGGCCACGGCGGGAGACTTCGTGCTCTCCAACATCCTGTTCGCCGAGAACGGTGCGCTGTTCGAGCCGCAGGCCACGCCGATCCTGGCGAACACCGTGCGTCACTACACTGCTGACACGACCGTCAACAAGCTGAGCACGGTCGCCGGAACCGCATCGGCACTCTTCACGAGCGTCGCGGCGACGCTTCCGGCCAACGGCGCAACGTTCGATTGGGCGCCAGTGGCGGCAGGAGCTGCCGCGACTGGTGGACTCGCGACCTTCACCGGCGCACTGCAGACCAAGGCCGGCACGTTCATCGCCGGTACCGCGTTCCGCGGTGCAGCGGATCCGGCGGGTCCGAAGTGGTGGCAGGGCTGGACCTCGTACACCATCAACTGATCGATCGCTACGTTTCTGCGGGCCGGTGCGCATGCATTGCGCACCGGCCCGCAGTTCATTTCAGACACTCGCCATGGCACCACGCAGCATCACTGTGAAATCGGGAATTGCATCGCTGGCGATGTTGGCCGTCGTCGCCTGCGGGCCGCATGAAACCTCCGCGAGTGCCGCAACGGCCGGCGGCACGGCCCGAACTGCCGAGGGTGCACCGTACGCGTACCAGCGCTTGCCTCTCGACACGACACGCCAACCGGGAATGGTGATCGACTCGTCGTTCCCCATGCCGGAGATGCTGCGCCGATTCAGGGCGGGCCTGCCCGAGCCCGCCGGTCTCGCTCAGGGAGCAGCGTCACGCGAGGAGCTGGTTAACCGATTCGTCGCCGCCCTGGCATCGGCGGATCGCGCAGCGCTGGTCAGACTCAACATGACGCGCGCCGAGTTTGCATACTTGTACTTTCCGAACTCTCGTGACGCCGCGATGCCGAATGGCATGCCGCCGTCGCTGCGCTGGGACCTGATTTCGCTCAACAGCGAGAAGGGAATCAACCGCGCGATCGACCGCGTCGGGAATCGCAGGCTGACGCTGGAATCCCTCGACTGTCGGAAGCCGCCGTTGAACACAGGAGCGCTCACCATGTACGACGGCTGCACCGTACGACTCCTGTTGCCGGATGGAAAGTCGTTCGACGGCCCTCTGTTCGGGTCCATCATGTCGTACGGCGGACGCTTCAAGTTCGTCGGATACGCAAACGACATGTGAGCGCGACGCGCAGTGCGCTCGTGCTGCTGCTCGTGTGCGGAATGGGTGCGTGCGGGTCGGCACCCGAGCCCGCCGTCGGTCGCACGGTGTCAGCCGACACGGTGAACATCGAGGGTGCCGGCGCAACCTTCCCGTATCCCGTCTATACGCGTTGGTTCTCGCGCTTCGGTGATGAGGCAGGTGTGCGGATCCGGTATCGCTCGATCGGCTCCGGCGCTGGCGTTCGTGCGCTGCTGGGTGACTCGGTGGACTTCGCAGCGACGGATGCGCCGCTCGATACCGCCGAGCGACGACGGTTCGGCTCACGCACGATTCGCCAGGTACCGCTGGTCGTCGGCGGTGCGGCCGTCACGTACCATATCCCGTCCCTGCCCCGACAGTTGCGTCTCGATGGCGAAACGCTGGCCGACATCTTCCTCGGCCGCATCACGCGCTGGGATGATGCGCGCCTCGTGTCGCTCAATCCCGATGTATCGCTTCCGCGTGAAGTGATCCGCGTGATCACGCGCGCCGACACGAGTGGAACGAGCTGGATCCTGACCGACTATTTGACGCGGCTCAGTCCCGCGTGGGCCGCAGGTCCGGGACGCAGCAAGTTTCCGCGATGGCCGGTGGGCCTCGGGGCACGCGGCAACGAAGGGGTCGCAGCCGAGATCAAGGTCACTGCATTTTCGATCGGCGTCGTGGAGGCGGTGTACGCCATGCAGAATCGCCTGCAATCGGCGCGCGTGCGCAATCACGCCGGCGCGTGGGTCACACCACAAACCGGCGCGCTGCGTGCCGCCGCCAACGCCATGCTCAGTTCGATGGACGATACGGTGGAGTTCGCGACGAGCATCAGCGACGCGCCAGGAGAGGCGAGTTATCCGATCGCGTCGCTGTCATGGCTGATCGTGCCGACCCAGGGGCGCGATACGACACACATCCGCGTCATGCACGAGTTCGTGCGATGGGCGCTGGCACGCGGTGAGGACGATGCACTGGCCCTCGGTTACGCACCGCTTCCCGAAGCGATGCGTGAGACGCTGCTGCGCGCCTGGAGCATACCGTCACGCTGACGCGCGCACGCCGAATGCGCGCTACCGTCGCGCACCGCGCCCGGTAACTTCCGGGGTCCGCGTCTCCCACCCCGACTGCATGCCCGCACGGTCACCTCGTCGCCCGACTCCCATCGCGCCGTTGTCCGCGATTCCGACATCGCCGACGCGTCGCGCCACACCGACCGGCACTCCGGCATTCGGGGCGGGAAATGGCGATGCGGGTGCGGTGGCCTCGCGTCGGATCGCCGCCATCGACATCGGCTCCAACTCGATTCGTGCGATCGTCGCCGATGTCAGCGCGTCAGGGCAGATCCGTACGGTCGATGAAATGAAGGCCGCACCGCGCCTCAGCACGGGCGTGGACGAAACGGGGCACCTGTCCGTCGAGAGCGCACTGGCCGCCATCGAGGCGCTGCAGCGCATGGTCACACTCGCGCGTCAACTCGGCGCCGAACGTATCGAATGTGTGGCGACCAGTGCGGTGCGCGATGCGACAGACGGCGCCGCGTTCGTGCGTCAGGTGAAGAAGCTCGCGGGCCTGACCGTTCGCGTGATCAGCGGTGAAGACGAGGCGCGCCTGTCATTCCGCAGTGCACAGGCACACTTCGATGTCGGACATGGTCGCATGGTCACCTGCGACATCGGCGGCGGTTCGGTGGAACTGGCGCTGTCAGCCGATGGTCTGGTGGAACGCCTGCTCTCGATGCCATTCGGCGCCATCCGTGCAACGGAAACGTATCTGCGCAAAGGCACGCGACGCGCCAGCGTAAACAGGTTGCGGAAGGCGCTGCGCGATGAGATTCGCGAACGTTTTGCGGTCAAGGAATGGCGAGGCGCCGGCATGATCGGTTCCGGCGGCACCTTCACGAACGTCGCCGGCATGCTCCTGGCGCGGCAACGTGTCGGCACCGCACGCACGGTGCACGGCAAGCTCGTGACTCGCGGTGAACTCGAACACCTGCTCGACCAGCTGATCGAACTGTCCCCTGCCGAGCGCCTCACGGTACCGGGCCTCAATCCTGCGCGCGCCGACATCATCGTGGCTGGCATGGCCGTCGCGGCCGAGGTGATGGCGTACCTCGACATTCGTGAGTTTCATGCGTCGGCGTATGGCATTCGCGAAGGGCTGTTGCTGGAAGCGGCGGAAGTCGCACCGCAGACCACCGATCCTGGCGAAGGCCGCCGGCGCAGCGTGCAGCAGTTCGCCGAGCGCACGCAGTACGAGGAGCCGCATGCGAAGCACGTGCAGAAACTCGCGCTGCAGCTGTTCGACGCGATCGGCATCCGGATCGGGTGCACACCGGCCGATCGCGAAACGCTGCGCGACGCCGCATTGCTGCACGACACGGGCTACCACATCAGTTACAACGACCATCACAAGCACGCGTATCACCTGATCGTGCACGCCGACCTGCTTGGCGTGTCACCGGAGGAGCAGGTGGTGATGGCGAACGTGGCGCGGTACCATCGCGGGTCGCCACCGAAGCTCAAGCATCCCACGTTCGCTGAACTGACGCGCGAACAGCAGCTGCGAGTCCGGCGTCTGGCGGCGATGCTGCGCGTCGCCGATGGCTTCGACCGCGGGCACATCGGCGCGGTGCAGCAGATCAAGGTGCGCTGGACGGAGCGGGCGTTGCGCCTGACGCCGGTGCCTGATCCACGTGCGCGCAGTACACGCCTCGAACTATGGGGCGCGAGCCGGAAGGCCGACCTGCTGGAGAAGCTGATCGACCTGCCGGTGCTGGTGATCGGGCCTGATGGAAAGCCGGTGGAGTGGGAGGGGACGGATTCGGTGGATTGAAGCGCGGCCTGCGGAGGCCACCAGTACGCGCGTTGCCTGACCGCTCCGATCGCTTATTGACATGTCATATTCGGCTAGGCAATTTTCATATGCCTACCCGAATATGACATCAGTCCCACCGTACCGTGACGCTTTGCGCCGTACCGACCAATAGCTCGCGCCCCGACGAGAGCATCGAGCTTCTCGAACTCGATGTGCTGTTCAAGGGTTTTGCGGATCCGACGAGAATTCGCATCCTGAACGTGCTCGTCGCCGGCGAACTCTGCGTCTGCGACGTGGTCGAAATTCTCGGCCTCCCGCAACCTGCGGTCTCACGGCATCTCGCGTATCTGCGGCGGACAGGCTTGGTCGTCGCCACGCGCGAATGGAAGTTCGCGCACTATCGACTCGCCGAGCCGACCAATGCGATTCATCACAACCTGATGAACTGCGTCCGCTCGTGTTTCACGGGCGTCGCCCTGCTCGACAGCGAGCGTGCACTCGCCATGCAGCGCGTGACTGAGCGGACGGCCGCGCCATGTTAGCCGCAACGGCACCCATCGACGCACCGATTCTTCGACGTCTCTCGACACTCGATCGGTTCCTGCCGCTCTGGATCTTCACGGCCATGGGACTGGGCCTGGCTCTCGGCCGCATGAATCCCGACCTGGGTGCGACGCTCGATCGGGTGCAACTCAACGGTGTGTCGGTGCCGATCGCGATCGGCCTGCTCTGGATGATGTATCCGGTGCTCGCCAAGGTGAAATACGAAACCATCGGCGCACATATTCGCGACACCAGGCTGCTCGGCACGTCGCTCGTGCTGAACTGGGTGCTCGGTCCATTGTTGATGCTCGCACTCGCGTGGATTTTTCTCCCCGACCTGCCGGCATATCGGAACGGCCTCGTGCTGATCGGCCTTGCACGGTGCATTGCGATGGTGCTGATCTGGAATTCGCTGGCGTGCGGCTCCGGCGAACTGGCGGCCGTCCTCGTTGCGCTGAACTCAGTGTTCCAGATCCTCACGTATTCGGTGCTGGGATATCTGTTCCTGACCGTGATTCCCGGCTGGTTCGGTGCGGACACGGCTGCGCTCAACATTTCCATGTCGCAGATCGCGATCAGTGTCGCGATTTTTCTCGGTGTGCCGTTGGTTGCCGGATATCTCACACGAAAACTTCTTGTGCTGGCCACAGGCGCGACGTGGTACGATGGCGTCTTCATGCCGAAATTCGGTCCGACCGCGCTCCTCGGCCTGCTGTACACCATCGTGCTGATGTTCGCGATGCAGGGCAATCGCATCGTGACGCTTCCGCTCGACGTGGTGCGTATCGCGATTCCGATGCTGGTGTACTTCGGCCTCATGTTCGGTCTCGCGTTCTGGGTGTCGCGCGCACTTGGCTTCGACTACGAAACCACCGCGTCATTGTCGTTCACGGCTGCGGGCAACAACTTCGAGCTCGCGATCGCGGTGGCCGTGGCGACCTTCGGCATCACGTCCGGTGAGGCGCTGGCCGCGGTGATCGGTCCGCTGATCGAGGTGCCAGCACTGGTGGGCCTCGTGTACACATCGCTCTGGGCGCGGCGCAGGTATTTCCCAGCCGCGGATGCCACGGTGTCCATCGGGAGACACGCATGACGATCGACAATCAAGTGCCGCACGGACAGGCGATCCGGGTACTCATTCTGTGCACGCGCAATTCCGCACGCAGCCAGATGGCCGAGGCGTTGTTCGCGACGATCGGCGGCGATCGCATCGTCGCGGCGAGCGCAGGCTCGGATCCGGGGCCGGGGGTCCATCCGCTCGCGGTCGAGGCGCTCGCGAAGATGGGGATCGACTGGCGCGGCAGACCGGCGCAGGGCATACCTGCCGTGCAGGATGCGCAGTGGGACGCGGTGATCACGGTCTGTGACGCTGCACGTGACGCATGTCCATACATGCCGACCGCCGGTGTCACGACGCACTGGGGGCTCGAGGATCCCGCCGCTGCGGCGGGCAACCACGCGGCGCAGTTGCAGGCGTTCATTGTCACGCGCGACGTGTTACGCGATGCGATCACGGCATTCGTTGCCGCGGTCGATAGAGCACGTGACACCTCGCGATCGCTCGACCTTCGTGACGCACTCGACGCTGGCCAACTGGCCCTGAAACGCGCACAGTCCAAATCGTAAGCCGCCGCGCCCAGCAGCGACGAGTCCAGGCGTGCGACGGTGACGGCGTTGACGACGCGTCTGCCGGCGCTCCCATTCTCGATGGATATCCGAACGAACGGCGGCACACCCCTGGCCGTGTCACTTGCGGCGCGGCCTCAGTCGCGCATTCACGGCTGCGTATGTTTCACAGGCTCGTCAGTGCGTAGTGCGCAACAGCATCGGAAGCATCAGCGCGTGGGCGATCAGAACGAGCAGCGTCAGCCCGATCGCATGAATACCGAGAAGACGGCGCCAGCCAGATGTGAGCGGCGACGCGGTGGCTGTTTCCCGACCGCGCGCCGACGTGCCGATGCGGCGTGAATTCAAGCGCTGCCGTGGCAATGCCGTGCGCTGACCGATTGCAGTCAATCCCCACGGCTTGATCACCGACAGCACGGTCGCCGCGCACACCACGAGCAGGCCACCAATTGCGTGCAACAGCAGCTGCAGCCGCTCCAGGCGAAGGCCCGACGTCTGAAACGATGTCAGCGAGACCGCATCGGCCACTTCGCTGACCGTGAACAGATGCTTGATGAGCACGGTCAGGCCAAGACATGTCAAACCGATTTTCGCGATGATCCACCAGTGTCGAAACACGCCCCACGCCGTATCCCACGACTTGTAAGCGCCGGTGATCAGCGCGCCAACGCTGCACGGAAGTATCACCCACCAGCCGATCAACGCCATGCTGCGATACGCGCTGCGCACCACAGTGAGATCGTCACCGAACAGTCCCGCGACCGCGAGCGCGAGGTAGGCGAGGATGGCGCCCAACCAACCGAGCGACGCAACGATGTGCGCAGTGTAGGATGCTGACTTCCGCGTGAACGACACGGCGCTCCCGGTGACACGGGTGAATGCCCGCACTGGCGTGGACAGCTGAATTGCAATGGCCAAACTACGCTAACGCTAGAGCGCCGCGCGCCGCAACAACTGCGCGTTCACCGCCACGATGATCGTCGACAGCGACATCAGACCGGCAGCCATCGCCGGCGTCAGCGTGAGCCCCCACGGCGACAGCACACCGGCCGCCAGCGGGATCGCCACCCCGTTGTATCCAGCCGCCCACCACAGATTCTGCACCATCTTTCGGTAGCTGGCGCGTGACAAGGTGATGATGCGCGCCACATCGCGCGGATCACTGCGCA
>JACMLX010000247.1 GCA_014379355.1 Gemmatimonadaceae bacterium
CTCGAGGATCATGTGCGCGTTCGTCCCACCCGCACCCAGCGCCGTCACGCCGGCGCGCCGCGGTGCGGTCCGCCTCGGCCACGCAGTGCGCGCGGTGTTCACGTAGAACGGGCTGGACGCGAAATCGATCTCGGGATTCGGCGACGTGAAATTGATGCAGGGCGGAATCTC
The DNA here is from genome assembly GCA_014379355.1 of Gemmatimonadaceae bacterium. GTDB lineage: Bacteria > Gemmatimonadota > Gemmatimonadetes > Gemmatimonadales > Gemmatimonadaceae > JACMLX01. The sequence goes on from JACMLX010000247.1 coordinate 172, forward strand.
GCCGTGCTGCAGTGCCAACGACGCCTTGATGAAGCCCGCCATGCCGGCGGCCTCACCGAGATGACCGATGTTCGCCTTCACGGAGCCGAGTGCGACGAACTGCTTCTGATCCGTGAGCGGCGCATACGCCTGCGTGAGCGCGGCGACCTCGATCGGATCACCGACGGCCGTGCCCGTGCCGTGCGTTTCGATGTACGCGATGGTGTCGGCCGGCACTCCGGAGATTGCGAGCGCTTCCGACACCGCCCGTGCCTGGCCTTCGACACTTGGCGCGAGATAACCGACCTTCTGCGACCCGTCGTTGTTGATGGCGGAACCGCGGATCACCGACACGATCGTATCGCCATCCTCGATCGCGTCCGCGAGGCGCTTGAGGACGATGCAGGCCGTGCCACTGCCGAACAGGGTGCCACGCGACCCGGCATCGAAGGGCCGACAGTGTCCGTCCTCGGACAGGATCTCGCCCTGCTTGAACAGGTAGCCGCGATCCTGCGGCAGCGACATCGTGGACGCACCGGCGATTGCAAGATCCGTCTCACCCGTGAGCAGAGTCTGGCAGGCCAGATGAATCGCGACGATCGACGATGAACACGCCGTCTGGATGTTCATCGCGGGGCCCTTCAGGTTCATCTGATAGGCGGCGCGTGTGGCAAGGAAATTCATGTCGTTGCCGTTGTGGCGAACCAGCCACTCGCCAACGGTCCGCATCACCTCCTTGTTCGGAACGAGGTGGTGCATCATGTAGTGATTCATGCCCGCCGCAGCGAACACGCCGGTGGCGCGTGGCACCGACCGACCGGAGTAACCCGACCGCTCCATCGCTTCCCAGGCAACCTCCAGGAAGAAGCGATGCTGCGGATCCATTACCGATGCGTCGCGCGGACTGATCCCGAAGAAGCTCGCGTCGAACTGCTCGATGCCCTCGAGCTGTGGCCACGCGCGCACGTAGGCCGGGTCGGCGAGCAGCGAGGGATTCTCACCCGCCGCCAGGAGTTCTTCATCGGAGAAGAACCGCACCGACTCGACACCGTCGCGCACATTCGACCAGTAACGCCCGAGATCGGGAGCGCCCGGAAACCGACCTGCCATCGCGATGACGGCGATTTCAGACCCACTCAATTCAGATTCGTGCTGACTCATCACCCAGACCGAAGACGACAGTTGAACCGGCGTTGCTGCCGGGCTCGCCTCCGCCCACCAGACTACGGGCGTCGACAGCCATGATGAAGGTCGACCGCGGACGCGGGCAGCGGAAGGCCGATGCCGTATCGCTGCCTGAGCAGCGACCAGGAGCGGACACCGCGAACCTTCAGTGCAAAGACGCGCGAGCCGCGAAAACATCTCGCCCCGTAGTACGCCATCGATTCCTCAGCGGATTGCAGCGCACCGCAGACGCCTCCGGCGCACGTTGTGCCGTGCCGCTGGTTCGGGTACCTTCTGCTGCTGTTGGAGCGATGGCCGAGAGGCTGAAGGCACCGGTTTGCTAAACCGGCGTACTGGGAAACTGGTACCGAGGGTTCGAATCCCTCTCGCTCCGTGCCAACGGGCCCATCATCAGTCGGTGGGTCCGTTTTCATATCCGCTGCCGAGCTGAGCATGACCGCCGCCACGCCCCCCCGCCTGCGTTTCGCCCCCTCCCCGACCGGATACCTGCACGTGGGTGGCGCCCGAACCGCCCTCTTCAACTGGCTGTGGGCCCGCAAGACCGGCGGCAAGTTCCTGCTCCGGATCGAGGACACGGACAAGGCGCGCAGCACCGACGAAAGCACACAGGCGATCTTCCACGGCCTCGAGTGGCTCGGCCTGGACTGGGATGAGGACGTCATCTTCCAGGGCGCCAATGTCGCCCGCCACAAGGCCGATGCCGAGCGCCTCGTCGCGAACGGCACCGCCTATCTCGATTTCACGACGGTGGCAGAACTCGAGCGCCTGCGCGCCGACGCCGATGCGCGAAAGGAGCCGTTCCGCTTCGACCGCCGGCTCGCCACGTGGACGCCCGACGAGATCAGCCAGAAGCTCGCCGTCGGTGAACCGTTCACGATCCGCTTCCGCGTGCCCGACGGGACGACGGCATGGGACGACATCGTGCACGGTCGCATCGCATTCGAGAACAAGGAGATCGAGGACTTCATCATCCTCCGATCGGACGGCACACCGATCTACAATCTTGCCGTCGTGTCCGACGACATCGCGATGGGCATCACGATCGTGATGCGCGGCGACGATCATATCTCGAACACGCCGAAACAGATTCTCCTGTACCAGGCACTCGGCGCCACGCTGCCGCAGTTCGCGCACGTGCCCATGATTCACGGCACGGATGGCAAGAAACTCAGCAAGCGACGCGACGCCGCCGCTGTCGGCGATTGGGAGTACAAGGGCATCCTGCCGACGGCGATGGCGAACTTTCTGGCGCTGCTCGGGTGGAGCCCGGGCGATGACCTCGAAGTGATGATGCCCGACGAGCTGCTGGCCCACTTCACGCTCGATCGCCTGCACAAGAAGGCCGCGATCTTCGACACGCAGAAGCTGGAGTGGATGAACGGGCAGCATCTCTCGAAGCGTCCGCTCGCTGAAGTGCTGCCGCGTGTGACCGACGCGCTGGTCCGTCACGGCGTGGCGACGCAGGCGCAGCTCGATGCCGACCCGTCGCGGACGGCACATCTCGTCGATCAGTTGCGTGTTCGCGCACGCACGATCGAAGAGGTGGTCAAGCAGGCCCGACCCTACCTGATCGATGACGTCGAATATGACGCCGATGCCGTTTCCAGATCCCTGCTGAAGGATCGCATCGCGAGTGCCGACATTCTGTCTGCGACACGGGACGCGCTCGTGAACGCTCCGGCCTGGACGGCGGAGGCGCTCGAACCGGCCCTGCGAACACTCGCGGAATCCCGCGGCCTGGCAGCTGGGAAGATCTTCACCCCGCTCCGCGTCGCGGTGACGGGACTGTCGGTCAGCCCGGGCATCTTCGATGTCCTCACGCTGATCGGCCGTGACCGGAGCCTCGAGCGCCTCGCGCGCACGATCGACATGCTGGCGACAACGGCGTAGGCACCCACTCCGGGCACCTGCGGCACGTCGCAGGGAGCCCCATGAGCAATGCACTGACGTCGACCGAAGAAAAGGTCTACCAGTACCTGATCGAATTCCTCGCGGCGAACAGTTACCAGCCGAGCATCCGGGAGATCGGCCGCCAGTTCGACATCAAGTCCACGAAGACTGTGTCGGACGTGCTCGGCAGCCTCGCACGGAAGGGGTACATCCAGCGCAATCAGGCTCGCTCACGCGGCCTGCGCATTCTTGGTGCGCACGGTGCCACGACGCGGGCGGTGCCGTACTACGAGCGACTCGCCGCATTCGGTCCGCCGGTCTCTGCGGACCAGCGCACCGACTCCATCCTGATCGATCGCCGACTCGCGCCCGGTGACGGCTCGTTCTGCGTGCGCATCGTGGACAGCGCAATGGCGTCGTGCGGCATTCGAGCGAACGACACAGTGCTGGTCAATCCGGATTTCGCCGCGATGGATGGCGATCTCGTCGCCGTGCGCGTCGGTCGCGAAGCTGTGATTCGCACCTTCCAGCAACGCGGCAACGACACGGTGCTGGTGGCACCGTCCGACGACGTACCGACGATCGCAGTACCGGCGGGCGATGAACAGATCGTGCTGGGTGTGGTGAACGCGGTGTTTCGTGGCGTGCTGATCACCGACAGCGTCGATGGAGAAGCAGAAGCGGCGTGATCGGCAGTGTCAGGCCGTGCGACTCACGGCTGCTGCTGAATGGGCGCCGGAATCGGCGTCGGCTGTCCATCGCGCCCATCCTTTCGCTCGCGATCGCGACGTTCACGAATGCGTTTCACGCGTTCGTTGAACGTTTCGGCGTTCAACGCCACCTGTGCGCCGGCCTGAATCTGCGTGCGCATCTGCCACGGATTCTCGGCACGCAACAGCGCGGACGGATTGCCACCGATCCGGTTCAGCGGCAACAGCGCCAGCAGCGGTGCCGGCAGCGTGATGTTGCCCAGCACGATTCCGCGCTGCGTCCATCCGTACTTCTTGCCGCCGCGTGTGAAGGTGAGATCGGCTTTGCCGTCCTCCGACACGTTGCTGCGCGGGTTCCTGGACACGCTGTCCGAATATTCGGCAAAACGCTCCGTGATCACGCTGTCGAGACGTTCCTTCGGCGTGCGTGCGATGCGCGCCGGTTCTGCGGCTCCAGGATACAGGCGCGGATCGTAACCCGGCACGACGCCCTTCACACCGGCGCCTGAACCGCTTCCGTAGCCCGACCCGGTCCCACCACCGCTTCCGCCACGACCGCCCGACGCATCTGGTGCGGCCGTTGGAATGCTCGTCGGTGCGGTGAACACGGATGTCGTGCGTGGAGTGGACGCCTTCACCGTCGCATTGACCGGTGCGCCACCAGCATCGGCATTCCCCCCCGACGGCTGCACGGCGACCATCTGAATTTTTTCTTTCGTGATCGTGCCCTGCGGGCCGATCAACCATTCCGCGATGCCGTTCGACCCGACCACCACGCGCAGCATCACCGCCGCGAGGAGGACGTGCAGCACAACGGAGCCGGCGATCGCGCCAGGCGATCGCTTCTCCGGTTCGCGCGGGACGAACATCATCAGACCACGGCCCCGAACGTCGCCAGGACACGACCCGCGCGCACGGCGGCTTCGCGCAACCGTTCCGGTGACGCGATGAAGCTGATGCGGAAGAACCCTTCACCACCCTTGCCGAAGCCCGTGCCTGGCATGACGATCACACCTTCCTCATCCAGCAACCGCTCTGAGAAGTCTGCCGACGAAATGCCTGCCGGCAGCGGAATCCACAGGTACATCGCCGCTTGCGGCACGTCGCACGTGAATCCCGCGTCGCGGAATGCCACCACGGCGGCATCACGGCGCGCCTGAAACACCGCCACGTTGGCCGGCACGAACTCGGCCCAGCTCTCGATCGCCGCCACACCGGCCTGCTGCACCGCCATGAACGCCCCGGTGTCGACATAACTCTTCACCTTCGAGAGCGTCGTGATGATCTCCGGCTTCGCGCAGGCCCAGGCACAGCGCCAGCCCGTCATGTTGTACGTCTTCGACAACGAATGGAATTCGATCGCCACATCGCGCGCGCCGTCGATCTCGAAGATGCTCGGCGGCACATAGCCGTCGAAGCCCATCTCCGAATACGCATTGTCGTACACGAGCAGGATGTCGAGTTCGCGACAACGGCGCACCACCTTCTCCAGATAGTCGCGCGGCGCAATGGCGGCCGTCGGATTGTTCGGATAATTCAGGTACAGCATCTTCGCACGCGACAACACATCGGACGGAATCTCGTCCAGATCGACGAGGAAGTTGTTGTGCGGCCGGAGAGCATAGAGATAGGGCGTGCCGCTGCCGAGCAGCGTGCCGCCCTTGTATGCGTTATAGCCCGGCTCTGGGACGATGGTGACATCGCCTTCGTTGACGTACCCCAGAGCCAGGTGCGACAGGCCTTCCTTGCTCCCGAGGAGCGGCACGATCTCGGTCATCGGATCGAAGTGCGCGCCGAACCGGCGCTGCATCCACCCGCTCACCGCCTCGCGATAGGCCGGATTTCCCATCCCGAAGCCGTAGCGGTTCATCGCCGGAATGCGTGACGCTGTTGCCAGCGCCTCGGTCGCCGCCACCGGCGGTGCGAGATCCGCGTCACCGGCACCAAGATCGATCACGTCCACACCACGGGCGATCAACTCGCGCTTCCGGATCGGAATCAGCGCCAGCGGATAGTCGGGGAGCGTGTCGAAGCGATGGGAACGCGGAGGCATCAGGATTCGGCGACGACAGGATTGGACACGGTGCTGTACCCGACCACTTCGACTTCCACCACGTCTCCGGGAACGAGCGGTCCGACGCCGGCCGGGGTGCCGGTCGCCACGATGTCGCCCGGCTCGAGGGTCATGACCTGGGAAATGTAGGCCAGCAGCACCGGCACGGAAAACACCATCTCGGCCCCTGACCCCCGCTGGCGTACGACACCATTGACCCGCGTCACCACCTCGACACGGTCGAAATCCGGTACCCCGACCCACTCCGGCCCGATCGGGCAGAAGGTGTCGAAGCCCTTGCCGCGCGTCCATTGCGGGTCGGACTTCTGGATGTCCCGGGCGGTGACGTCGTTGAGCGCCACGATGCCACGGATCGCCGCCAGCGCCTGAGCCTCGGTCGCACGCCGGATCGGCGCACCAATCACGACCCCGATTTCACCCTCATGTTCCACCTGATTCGAGAGTCCGGGCGACACGATGGCATCTCCGCTGCGGATGATCGCGCTCGACGGCTTGAGAAACAGCAACGGCTGCGTCGGCACCGCGTTGCCGAGTTCCTTCGCATGCTCGCGATAGTTGCGACCCACACAGACGATCTTGCCGGGACGATCGGACATATCAGGGACGGAATGAGGGAGCGGAGACAGCCACGGCGGCCCGTGCCGCGTAGAAGTCGGCAATCTGCGACTCCGCCGCAGACCACGGACCGAGCACGCGCCGCGCTGGCGGCAGCGCGTCGAGCAGGTCGCGACCATACCGCTTCGTCACGACGCGCACGTCATCGAGCACGATCACGCCGCGATCGGTCGCGGTGCGAATCAGCCGGCCGACGCCTTGCTTCAGTCGCAGCGTGGCATGCGGCAGCATGAATTCCATGAACGGATCACCACCGCGCTGCTCGATCGCATCACACTGCGCCGCGACCATCGGCTCCGTCGGTACACGAAACGGCAGCTTGTTGATGATCAGTCCACGTAACGCATGCCCCGGCACGTCCACGCCCTCCCAGAACGTCGCGGTGCCGATCAGGATCGCGCGTCCGGACTGCCGGAAGCGACGCAGCAAGGTGTCGCGGCCATCCTCGCCATGCACGAGCAGCGGCCAGCCGTTCACGAGCGCGGGCTCTCGAAGTGCCGAGGCGAGTGCGCGCACGTCGCGATGACTCGTCGCCAGCACGAACAGGCCGCCATCACTCGCAGTCGCCACGTCGAGCACATGCTGCACGACGGCGCGCTGATGCCCGATCGGGTCGATGTTTGGCGCCGGCGTGTCATTCGGCACGACGAGCAGCGCATGGTGCGCATAGTCGAACGGTGACGGAAACTGCGCCGTCTCGACGTTCGTGTCGGTCTCGTCCAGGCCAAGGCGACCGAGCAGGAAGTTGAAGTTCGCGTCGGCCGTGAGTGTCGCACTGGTGACCACGGTACTGCTCAGTCGACCGAACAGATCCTCGCGCAGGATCGGCGCCAGGTCGAGCGGTACGCTGTAGAGCAGGACGGTCGGTGTGTTGAGCGTGCCGCGCGCATTGAAGGTGTGCATGGTTCCACGGATCTCTGCCCAGCGCACATAACCCGGCGCGCCGTCCTGCGGATCGAGTGTGGCGCGCAACGCATCGTGATGTGCCGTCACACGCGACCCGGCGCCGCGCAATTCCTGCAGCAGCGACAGGAGGCCTTCGTCGCGCTCGTCCTCCGTCTCGAGACGCTCACGAATCAGCCGCAGTATCTCCCCGATCGATTCCAGGCCGGTCATCAGGTTCTTCAGCGCGTCCTGCAGCCCATCGCGCCACACGGCGTCCCGGTGCAGGTCCGGCGTCAGTCGAATCGTCGATTGCTTCGATTCCTGCAGCCACTGCGCGACGCGATCGAAGAGCTGCGCCGCATCACCACGTGCGAATTCGAGCGCAGGCCGCAATCGTGCGCGCAACAGGTCGAGGCTCGCGACGCTGAGCAGATCACCACGCGCCATCAGTCGTGTCTCGAGCGTCGGGACCAGGCCCTTCGCCTCGCGCCCGCCGCGACGTTCGAGTCGGTTCAGCAGCTTGCTCACCGCACGATTGGAGACACTGCTGCCGAGGTGGTTTGCCGCGGCATCCTCGAGATGATGTCCCTCGTCCACCACGAGGTGCGAATAGGACGGCAGCACCGCCGCCTCCGCCCAGTTCTGCGACGCGCGCCGCACGGCGATGTCGGCCAGCAGCAGCGAGTGATTCACCACCACCACGTCCGCGGTGGCGGCGGCGCGACGCGCCTTGAACACGAAGCAGGCATCGAAGTGAGCGCACTTGAGGCGTGTGCAGAGATCGCCCTCGGCGGCCACTTCATCCCAGACGTCGGGGCGTGGCGGTGTCGCGAGATCACTCAGCGATCCATCCTTCGTCACCGTCGCCCACTCCACCAGTGTCGCCAGCTCCTCACGTTGCGGTGCCTCGAAGAGTGACGCGCTGCCCGCCTGCGCCTGCGCCAGCCGCGAAAGGCAGAGATAGTTGCGCCATCCCTTCAGCAACGCGAACCGCACCGGTTGATCACTGAGCAGATCCGCGAGCAGTGGCAGGTCCTTGGAGAACAGCTGCTCCTGCAGCGTGATGGTGTTCGTGCTGACGACGGTGCGTTCCTTGTTCGCGGCCGCCCAGCGCAGCGCGGGGACGAGATACGCCATCGACTTGCCGACGCCCGTACCGGCTTCGAGCAGCGCCACGCCGCCATCCGCATAGGTGCGTGCGATGGTCATCGCCATGTCCCGCTGCCCGTCACGCGATTCGTACGATTCGAAGCCGCGGGCGAGCGGTCCATCCGGGCCGAAGTCGCGCTCGATCGACGACGCCGCCACGACGACCTTCGGCTCCACGCGCGGCACTTCCGTGACCACATAGAGATCCGTCACATCATTGTCGACGATCGCGAACCCGACGCCATCATCGTGCAACCGGGCCGCGATGTTCATGTCCGCGTCACTGGGCTCGAGCCACCCCGACGGATGGTTGTGCACCAGCATCTCGCCGCGCTGGGCGACACCGGGCAGCGCGAGCACCTGCCCCGATGTCCCACGCGCGACGGCGCGCGCCGACGTCAGCATCCCTTCCGCGTCGACGGTGCACACGAAACACACCTCGCGTCCACCGGCGAGCCTGATCGCCACCCGAATCGCAGCCGCCGCGGCCGTCGTGATCCTGAAGTCAGGCGGCGTGTCTCCGGCCTTGAGAGCCCTGGGGCGGCGCGTCATGATTGCAATCTAGCGCCGACGCCCAACTGCCACCGTTTCAGGAACGGAGCACACCGAGCGCACGGAGTGCTCCGGTTGCAGCGATTCGCGCCGCACGCGGCATCGCGGACCTTACGGGTGGATAGGTCGGGAGCCCGGAGAGTGCGTCGCTTGCAACCCCAAGCGCATTTCGCATCATCGCCGACATTTTTTTGGAGAAGAGCTCACGGAGCTCACTGAGTGCGATGCACGGCGAAGCTCGCGAAATCGCTGACTTTTTGTGGAACTGCTCTTCCAGAATAACCTTCCGTTCGCGATGGGCAGGTCGTCGCAGCGCGCACACTCAGTGCACTCAGTGCGCTCCCCCAACCAAGGCAGTTCACGATGGTACGAAGATCAAAAACCGCCGGAGCGTGACGCACTCTCCGGCCTCCAGCCCGATCGTCCAGAAAAACGTTCAGGTCTTGCGCGGCTTCTTCTGCGCCGCCGGAAAGAGCACGTTGTTCAGGATCAGTCGATAGCCGGCAGAGTTGGGATAGAGCGACAGGTCGGTCGGCGCGGCGCCCACTTCGTGTTGCGGATCTTCCGGGTCGTGTCCACCGAGGAAGGTCCACGCACCCTTGCCGTAGCTGCCGTGGATGTACTTGGCGAGGGGCATGCCGTCTTCGTTCGCCAGCACACGTGTGCCCGGCTTGAGCGTCGACTTGGTGAAACTCGTCGTCACGCCGTAATAGTCCTGCAGCACGCTGCGATGATCCTGTGTCAGCATCGTCGGCACGGGATCGAGCTTCGCCGAGAAGGCGAACAGGCTGAACGTGCCCAGTGCGCGACGGCGGCCCGGCACGTTCACCTGGTGCCCGTCGATGTCGCTCATGCTGTTGATCAAGGGGCTCGGTTCGAGGTGCGCATTCTGCACCGCGAACGCTTTCGCCCACTCCATCTTCTGGTCGGCGTCGGCATCCATCGGCGTGCCGTCGCTGAAGCTGCTCGCGATATCGATGTTCGCACCGGCGATCGCGAGTTCGAGCGTCTCTGTCGCGCCGCACATCGCGAAGAGGAATCCGCCGTTCTCGACGTACATCCGCATCTTCTCGGCCACCGCCTTCTTGAGCGCGGGCACGTTGTTGAAGCCGAGCTGCTTCGCCTGTGCGACGGTCCGATTCACCTGGTTGATGAACCACGGACTGCCGCGATACGAGATGTAGAACTTGTTGTACTGCCCCGTGAAATCCTCGTGGTGCAGATGCAACCATTCGTACTTGGACAGGTCACCCGCGATCACTTCCGGATCCCACACCTTGGTATAGGGAATGCCGGCATAGTCGAGCGCGATGGTCACGGCATCGTCCCACGGATTCGCATTCGGGGGCGAGTAGATGGCGACCTTCGGCGCCCGCTCGAGTGGCACCGCGTCCATGTTGCCACCCGACATCTCCGTGCGCACCGCGGCCAGCGCCTGATCATTGAGCCCGATGACGGTCACACCATCCAGCCCGGCGCGACGACGCGACGCCGGCGTGTCGAGCAGCAGGAAGGCGCCACCACGATAGTTGAGCAGCCACTCGGCCTTTTCGGTGCGTTGCAGCACGCTGTATGCGAGACCGTACGCCTTCAGGTGATTGTGCTGTGCATCATCCATCGGGACCAGCAGGTGCTGGGCGGGAAGGGCACCTGCACACATCGCGATGGCCAGCGCCGCACGAAGAACCGCTCGATTCACGACGTCCCCGCCATGCGCTTCGCCGTTTCCAGTTCGCGACGCGCCTGTGGTGCGAGCGCGCTCGTCGGATAGGTCAGCAAGAGGTGTTCCAGTCGGGCGATGGCCGTGCCACCATCGCGTGCACGAAGCGCGGCACGCGCCCATTCGAGGTCACCTTCCGGCGCTTCCGGGCTGGTGCTGAATTCAGTCACGATCTTCGTCCAGATCGGCACCGCCCGGGCATCGTCGTTGCGCGCAGTCAGCAAGCGCGCGGACATCGCCAGCACCAGCGGCGCCGCATCGCCGACGTCGTTCGTGACGCTCAGCAACTGCGTCAGTGCGGCCGTCGTGTCGCGTTTCGCGAGCGCGACGAACGCCGCACCGATCGCCGGTGACGACGGCAGCGACGTGCGCGACAGCAGCGCGCGCGGCGCGAGCAGCAGCATGTTGGACGCATCTGCATTGCGCAGTGCGGCACGCGCTTTCTCCAGGTCACCGTCGTAGATCGCCATCAGTGCCGTTGCTTCATCCTCGTCGAGCCGGGTGACGAATGGTCGTGCGCGCGCGGCATCCCCCACGCGCAACCACGCCCACATCAGCTCGCGCTCGAGCAGCTGCAACTGGATCGCCACCACCTTCGGCCGCACCGAGTCCACCAGCGCGAGCGCATCGTCGGCACGGGCGAGTGCAGCGAGCGCACGCAGGCGCATCGGCACCGCGTCGCGCAGGCCGAGTTGCGTCGAGAGGCCCGCCTGCGCTGCTGACGCGAGTTGCAGCGCCGTCCCCGCCTCGCCGCTGGCCAGCGCAGCGTCGGCCGCTCGCAACGCGGTCGCAGGATCACGCGTCTGCCGGTAGATCGCCGACCACGCTTCACGTGAGGCCACCGGCATCGAACGCGCGTCGGCTTCGTCGGCGAATTCCTTCCACGCCGTCACCGCCTCGTTGTCGGCGCGCACTCCGGTGAATGCGAGCCAGGCCTGGCGCGGCTGCGACCAGATCAGTTCCAGCGACGCGAGCACTCGACGCGCTGGCAGCCACACCGGCTCCGCCGCGAAATTCGCGCGCACGGAATCACGCGCGACACCAGTCGCCTGCGACAGGGCGAACACCGCGGCCTGATACAGTTGCGGCGTCTGGGTGAGCGTTTCACGCCACCGCCGCGCCGCCTCGTTCCACATCCGCTGGGCGGAGGCGACCTGCGCCAGCTCGGCGGTGAAATCACGCGGATCTCGCACCATGCGCGTCGCGCTGCTGAGCACGGAGTCGGCCGCCTGCGAGCGTCCCGCCTCGAGCAGGACACGCGCGTATTCCTTGAATGGCGCCGCTTCGCCAGGCACCGCGCGCACCCAGTCACGGAAGGCGGCGGTCAATTCGTCGTCCTTCTGCAATGCGGTCAACGTGCGCAGCTGCACCGACCGGATCACACCATTGCGCGGCTCGGTGCGGATCGCGCTGCGCAGAAGCGGCACCAGCGAATCCAGCATGCCGAGGTTCGTGTACACACGTTCCAGTCCGAGCAGCGCGGGGACCATCGACTCGCCCGCAAACGCGCGGCGATAGAGCGCCGCCGATTCACGCGGCTTGCTCTCCTCGAGGTCGAGCGCGCGCAGGACGAGTGTGTCCGTGCTGCTCGTTCCCGACGACTCCTGCGCGCGCGCCGGCAGCGCGACCGCGAGCGCCAGCCCCGCGGTCAGGCACCACGTTCGGGCAGCCATCACGGTCTGGCCCCCGTCTTGTTCAGGCGTTCGAAATACTGCAGCACCGCACGCCGTTCATCATCGCGCAGTCCGCGCAGCTCATCCCATGACGGTGGAGCGACGCGCGACGCCGGTGCACCGACGGCCGGGATCGCGGGCGGCGTGAATGCCGTCGTGCCGATGCCGGGCTTCGATTCGCGCGGTCCTTCCTTCTCCTGGTCCTCGCGGCGCAACGTGCGACCGGCATCGAGCAATCGCTGCAGGAACTGCTCGCGACGCGCGGCGGTCTCCGGATCACTTGCCGCGCGCTCCATCGCATCGGCCAGTCGCTTCGCTTCCTTCGCCAGTGCATCGGCGCGACCACTCTGATCCGCGCTGCCCACGTCATCGAGGCGTTGCGCGATCTGCCGCTGCTTGCGCGCCATCTGTTGCGCCATCTGCTGCGCCTGTGATCCCTGCTCGCCACCCGGCATCATCGACATGCCCTGCGCCTGGCCGTTCACCTGCTGCTGCTGGCGTGCGAGCTGCTGCATCTCCTCCATCATCTCCGGCAATCCGGACGCCGATCGTGCGCGACTGGCGCGCTCGCGGTCACGCACGAGGCTCGACGCCGCGCGCTCCATCGCGGACGCGGCATCGCGCATCGCTGATGCCGCCGCCTCGCCGTTCTGCTGCGACTGCTGCCCGGGCTGACCACTGCCCTTCTGCATCTGTTGCGTCGCTTCCTGTGCCCGCTGCACCGCTTCCTGCATCGCACGTTGCGAACCCTGCGAGACATGCTGCGAACGCTTGGCCGCTTCCTGCAGCCGTTGTGCGGCCTGCTGCACGCCGTTCTGCACCGTCGCCTGCTCGGCGGCCATCTGCTGGCCATTCTGGGACTGTTGCTGCCCCTGTTCCTGACCCTGCTGTTGTCCCTGCGGCGATTGCTGGCCTTCCTGCTTCTGGCCCTGCTGCTGGCCCGCCTGCTTCTGCCCTTGCTGTTCCCCCTGCTGCTGGCCCTGCTGCGATTGCTGGCCTTCCTGCTTCTGACCCTGCTGTCCCTGCTGCTGCGGTTGTTGTTGCTGCGCCTGCTGCTGCGCCGCGTTCGCCATCTGCCGTTCCTGCTGGCTCAGCTGCATCATCTCCTGGATCGACTGGTCGAGTTCCGACGTCGTCTCGCGCTTCCAGTCGTTCACCTGTTCCTGTCGCGCCTGCGCCAGCTGATCGGCGGCCTGCTGCATCGCCTGCGACGCTTTCTGCGCGGCCTGCTGTGCCGCCGCCGGATCGCGCGAAGCCTCCTGCATCTGACGATTGGCGGCTTCGCTGTTCTGGCGCGCCTGCTCCGTACGCTGTGCACCGCGCTGCGCATCCGAATCGCGCAGCCGCTTCGTCAGATCATTGATGTCGCGAGTGAGTGATTCGTTCTGTCGCGCCAGCCGCTCCGCCTGATTCTGGCGTTGCGCCGCCGTGGCGCTGGCCGAGCTGTCGGCCAGACGCTGCTGGGCCTTCGCCAGATCCTGGGCTTCGTCGCGCAATGTCTCCATACTGCCTTCGAGTGCGGCGCGCTTGAGCATTTCCGCATTGCGCTCAAGCTGTTCACGCAGCGCCTGTTGCTGTTTCGACAGCTCCTCGAGGGACTGTCGCGTCGCCGCCTGATCGAGTCGCTGCGCCGACTGCTCCAGCTGCTGCAGGCGTTGCATCATCTGTGGTGACATCGCCTCCTGCATCATGCGCTGTGCATCGGCCAGCTTGCCGGCGAGGGCGGAATCGAGCGCACCAGCGCCCTTCAGCTGGTCGCTGAGCTGCCTGGCCTGCTGCTGCAGCTGCTGCGCCTGTTGCTGCAGGGCGCGCTGCTGCTGCGCCATCTGCGAGGCCTTCTCGCGTGCATCGAACGACATCGGCTGGCCGTTCTCACCACCGGCCTTGGCAGTGCGCGCGGCATCACTCGTCTGCTGCGCGAGCTGCTGCTGCTGA
>JACMLX010000248.1 GCA_014379355.1 Gemmatimonadaceae bacterium
CCACCTGCGGGAGCGGCGGCCACCGGCGCTGCGGCGCCGCGCGGTGGCCTGATCAGCGCGATGGCGCGCAACACGTTTTCTGCACCATCGATCGGCGCGACCAGCAACGTCGACACCGTGTTCCCGATCACCGAGGCATCGGGATCGACGGCGAAGCTCTGCGCGAGCTGACGCGCCGCCATCTTTGCCTGCGATGCCTGCCCCATCAACACGTTCTGCGCCGCGGCCTTGAGCGCGGAGAGTGTGACCGTGTCCGTCACCGCCGGGAGATTGCCCAGTTGCTCCATGGCGCTCTGCAGGCCGAGCAGCCCGTTCGCGTACGGCGTGTTCGCCTCGCTCACGAACTTGTCCTTCACACTCGGCGGGGTCACGCTCTGCACCGGCTGGAAGGCCCGTGCGAGCGCGGTGTCCACCTGCGTCTGCCGGGCAACGAGCGCGAACAGCGCGAGCAACGGCGACTGCGCACCACCAAGCTTGCCCAGCCGCACGGCTGACTCCTTCGGGTTGCCGGGTCGCGGAACGGTCAGTGCACGCAGCGCTGCGCGCCACTGCCCGGCGTAGTCGGCCACATATCGCTTCCGGATATCGGTCAGGTCCTGGTTGCGATTGCGCGAGGCCACGGCGCTGCGATCGCCGATCACCCACGTTTCCCCCTGAAAGTATCGATCTGAGTCTTTCAGGATGCCTTGCATCACACGCCAGCCTTCAGCGGTGAATGGCGCCGCCACTGTCGCATTGCCCGTGCCCACGACACCCACGGCCTGCGGCACCGTGTCGGCCAGCTTGATCGGCTTTTCGCGCGCCGAGACGGCAGACAGCATCGACACGTAGATCGGGTCGATGCCGGCGTAGCGACCGAGATGGTCGCGCGCCTGCGTCACGAGGCGTGCATCGGCCGCGACCGGCCAGAGCTGCGTCGTCGCCTGCATCGTGGCGTAGGCATCGAACTGGCGGCGCGCGAGTTCGGTCAGCGTGCTGTCGGTCGCAATGCCACGCTGCCACGCGGTGAGCAGCACTGGCGTCACGAACACCGGCGCGCTGCGGGCATGTTCCGTGGAGCCGACGAGGTACGTCTTCAGCATGTCGTAGCTGCGACCGTAGTCCGACGTCGGCAATGGTGAGGCGGGCAGGGCGCGCAGCGAATCCACCAGCGTGCGCCACGCGTCGTCGTGCAGCTGCCGGCGATATCCCGCGATCCACGCCGGTCGGGCCGATGCGATCAACGCCTTGCCGCTCCACAGCCCGAGGCCGAGCGACAGGGGTGGACCGGCCGAGTCGATCCGCGCCAGTGTGTCGAGCAGCGAACGCAGATGGTCGAGCTCACGCAACGCCTCGACACCAGGCAACGCGACCGTCCCCGCCGCCGCCTGGATCGTGGGCAGTGACGCGACTGCACGCGCCGCGTTCAGCGTGCGCGAGGTCAATCCCCGGTTGCCGACCCAGCTCACCATCACGCCGATCGCCAGCAGCAGCCCCGCGAAGATCGTCGTGCCGAGCAGGACCCGTCGCATCCCCGACACACGCACGCCACCGATCGCCGCGGCACGGCCGCTGTGATCGCTGAGCACCACGTCACTGAAGAACCGATCGATGAAGACCCACTCGAGCACCTTGCGTGCGGTCGTCGCCGCTGCTGAACCGAGTACGGCGGCCGCGACCTGTGCCGGTTTGAACACGCTCGTCGCGCCGTCCGATTTCATTGATGCCACCGCCGCAACCGGCGCGGCATCGCGCACCACGACCGAACGTGCTCCGGTGAACCAGAAGCCGCGCAACTGCGGCGTCATCCCCATCTGTGTCGGACGGGTGACTTCAACCAGGAATCGAATCGCGGCCGGCGCCAGCTTCCCGAATTCGCGCGGAACTTCGTACGCGGCGAGACGCTGCGTCGTGACCGACTCGCGGCTCAGCAGGTCGCTGCGCCGCGCGGCGAGCGATCGGACGAGCGTATCGAACGCCGCTTCGAGCCGCGGCACGAGCGCTTCGGTGTACGCGCCGGCCGATCCGGCATCGAAACTCAGCGATGCACCGAGCGGCACCCGAATCTCCTCACGCGTCAGCGGACTGGCCCACGTATCGAAGTATGCGATGCGATCGGCGCGCGTGAACAGCACGTACACCGGCACACGCATCCCGAGTTCACGCGCCGCTTCGGCAAGCCGCGCGCGCAGTGTCGGTGCCAGCGCATCGAGTTGCTTGCCTTCATCCTCGGCGGCCAGAAAATCACACGGCACGCAGAGGACGATCGCGCGCGACGCCGGTGCGCGTCGACCGAGTGCGGCGGCGAGGCCCGGGGCGCGCAACGCACGCATGAATCGCGTGAAACGCGCGCCATCATTCGCGAGCGCACCAGGCGCTTCGACCACGGCGCCATCCCGCGTCAGCCAGACGTTCGCGGCCGCCGTCGGTTGCTCCTCGGCCGTACCGCGCGCGTCACCGGCGAGCAGCTGTGCATCGAGCCCGCTGTGCGTCACGACCGTCGTCTTCGTGCTCGAGACTGGACCAATCACGAGCACCATCGACTTGCGCAGCAATTCGCCGCGCGGCAGTCGGTCCACGGCCTGCCTGAGTATCAGTTGCGCTTCATCCTTGTCGGCGCGCGTCACGGCTTCGCTCGGCCGCAGCACGTACCACGCCACGCAGGCACCGATCGCGCCGAGAACGACGAGACCCAGCAGCAGGATCGTGCGGTCGCCGCCTGTCAGCTTCAGCGCCCAGATCGCAAGCACCGCGACCGCGAGGAAACTCGCGAAGATGGCGAGACTGATCAGCCAGCGCTTCGTTTCAGGTCGCAGGGTCATGATGCGAGCATCGGTTCAGCGGGTAGTGGCACTGGTGATGGCGCGGATGTCGCCAAGGCTGCTCGCGAGCGTGATGCGACCGGCGCCCCACAGCGCCACGATCGAGACCGCGACCACCAGTGCGCCGATGGCCAGGCGACGCACCCATGGATCCTTCGCCGCCACGGCATCGTCCGTCGGTCGCCACTGTGGTGCGAGATCGGTCGCGACACCTCGAATTCGCGAGATGCGATCACCGACCCGCTGCGCAATCACCTGCGGCGCGCCGACGTCGGTGCCGTACCGTCCACGGAATCCGAGCAGCAACGCGTGATGAAACACCTCGAGCACGTCGCCCAGTTCGGGCTCGTCGGGGCGCGCCAGTTGCTGGTCGAGATACTGGTAGAACAACTCGCCACCCATGTGGCTGCCGAACAGTTCGTCCTGCAACGGTTGGCGCGACCACTCGGCCAGCGCCGGCTGACGCGAATTGAGCACCGACTCGTCGAGGAATGCGACCGCTGCGAAGAGACAGAGCCGCACGTCGGCCGCTGGATAACCCGCCGCGGCACCAGCCGTCTCCGCCTTCGCGAGTAGCGTGCGGGCGTGAGCACGGAACGATTCGGCATCGCGCACCGGATGCCGGTCGGCACGCAGTCGCACCACGACCGTGAAGAGATCCTGCAGTGCGAGGGCAAGCAGGCCGGGGGAAGCAGTCGCGGTCGCGGTCATTGGGAGAAGTCCAGGCAGCGGAGAGGCGGACGACTGAATCGTGTGCGGACCATCGAAGCGGGGGGCGTGCTACTCCGGCACCAGCACGGCGATCTCCATCACGGTGTCCGGCAGCGAACTGGGGATGTAGACGCCCATTTCGTGCGTCTGCGTCAATGCCTGCGCGCAGGGCCCGTCCAGCGTGATGGCGAAGTAACTCATCTCGGCGCGCGGCGCGATGGCCGTCGGCGGCGTCGGGACATGTGCGATGGTGAGGCCGGCAAACGCACGCCGGACCAGTTCGAGGACGAACTTCGCCGCGCACACTTTCGCGTGCTGCGGAAATCGTGCGGACGTCTCGAGCGGGCCGAGACCTGTGCGCACGCCGAGGAACCAGCGTGCGGTCGGTTCGAAGCATCGTTCATCGGCAATCGTCGCGGTGTACAGCGTCGGTGCCGTTTCGGCGAGTCGCACCACCACGGCGCGTGCCGCCACCACCGAGTCGAGGTGCGACCGCAGGTGCTGCTCCAGCGCGCCGAAGCTGCCTTCGAGATCGTGATGTGCGTACAGCGGCAGGTCGCGCGCCTGCATCGTGAGCGAGAAGGTGCAGAGCGCGCCGGCCAGCCGTGCCAACTCCACCCACAACCGCTCCGGATGTGCGGCGCGATTGGTCATCAGGTGACGCAGCGGCGCTTCGGCGCTGCGGATCGCATGCAGCAGCCAGCGGATCGCGACTTCGTTGCCGACGTACGCCTGCGCCGCCGGCGCGCCGGTACCGGCGATCGCCGCGGCGAGCGCATTGCTCTTCGCTTCCAGCATGTTCACCGTCCGCAGCAGGATCGCGGCGAGTCGCGGACTCGCGCCATACTGCAGGCACGGCGGGATATAGTCTCGATCAATGACGAAATTCCCGCCCGCGTCGCGGCGGATGCGCGCCAGCGGCAGGGTGATGTCGTTCGCGCCGACCTCCTCGTCCAGCAGCAGGCGCAGGTTGCGACTGGCCACGGCCACGGCGAGTGCATCACCCCCGGTCGTTTCATCGACCAGCGTGCGCTCCTCGCGAATGAAGCGGATCGCATCACTGCGTGTGGCGGCGCCGCTGATGACGTTGGGTTTATCGTCGTGCCCGGGCGCGAGCGCCAGATGCACGAGATGGGATTCGCGGGCCGGTGAGAAGCGATCACCGAGCGTCGCAATCGGTGGCAGCGGATCGGGGTCGGGTGCCTGCAGCGACGTGCCGTCGGGAAAACGTCCGCGCGCGTGGATCAGCGAGAGGGTCCCGCCGCGCAACGCGTCGGCATCCAGTTCCACGCCCGAGAGTCCCCAGGCGAACGGAAAGACCGCATCGAGTGTGCGCGTGACTTCGTCTTCCAGCCATCGCCGTTGCGCCTGAAAATGCTGCGGCGAGAGCGCCATGCCCTCCTGCCACACTGGACGCGCGGGCGCCGGGGTCCGGCTCATGATCGTCCGGTCGAGTGTGACGTCCGATGCACGGACGGGTGCCAGCGTGTTGGCGATGTCGACATCGATCGAAGCCGGGCGTCGGCGGGAGAGGCAAGAATGGTGTCGGACGACCCGAGGGCGGGTCGAGGCAGAGCAATTGCGCCGGCGGGACGTCGCCATAACTATACACCCCGCATCCCGTCTCGCATCCGGCGGCAGCACTGCGCATTTCTCCTCTCCCGAGTTGTGATGACCGAGCCCGCCTCGTCGCCGCGGTACCGCCTCTCGATGTCGATCTCGCACCAGGATGGTGTGCGCACATACATCGCATACGATCATCAACTGGCGCGCCCAGTGCTGGCGCATCTGGTCGACACGGCGGGGCCGTACACGCTGCACGACATCGAGGCGTTGATCGCATTGCTGCCCGCGAAGGACGCCGCGCAGATCGTCGAGCATGCACTGACGGAGCGCGGCATGGCGGTGATCTCGCTGCCAAGCGAGGGATTGAATCACTTCATCGCCTGGCTCACGGAGCGCATCGGTGTGCCGCGCGCGTCGAGTGAGGCGAACGCACCACCGTCACCGGCCGAGGCGCGACCGGTCGCACCAGCGACGCCACCACCACCGATCACC
>JACMLX010000249.1 GCA_014379355.1 Gemmatimonadaceae bacterium
GCACTGTGGTTCGGTTGGCCGCGATCCGGGCGGGTCGGCGGCCAGGCAGCGGCGTCCGCACCGTCGTCACGCCTCCTGATCGTTCCCTTCGAGAACCTCACCGGTGACGCGCGCTACGATAACGTCGGACGGATTGCCGCCGATCGCATCGCGCTGCGTGTCGCTCGGCTCGGCTCGATCGATGTCGTCCCGTCCACGACCGTCATGCTCGCGTTCAGGGATACGGGTGCCGGACGCGAACAACGTGTCGCACAGTTGACCTCTGTGACCCATGCGGGCCGGATCATGTCCGGCAGCGTGGTGCTGCGTGCCGATTCCGTGGTGCTGCAGGCGCAGGTGACCGATGTCGCGAGCGGCCGGACGGTCCTGACGATGGAACCCTCGTCCGCACCGGCCGCCGATCCCGTCGCCGCGATCGATGCCATCGCCGATCGCCTACTCGGCGCGCTCGGGCGGCAGAAGAATCTCAAGGCGCTGTCGAGCGCATTCCGCGCACCGACGTATGCCGCCTACGAAGCCTTCGCCACGGGATTCCAGAAGTTTGCGCGTGACAATGACAACGCCGGCTCGCGCGTGTTCTTCGCACGCGCGATCGAAATCGACAGCACGTACGTGCAGGCGTACTTCCTCCTGGCACGACAGTATATCAACGCCGGTGAATTCGATCGCGCCGACTCGCTCGTGCATCGGATCGAGCGGCTGCCCATCGAATTCACCGCGGGCGAACGGGCCTTCGTCGACAACTATCGGGCCGAGTTGCGCGGCGATTTTGAGGCCCGGCTGCAGTCGGCACAACAGCTCGTCGCACTTGACTCGGCGGGAGTACCGCTGTGGCTCATCGGCGAAGTCGCCGTCGAGATGCTGAAACCGGGCGTGGCGCTGCCGGCGCTGGTCGCCGCGGAATCGACGTTCGCCATGATCGG
Source organism: Gemmatimonadaceae bacterium (assembly GCA_014379355.1). GTDB lineage: Bacteria > Gemmatimonadota > Gemmatimonadetes > Gemmatimonadales > Gemmatimonadaceae > JACMLX01. The sequence goes on from JACMLX010000249.1 coordinate 924, forward strand.
TGGCGGTGCAACGCGCAACCAGATCACGAAGCTGGCGGAGGCGCGTCACGAGGCGGGCGAGTTTGCGAGTGAGTGGCAGACGATGTCCTCGCGCGCTGCGGATTTTGGCGACAATGATCGCGTTCGCGGTCGGATGATCGGTGCGGCTGCCGGGCTGCGCGCGCCGGCACGCGCCGACAGTCTGGCACAGCTCGTGCTCGATGCGCGGCCGGATCCGCGCGGGTCGCGTGTCCTGGCTGTTGCCCTGGGCGCAATGGAATTCCGGGCGCATGGCGACTCCACGACGGCACAACGGTTGCTGACCCGAACGAGCGCGTGGCTGGCGGCCCATCCCGAGCGCGCACCGTCGCCGCTGCGCATGTACGCGGAAACCGTCGTCCGGCTGTCGAACGGTGAGCTGGACAGTGCCGCAACGACGCTGGCGCGACTCGTCCGCCAGACACCTCGCATCGACCTCGCCGGTCTGCTCGCGATTGCGGAGCTCGCACGCGGCAACCGTGAGCGCGCGGCGATCGTCGCCGATTCGCTGGGCGCGCTTCGCCGGAAGTGGTTGTTCGGCGAACACACCTACTGGCGGGCCGCCATACACGGCGCACTCGGTGATCGTGAACTGGCGGTGCAGTTGCTCGCGCAGGCGCATCTGGAAGGCCAGCCCATGCAGACATGGCATTTCACGGAAGAGCTGCGCGCGTTGCACGGTTTCGCCCCGTTCGAGGCGATGATCCGTCCGGCGCCATGACGGCGCACGACCCGACGGGTGCGCGTGAGGCGACACCGTTCGCCACAGCGTCAGCCCCGGCTCGGGACGACCTCGCGGAACTGGTCACGATCATTTTTCACGAATTGCGCCGAATGGCGCACCAGCAGCTGGCGGGCGAGGGTGATCATGTCACCCTGCAGACCACTGAGCTCGTCCACGAAGCCTATCTGCGGCTGGCCGGGCATCCCGAGGTCGCTGAGCGCGGGCGCGCGTACCTGTTCGCCTCGGCGGCGCGGGCGATGCGGCAGGTGCTGGTCGATGCATCGCGGCGTCGCAGCGCCGGCAAACGTGGCGACGGCGTCGCCGCGCTCAGTCTCGACGATCAGTCGGCCGCGGTCGATGCGTTCAGCGATGAACTGCTCGACCTCGACGACGCGCTGCGCAACCTCGAGCGGTTCGACGCGCGCGCTGCACGGGTCGTCGAGTGTCGCTTCTTCGCCGGGATGAGTGTCGAGGATACGGCCACTGCACTCGGCATTTCGCCGCGCACGGTGAAGTCGGACTGGGCGACGGCGCGCCGCCGACTTCGCGAGGCGTTGCAGGACAGCAGCCGGAACGTTCTCGCGTCCTCGGAAACCGGTCCTCGTGCCCTTCCCGAGACGCTCGACGTATCACGTGCTGCGGCGCTGCTCGACATGCCTGAACTGTCCGATCACGCCGAGGCGATCGAGCGCTATGATGTCATCCGTCAACTTGGCCGCGGCGGAACCGGCGCCGTGTTCCTCGCCCGCGATCGTCACCTCGGGCACGATGTCGCCCTGAAGGTGCTGGCGCGTTGGCTGTGTGCCGACCCGCTCGCGTCGCAGCGATTCCTGAACGAGGTGCGCGCCGTCTCGGCCCTCGAGTCTCCGCACATCGTGAGCATCGTCCGCTCCGGTGCAACCGACGGCGGGCAGCTGTTCATTGCGATGCAATATCTCGAAGGGGTCACGCTGCGCGAGCGACTTTCGGCCGGAGCGATCTCGCCTGCCGATGCCCTCTCGATCGCCAGCGATGTTGCCGACGGGCTGCGCGTCGCACACGAACACGGCATCGTCCATCGCGATATCAAGCCGGAGAACATCCTGCTGACCGCGCACGGGGCGTGCATCGTCGATTTCGGCATCGCGAAACTCGAAGGTGAGGCGCTGACTCGCCCCGGTATGCTGCTCGGCACGGCCGCGTACATGAGCCCTGAGCAGGCGCGCGGCGAGATCGTGGATCAGCGCACCGATCTGTGGTCGCTGGGCATCGTCCTGCACGAGATGCTGACCGGCACACGGCCCTTCCGAGGCGACGACACTGCCGACGTGATGCGAAGCATCCGCAGTGATGTGCGGACGCCGGTCGCGACGCTTCCAGCGAACGCGCCGCCACGCCTGCGTCGCGTTCTGGAATGCTGCCTCGACAAGCATCCCGACGGTCGATACTGCGATGCCGCAGCGCTGCAGACGGCGCTCACGCTGTGTGCACGACACAGATGACACGACCGTCGGGCGCGACGCCGCACCCCGCGTTCGCATCCTGCATGACGCGCCAGCGCCGCTAACGGTCGTCGCTGACGCGTCTTCGATGCCGTCACGTCGTCGACGCCTACTGATCGATGCGCAGTACTTCGCCGATCGCGGCCTTGTCGCCGTTGTTGGAGACGTACAGCGTGCCGCGTGAACCCAGCAGGATGCTCGTGGGGTGGGTGAGTGCGGTCGTGATCGTGGTGCGTGTTCCGTCGCGTGCGACCTTGACGATCGATCCCGGGCCATTCAGGAAGGGGGCGCCGGAGTATTGCAGGACGTACACGGCACGGTCACCGTCCACGGCGAAATCGAGAATCGTCGTGAAGCCGCGCAGCACGACCTCGGGCGGTTGCCCCTCGGTGACGCGATAGATCACCGCAGCGCCGGGCAGGAAGGGCACGCCCGTCAGCGTGCTGACGTACAGCTTTCCGTCGGGTCCGCGTGAGACGGAGGTCGGCACGGCTTCCGACTGGGCGAACGGCGGATTGAAGGGTCCCGCCGGAACCGGCGTCGAAGGAAAGGTGGAAACCAATGACAGTCGTCCGCCGGGGTGCACTCGCAGCAGTGAATTGCCGCCGGCATCGGTGACGAACGTCCGTCCGGCTTCCATCAACAGGCCGTAGGGATTCGAATCGATCGGACCACCAGCGGGATTGTTGTCGGCTTCGAATTGCGAGATATCGCTTGCGATCACCCAGCGCCCATTCGGCAGCACCGCCAGCAGCGAGCCGAATCCGCGACCGAGGGCACCCAGGCCGGCACGGGCATCGGGCGCGCCACCCCACCCGATGGTGACGTACGGAATTCCGAAGAACCCGAATGAGATGTCCTGCGGTCCGCCGATGTCGTTCGTGGCCGCGTTGAAGCCGGATGGCAGCCCGGCCGCCACGCGCTGCTGTCGCCCGCGCCACAGACGTGTGATCGCACCGGTGCCGCTGTAGCAGTTCGCTCCGCGCGCCAAGGCAACACATGTCGTGCCGGCGATGTTCGATCCCGCTTCAGCGACGTACAGCGCGCCATCTGGTCCCCACGCCAATCCGCGCGGGCTGTCGAGGCCACTCATGACCACGGACAGCGTTGCCGCAGCCGGGCTCACGTCGGTGCTCACCGGCGGCGCGGCCGGTGCCGTGACTGCATCGCGCGCACACGCGCTGAGCACGAGCGCGGCGAGCAGGGGGGTTGGCTTCCATGTCATGTACGACTCCTGATGAGGGATGGTGGACGGGCTGCAACTCTCCATGCGTACGAATGTCGGAAATGGGGCAACTCGACGGCGGGCTGGGCCGTAATCACCTATTTCGCGACTGCTCCTCGGGTCTGACCATCCCATCCCGGGCCGTAAACCGCGCGACCTGGAGTCTTGCCGGTGTGTGTGTTGTTGCGCCAGACGGCGATGCCATTCACGAAGACATCGCGCACGCCGACGGAGAGTTGATGCGGCGTGTCGAAGGTGGCCTTGTCGACGACGCTCGCGGCATCGAAGATCACGATATCCGCGAAGCTGCCTTCCGTGATCAGCCCGCGGTCGCGCAGCCCGAGGATCTGCGCCGTGGACCAGGTCATCTTGCGCACGGCGTCTTCGAGCGTGAGCACCGGTTCGTCGCGCGCATACTTGCCAAGCACACGCGTGAACGTGCCGTAACTGCGCGGATGCACGAGGGCCGTCGTCGTGTCGGGGTCGTGGCCACCGGCGTCGCTGCCGATGACGACCCATGGACGCGCGATCATGGCGGCCACGTTCGCTTCGCTCATGCCGAACGTCACCTTGCCGAGTGTGTTCCTTTCGCCGATGGTGAGCGCGATGATCGCATCGACCCAATCCATCTTCATGTCGGCGGCGATGGCATCGAGGCGCTTGCCTTCGTACTGCTTCCACTCCGGCGTCTTGAATCCGGCGATCTGGTATGCATTCGGCGGATTGTCCTGACAGAGACTTGCCGCACCCGGCGTCAGATCCGTCATCTCGCGGCGAATGCGCGCCTTGAGTGCGACGTCCTGCACACGCTCGATGAGCTTCCCATCCGCGTGCACCCATCCCGGAATACAGGACGACAGGTTGTTGCCGGACGCCGGATACGAATACATCGTCGCCTTCACATCGAGGCCGGCGCGTCGTGCGGAATCGACCTTCGCGATCGCCGGAGTGGCCAGCGGCCAGTTGCGCTGACCCGCCGCCTTGAAGTGGTAGATCACCACCGGCACGCCGCCGTCCTTCCCGATCCGGAGCGCCTCGTCGATCGCGCCGAGCAGACCGCCTTCCTCGCCGCGCATGTGGGTGATGTACGTGCCGTGCAGCGGTGACATCGCTTTCGCGATCTCGATCAGCTCATCGGTGTTGGCGTAGCTGCCCGGTGGATAGATGAGAGCACTCGACACCCCGAATGCGCCATCGAGCATCGCATGCGTCACGACCGACCGCATCGTGTCGAGCGCCGCAGCGCTGGCCGCACCCTCGGCACGGCCCATCGCATACCCGCGCACGGTGGTCGCGCCGAGATAGCTGCCGGCGTTCACCGAGATGCCGTGCCGCTCCATCGCGGCCAGCCATTGCCCGAAACCGTGGTCGCCGCGGAATGTCCTGACCTGCGTCAGCATCAGCGCGTCGTCGGGGTCACCGCCTGCGAACAGTGAATCGACATTCGCGTTCGACGGTGCGGGTGTCGTCGCTTCACCGAGAATCTCCGTCGTCACGCCCTGCGACACCTTGCCGATCACGCGGCCGTCCGCGAACAACAGCCCGCTCCACGAGTGGGACTGGATGTCGATGAAACCCGGCGACACCACCAGGCCGCTCGCATCGACCTTCTCCACCGCGGCGGCATTGGCCAGCGCACCACGTGGCGCGATGGTCGCGATACGATCACCGCGCACGCCCACGTCACCGTAGTAGAACGGATTGCCCGTGCCATCCACGATGCGGCCGTTCGTGATCACCAGATCATAGGGCCCATCCGCCGCGGGCGCCTTCGCGCTGCACGCCACCATCACCAGCATCACAACAGCCAGCGCAACCTGCGAGCGCGCGCGAGCGACGGAACGCATCATGAGACGTCCTGTGCGAGGGAGACAGCCAGGCCCGAACGCACGGATTCTAGCAATACGCACGGCGTTCGCTGAACTGCCTGGCTCGCACGGAGCCACAAGGCCACAGAGAAGTCCTCCGGGACTGCAATCGGACTATTAACGCGGGGCTCGCGATGAACGCGGGGAAGGGCAACTGCAAAAGGCTGCTGGAACTGCGCGTCGCGAGCGCCGTTCCAGCAGCCATTGCTGTTCCCGCGTCCTCTTCGCGCCCCGCGCGAAAAGCGTCCGCGCGAACGTGAGCGAACGCTCCGTGTCACCGTGGCGCTGTGCGAGTCACTCAGTCAGCGAGAATGACGCGAGCAGCTCGACGAGGCGGTCGAAGGTTTCGTTCATGCCCTGTTCCATGCCGGCACCGAGGTGGCCGTCGCGGTCGGACTTGCTCGCGTACTGGATGGTGTTGGTGAAGACGGTGCGCTCTTCCGTTTCGTCGAGTCGGATCGTCGCGACGAAGCTGTGTCCGGGTCCGATCGCTTCGTAATACTCGGTCGAGACGAGCGTCGACGGCGCGACGATCTCGCGGTATTCGCCGGCGAAACCATGCTCCGTGCCATCCGGCGCGCGCAGGACGTAGCGCCAGCGACCACCGACGCGCAGGTCGATCTCGCACACGACGATCGTCAGGGCGCGCGGACCGTACCAGCGGCGCACGTGCTCGGGAATCGTGAGCGCGTCGAACACCAGTCGTCGCGGTGCGTGGAAACTGCGCGTGATGCGGATCTGCGTGTCCGAGAGCACGTCGATCGTGGCGCGGGAATCGGTTCCGGTGAGCGAAGCTGCGGTCATGTTCAGGTCCTCGTGGTGGTGTTGGCGGGGCGTGGTCGGTGGTCGTGGTCGTCCTGGTCCATCGCGGTCGATGCTGATCGATCGTGGGCAGTCGTGTGCCGGTGTCGTTCCGTTCCGCTCGTGGGCTGGCCTTACCCGGGTTTTTCGCGTCGTCGCTTCGTCGGGCGCGGCGTCATCGGCGCTATCGCCGGCTGTCGTTCCGACTCGGCGAGCTGCATTTCGACCAGATAGCGCTCGAGATTCGACAGCCGCTCGTCCCACAGCGAGCGGAAATGTTCCAGCCATGCGTCGAGATCGCGCAGCGGCTCGGATCGCAGCGCATACAGCCGCTGCTGGGCGCGGGGGTGCACGTCCACGAGCCCCGCGTCACGGAGCACCCGCAGGTGCTTGGACACCTGCGGTTGATACAGCCGGAGCCGTTCTCCGATGGTGCCGACGGGCTGCGGCCCCGCCCGCAGCAGTTCGACGATCCGGAGCCGATTGGGCTCGGCCAGTGCGGTGAAGGTTTGTAGCATGGCTCGTATATACACGTGGGGGTATATACCTGTCAAGACATACAATCCTGCCGACCTGCCGGGCCGCTCGCCGTCGTCGAGTCGGGCCTTGACGGCCTCCCGATTGCCCGCCGACCGATGGCTCTCGAATCGAGCACGAAGGGGTGGGCCGCTCAGTCAGGCGGTGCACATCGGGCGCTACCGGACGACGAACGGCCGACGTCTCGCGAAATGCACGAGCGACATCGCGAGGCGTCGTCGTCGCGTCTCGTGGATCCGTTTGCCTGACCGCTGCGTAATTTTCATCACATCGCATGGCTCGCCGCACTGACACGGAGCTCGCATGACCCCGGACTACAAGAACAAGTCGCAGACGATGTTCGGCGTGGCGATCATCTGCGCCGGATTCGTCCTCGAAACGATGCAGCTGACCGCCGGCCACCCAAACCTCGGCACCGCCTCGGTGCTGACGTTGCTCTCCCTCATCTTCCTCGGCACCACCGCCACCGGCATCGTCTGGCATCGGCGGTATAAGGCGCAAGTGCGTGACTGACGCCGAGTGTGCCATGGGACGCCTGAAGTGCTGGTCTCATGCAGCACAGCCACTCACTGTGACTCTGTGACTCTGTGACTCCGTGCATACAAGCTGTTCAGCTCCTGGCAGCAATCGGACGCAATCAAGCGCAAACGAGCACGAAATCGCGCGCCGCTCAGAGCCCTTCGCCGGCGGCGCGGAACGCGGCGACGGTCGCGAGGATGGCGGTGCGTCGCGCGGCGTCGGCGCGCCATAGGGCATAGACGTGGCGGGTAAGCGCCGGCGTCACCGGCACGATGCTCACATCGTCGGGCACGATGCCTCGGCCCAAACGCGGCAGCACGGCGGCGCCGAGCCCCGCACCGACGAGCGACAACTGCGTCGCATACTCGAGCGCGTAGTGCTGCACCCGCGGCTCACGACCCTGCGCGCGCAGCGTGAGCATCAGCCAGTCGTGACAGATCGATCCTTCCTGCCACGAAATCCAGGCCTCGCCCGCGAGATCGCTGAGGCGCACCGACTCGCAGTGCGCCAGCGCATGATCGCACGACAGCGCCACGTCCGCGATGTCGTCGTACACAGGCGCGCGCGACAACCCCTCCGCGATCGGCAGTGGCTTGTTCACCCAGTCCTGCGCCAGCGCCATGTCGATGTCCCCGCGTTCGAGCAACGCGATTGCGTCCGACGGCTCGAGTTCCTGCAGGCTGACCCGCAACTGCGGATGATCGCGCGACAGGGCGCGCAACGCACGTGGTGCGAGTCCGCGGATCGCCGTGGCGAACGCACCGACCGCCACATCGCCTGCCACCACCGCGCGTCGTGCATCCAGTTCGGCCTCGGCCTGCCGCAGGACCGAGAAGGCACGTTCCGCGTGGCCCGTGAGCACCTGTCCCGCATCCGTGAGCATCACGCCACGGCCGCGTCGCTCCAGCAGCGGCTCACCGACTTCGCGCTCCAGCTTCGCGATCTGCTGCGAAATGGCGGACGCGGTCACGTTCAGCGCGTCTGCTGCGGCGTGCAGCGATCCGTATGCGCTCACCGCGTGCAGGCTGCGCAGTCGATCGAGATTGATCATGCAGCATAGCTTAATGGTTGTGTCAAGAATATTTCTCTTGTGCTAATGTCCCGGTCTCGGCAGGATGAGGCCATGACTCCTGCCACGACTACGGACGCACCGCTCCGCACAGCGCCGGCGCTCAGGGATGCCGCCGCCGGCGATCTCGGGCTCATCGTACTGCCGGGCGTCGTCTGGGGGGCCTCCTTCCTTTTCATCGCCGAAGGACTGAAGGCCGTCGGGCCGCATGGCGTTGCCTTCTCCCGCATCCTCGCCGGCTTCGTCACGCTGCTGCTGTTTCCGGCCGCCCGGGGCCCCATCGCGCGCGACGCGTGGCCACGAATCGCGTTGCTCAGCGTCTTCTGGATGGCCATTCCGCTGACGTTGTTCCCGTATGCCGAACAGCGCGTGTCGACCGCTGTGGCTGGCATGCTGAACGGTGCCGTGCCGCTCATCGCGACGATCGTCGCCGCCCTCATTGCACGAACGCTGCCGTCGCGCGGCGTCATGGTCGGACTGGCCGTCGGATTGTCCGGCGTCCTGATGGTCGCGCTGCCGAACCTGAGCGCTGGTGGCGCGAGCATGGATGGCGTCTGGCTCGTGCTCATCGCGATCACGCTGTACGGCATCGCGATCAATGTCGCACGGCCGTTGCAGCAGAAGTACGGCGCGCTACCCGTCCTCGCGCGTGCACTCGGCCTCGCGGCGCTGATCACCGCGCCGCTCGGTGTTCCGGAGGTGATCCATGGCCACTGGACGCTCGGGCCATTCCTGTCGCTGCTCGCACTCGGATCACTTGGCACCGGCATCGCCTACGTGCTCAGCACCGTCGCGTCAGGAAAATTCGGCGCAACGCGTGCCTCCGCCGCGATCTTCATCACGTCACCAGTCGCGTTGCTGCTCGGCGTGCTGGTGCTGCATGAACGCATCGAAGCCGTGTCGATCGTCGGTGCGATGGCCTGCATCGCGGGTGCACTCCTCATCCGCCGGCAGGATCCGAAAGGCTGAGCGTCGGGCCAGCGACCCGTGCCACGGTGACGCTGTGTAATTTCGGGAATGTCCTCGGCCACGATCCTCACGCCGCCGCCAGCGCTGCGGATGCGCGGCATCACGAAAGCGTTCCCTGGCGTGCAGGCGCTGGCCGGTGTCGATCTCGATGTGCGCGCGGGCGAGGTGCACATCCTTCTCGGTGAAAACGGCGCCGGCAAGTCGACGCTGATGAAGATTCTCAGCGGCGGACAGCGCAGCGATGCGGGCAGCATCGAGATCGATGGACGCGCCGCCGTGCTCGACACGCCGCGGGCCGCACGCGACGCGCGCATCGCGATCATCCATCAGGAACTGGCACTCGTGCCCGAGATGACGGTGGCCGAGAATGTGTATCTGGGGCGCGCGCCGACTCGGTTCGGGATGCTGGATCACGGGCCGATGGTCAGGGGCGCAGCGGCGCTGCTGCTGCAACTTGGCGCGAACATCGACCCGAATGAACGCGTCGGCGCGCTGAGCATTGCGCAACAGCAGCTCGTCGAGATCGCGCGCGCGCTCTCGCTCGACGCGAAGATCCTCATCATGGACGAGCCGACCTCCGCGCTCACCGAACGCGAGACGGCGCGCCTGTTCGAGACGATTCGTGGCCTGACGGCACGTGGCGTCGCGATCATCTACATCTCGCATCGCCTCGACGAGATCTTCGAGATCGGCGACTGCATCACGGTCCTGCGCGATGGTCGTCACATCGTGACGCAGCCGATCGACGTGGCGGATCGCCGCGAATTGGTGCGTCTGATGGCGAATCGCGAGGTCGATGAGCTGGTACCGGCGTCTGCGCGCACGATGGGCCGGTCGAAACTGCGCGTGGAGAAACTGTCGCACGGCAGCTCGTTGCACGATGTGAGTTTCAGTGTGCGCGCCGGTGAGATCGTGGGGTTTGCCGGATTGCTCGGGGCCGGCCGGACCGAGATTGCACGCGCCGTGTTCGGCCTGGAAGCGATCGACGGCGGTATCATCTACGTCGACGACAGGGAAGTGACGATCCGTTCGCCTCGTGATGCGATCGCCGCCGGCATCGGGTTCGTCACCGAGGATCGCAAGGGTGAAGGTCTCGTCCTCTCTCGTTCCGTGCGCGACAACGTGGCGCTGCCAATCCTGTCACGTCTCGCCAGGCTCGGCATCGTGCGCAGCCGTCATGAACATTCAACGGCGGAGGATGCGGTGCGAGACCTCCGCATCCGGACGCCGAGCGTGCGGCAGCTGGCGCGGAATCTGAGTGGCGGCAACCAGCAGAAGATCGTGCTCGCCAAGTGGCTCGCGACGGGCGCGCGCATTCTATTCCTCGATGAACCGACGCGTGGCATCGACGTCGGGTCGAAGGCGGAGATCTACCTGCTGATCAACGAGCTGGCGATGGATGGTGTCGCCATCGTTCTCATGTCATCAGACCTGCCCGAGGTGCTCGGACTTTCTGATCGCGTCCTCGTGATGCGCGAGGGGCGCATCGCCGGCGAGTTCACGCGCGCCGACGCGACGCCTGAGCGAGTGATGGCCTGCGCCGTGGGCATGTGACGCGATGATTTCCCGCACCACGATGCGCAGGATCGTCGCCGGACGCGAGGCCGGGACGGCGCTCGGATTGTTCGTTCTCTGTCTCGGCCTGTGGATCGCGACGCCATACTTCGCGACTGCCGCCAATCTCACCAACGTCGCCGAGCAGAGTGCGATTGTGGGCGTGATCGCGATCGGCATGACGTTCGTGATCCTGACCGGCGGGATCGATCTGTCCGTCGGTTCGCTGGTGGCGCTGGCGGGCATCGTGATCGGATCGGCGTTGCAGCGTGGATTGCCCGTTCCGGTGGCGGTGATCTCGGGTATCGTCGCCGGAGTCGTCGCGGGCGCGCTGAACGGAGTGATGGTCACGCGCGGGTCGTTGCCGCCCTTCATCGCGACGCTCGGCATGATGAGTGTCGCGCGCGGTGCAGCGCTGATGTTGTCGGATGGACGTCCCATCTCGGGATTTCCGGACGGGTTGCGGCTGCTCGCGACATCGCGTGTCATGGGCATTCCGTCGCCGGTGGTCCTGATGCTGGCGCTCTATCTCTTCGCGTACTTCGTGCTGACACGTACAGTCTTCGGTCGCTACATGTACGCCATTGGCGGCAACGAGGAGGCGACGGCGCTGGCCGGCGTCGACGTGACGCAGTACAAGACGCTCGTGTACGCGATCAGCGGATTGTCGGCCGGTGTGTGTGCGATCGTGCTCGTCGCTCGACTCAACTCCGCTCAGCCGATCGCTGGCATCGGCTACGAACTGGACGCGATCGCCGCGGTCGTCATCGGAGGCACCAGCCTGCTTGGCGGGTCGGGGTCGGTGATCGGGACACTCATCGGTGCACTGATCATGAGTGTCCTGCGCAATGGTCTCAACCTGCTCGGTGTCTCGTCGTATCTTCAGCAGGTGGCGATCGGTATGGTGATCATCGTCGCCGTGCTGATCGACATGGGCCTCCGTCGTCGCGTCCACCGTTCCACCCGCTCATCCGCATGACGACCCGGTTCAACCTCTGCGGCACTCTCCGTCGCGCGATGTCGATGCTGGCACTCGGTGCCCTCGCCGCGTGCAATCGCAGCGCCGAGTCGGCGGCACGGCCGACGGTGGCGCTGGTGGTGAAGACGCTCAACAACCAGTTCTTCATCGACATGGAAGCGGGCGCGAAAGCCGCCGCGGACAGTCTCGGCATCGAGCTGGTGGTGCAGGCGCCCGAGCGGGAGATCGACGTCGAGCGGCAGATGCAGATCGTCGAGAACCTGATTCAGCGCAAGGTGAAGGTGCTGTTGCTCGTGCCGAACGGGTCGAAGGAGATCGTCCCGGCGATCGTCAAGGCGAACGCGGCGAAGATCCCGGTGGTCGTCGTGGACACGCGTGTCGATGCGGCGACGCTGACGGCCGATGGTGCACAGGTGGCGACGTTCATCGGCTCCGACAACGAGGATGGTGGCCGGATGGCTGGCGCTTTCCTGGTCGAACGCGCCGGCGGGACCGCGAAAGTGGCGGTGCTGGAAGGTGTGCCCGGTCACGAGACGGCAGACGCACGCCTGCGCGGCTTTCGCAAGGCATTGGCAGGCGCTCCCGGCATGCAGATCGTCGCATCACAGCCGGCGAACATGGAGCGCGACCAGGCCTTCAACGTGACGCAGAACATCCTGCAGGCGCACCCGGACGTCACGGCGCTGTTCGCGTGCAACGACGTGATGGCCCTTGGCGCTCTCGAGGCGATCGCCGCCGCCGGCAAGGCGAGCGCCATCAGCGTCGTGGGCTTCGACGCGCAGGATGATGCGCGCAAGGCCATCACCGAAAAGCGCATGGCCGCCACGATCGCACAGAACCCGCGTGAGATGGGCCGGCTCGCAGTCCTGACGGCGATGCGGCTGATCAAGGGCGAGACGGTGCCCGCGGAGCAGCCGGTGGCGATCAGTCTCGTCAAGTGACTGCATGTCTCGCACAGAGCCACAGAGCGTCCTACTCCCCATTGCAAACACTTTTCACGCGGGGCTCGCGGGGAACGCGGGGAAAAACCAAGAACGGTTGGAACAGCGTCGTGCGAGGGCAGTTTCAAGTGCCCTTCGCAGTTGCACGTCCCCGCGTTCCCCGCGAGC
>JACMLX010000250.1 GCA_014379355.1 Gemmatimonadaceae bacterium
ACGCCCTCGTTGCTGGTGCAGATGCGTGCCTGCTCCAGATTCTCATCCCCGTCGAGATCGGCACGCAGGAAGCCATCGGCGCCACGCAACCACCGCGCGCTGCCGCGCACCGCGATCGCTGGCAGCATCATGAGATCGGGCACGGCGGCCGAATCCACGCCGTTGATCGGCGCCAGCTCGTAGACGGTGCCGAGGTCGGCGTCATCGATGTCTGACGTGTCCGTGGGAAGTTGGGCACACCGTCCGGGGCGCGCGCTGCGCACCTGCGTGAGGGTTGCCATAGCCGGGTCTGCGCTCGAGTCGGCCCAGACCAGCGTCACGGTGTCGCCGACTGCCAGCGCGTACTCGTCGAAGTTGGCGCACCACCGATCGGCGAGGCTCGCACGCGGATCGACCAGCGCGACCCCGACGGGCACGCCGACGGCACCGAATGTCGGCGTGGCGACCACCGACTCGCCGCGCTCTGCATCATCGCCATCGCGCGCGCTGCACGCCCCCACGGCGATGATGCCCAGGGCACTGGCTGACCAGACGAAGTTGCGCACCGAGATTCCCGACACTTTGCTCTCCCGCGGACGTGAGGGGTCCGGACGCGATCGGCTCCCTGCGAAGCAGGAGTGCCCCTCTGAATCGACTGGCCAGCGCGACCGTCAGTCACAGGAATCGGGGGGGGTGGACACCATGGCCGATCGCGCGGGGGGACCCTATACTCTCCGTGATCGCCCGCCGACCGCCAGGACCCGGAGCAGGGAATGCCGCTTTCACAGCTGTCGCGCCGCGAGCTCATCGCGGCGGTCCTCGCCCTGAGTCTCGATCCGGGACGCCTCGTCCACGCGTGCGACGAGCACCGGGCGCGCAATGGGCCGCACCCGACACCCAGGCCGGGGATCGATGCATCGAAGGTGCTTCCGTCGGAGCGGTTGAAGGACACGCCCCGGGTACAGACCGCGTTCGATGAAGTGAGAAGGATCCCGGCGATCGTCGACGGAATCCGATGCCACTGCGGCTGCGCGGACGCCGACGGATTCTATTCGCTGCTGAGCTGCTTCGAGGGTGATGGAATGGCCCGGCATTGCGACATCTGCCGCGGTCAGGGCCGTCTCGCGTTTCGCCTGCACAAGACCGGGAAGACGCTCGACCAGATCAGAGCCGCGATCGACGATCGCTACGGCTGACCTTCACATCTGACATACGGAGTCGCCATGCGCCCACCGTTCACGATCGTGGCCGCTGCTCTCGTCCTCGGCGCCGCTGCGCAACCCGCGTGCGCCCAGCTGATGGCCAGCGAAGCCGGCAGCGTGTCGCAGACGATCGACGGGACGAAGATATCCGTCGACTACTCGCGACCGAGAGCGCGCGGCCGCACCGGATTGTTCGGCACCCGCATTCACTGGGGCGAGGTGTGGACGCCGGGAGCGAACGCCGCAACGACGCTGTCGCTGAGCAAGGACGCGACGATCAACGGCACCGCCGTCTCGAAGGGGAAGTACTCCGTCTGGCTGGTCGTGTCGCGCGGCGACTGGGACATGGTGCTCGACCGTGACACGATGCTTTTTCACACCCAGGGACCGAAGGTGCGACCCGGCCAGGTGCGGTTTCCGGTGCGTCGCGAAGCGAAGCCGTTTCTGGAGGCGCTGACGTGGTGGTTCCCGGAAGTCGGGGCGACCGGCGCGACGCTCGCCATGCAGTGGGACACCGTCTACGTCCCGCTGCGCATCGCGGTGCCGGCGTCATACACGCGGACCGTGTC
>JACMLX010000251.1 GCA_014379355.1 Gemmatimonadaceae bacterium
AGGTTTCGTGATGCATCGCGCGACGCGTCGCGCCGACGGCACCGCGAAGTATCCGATTCCTGCGGTTGATGGCGCGACGATCGATGCAGACAACGAAGTGATTCTCGTGCGCACTGGCGGCAAGGTCATGGCCTTTGCACTGAGCTGTCCGCACCAGCGCGCGATGCTCAAGATCAAGGGCGGTGACACCGCCTTTCTCTGCCCGAAGCACAAGTCCGAATACAGGATCGACGGCGAGTACATCCGCGGACGCGCGACACGCAGCATGGATCGTCGTGCGATCACGAAGGACGGCAGGGAGCTGGTGGTCGACGTCGATTCCGTGATCCAGAGCGATGAAGACGCCGCCGGCTGGGCAGCCGCGTCGGTGAGTGTGTGAAGCGTTCGACACGACGTGTTCCCCGATCCGGATCGACCACGTCTTCCCCAGCATCGAGTGTGACATGACGCCCGACTCAAAATCGTGTGGCAGCTGTGCCGTGCGTGACAACGCGCTGACTCGTCGTGATTTCGTCTCGTTGGCCACCATGTCGGCGGTGTCACTCGCGCTCGCGGCGTGTGGGGCTGGCGCGGTGAACGACGACCCGACCGGTCCGGGCCCGACGGGCACCGGGACGTTCACCGTCAGGCCTGGCGACCATCCCGCGCTCGCCACGGTCGGCGGCACGGTGAAGGTTCGCAATTCACCGCCGGTGGCGCTCGCGAGAACAGCGTCCGGCCTGGTGGCCTTCTCGCTGTCCTGCACCCATCAGGGCACGACCACCGTGATCGACAGCGACTACACGATTTTCTGCCCGAATCATGGGGCGCAGTTCACGGCCGCGGGTGTCTGGACGGGTGGTGAGCGGACGTCGAACCTGGTGCGGCTGCCCGTGGAACTGGATTCGGCTGGGACCACGGCGACGATCACGCTTGGCTGATCGGGAACGGTGGCGACACGTGGGTACGCTGGCAGATCGGTTGCTCAGACGTGCTGTCACGCCGTCTGTCGGCACGAACGACCAAAAAATCTGGAAGACCACGACGCAGGGCGCGTCGTGGCGTAAGGTGACAGCAGCGCGAACGTGGCGAACCTGCAGCCGGGCCGAAACTGGACGCTCGCCGTTGATCCGACGAACGCAAACGTGCCCGCATACGGTGGGCGGATACGGATACGGGCAGGGGCTCTGGAAATCGACCAGCGCCGGGATCGACTAGACCCAACTCCTCCACTCGAAAATCTTCATCTCGGGGACGACATGGCTGCTCGGCACGCAAGGCGACGGCATGTGTCGCACGACGACTAGCGTCGTGACGTGGACGAAAGTCGCGACGGAAATCACTCAGCACGGCGGCGGACAACTCTCTTGTGCTCAACCGGCCGGCTGTATGTGGGCGCGGTGAATACGCTGACTCGCTCGACGAACGACGGGGCGAGCTGATCGCGCGTTGATCCGACGGGCGAGGACTGCCACGCCGCGATTATCGGCGACGACTCCAATCTGTATGCGCTGCGGGAAAATACCGGCAACGCGACAACGGCGCCCGCGCCATACTACGTCTCGGTCGATCAGGGGCTCGAACAGGCGCAGATCGCCGGGCAATTGCCGCACCGGAGCGCGGCTCGGCCCTCAGCTGATGAGTCGCCGCGTCGAGCACGCATCGACGCTATTCACCAGCAGCAACGGATTCGAGGTCTGGTGCGAAATCCTCGGCGATGACGTCTCGGCCGGCGCGCTGATCGACCGGCCCCGCATGGCTGTCACATCATGAACATCCGGGGCAACAGCTACTGCGTCCGGGACCACCGCGACTCGGCTTGGGCGCATGCCGAACCGCAAGCCGTCGTCCGACCCTCCATGCGCGGCAATGTTGTCACAAGGCCTAGCCAATCCCCTCGAGACGGATCCTCTCGTCCCATCCATCTGTAAAGTCTCGATCAGCAGCAGTGCACAATCGTTTCGGCGTTGACATCGCGCGTGAGATCGAGTGATCCGTGCCGTCAACGCACTGCTGACGACTACGCGCGTTGCCCTTAACGGTACGCGGCGTTATCGCCTGCGTGTCGGCGACTCACGGCGCAAGTCCCGCAGGTTCCTCGTGATTCGATTGCTTTTCCGAGCGGAGCCGCACAAGCGATCTCGACTTGGCAGGATCGCTCGGGGATTGTAGCGCGGTGCACCGCGCATCCATGGGTGACGATCGATCGAGCAGCCTGGCAGGCGCGAGATGCGCGGGCAGCATTCGGGATGCCTTCAAGTGCTTATTTGACATGAAGTTGCCGAACTTTTCGGACCAGCGGACGTGTGGACGGGTACGATGGTCGCTGCACAATATTCGTAGGGTCGAATTGACCTTTATGCTGATTGCGCTAAAACTTGATCGAGAGTTCGTCCCCACTTTCGTCGCGCACGATTCGAATAGCAGTCATCGAAACGACGTCTGCATCGCAAAACCTCGCTGATGATCGATCAAGCTTGCCGTTCGACTTTCTGGTCATCGTCATGCTGCTGCCTCTGTCCGAACTGAACTCTTGTCATTGGAGGTCGTGTGGCCGGCACCGACACTGCCTGGGAATTTTACGGTAAGCAGGACCCCTACTACGGAGTATTGTCGAACGACGCGTTTCGTAAGGATTCGCTTGATGGAGACGCCAAAGCCAGGTTTTTTTCATCAGGAGAGCGCTACGTCGAGAACGTACTCGAGACCGTGCGAACTCACCTGGCCACTTCGTTCGTCCCAGCGTCCGTTCTGGATTTTGGATGTGGCGTCGGACGGCTGGCACTGCCATTGGCCAGACAATGCTCGCGCGTCGTCGGCGTCGACATCTCGCAATCGATGCTGGCTGAGGCCCGGAGGAACGCCGTCGAAAGCAGCCTGTCGAATGTCGAGTTCGTGCAAAGCGACGACCTCATATCGAAAGCTGTCGGCGAATTCGACCTTGTTCACTCGTTCATTGTGTTTCAACACATCCCCACGGCGCGCGGTGAAGCAATTTTTCGCCAACTGATCGCACGCGTTCGTCCCGGCGGCGTGGGCGTTGTCCATTTCACATACGCGAATGCGCCGCGGACCCCGCTGGTGAGACGCTTGCTCACGAAGGCGTACGAGCGAGTCCCCGGAATACTTTGGCTGAAGAATCTGGTGAAGAGGGATGCAATCGGCGTGCCCGTGATGCAGATGAACACCTACGACCTGAATCGCTTGCATTGCATTCTTCAGGAGTCCGGGTGTCATGATGTCCATACACGGTTCACGGAAGCCAGTCATTACAACTATCCGATTTATGGAGCGGTGCTTCACTTCATCAAGAGTCCGCGTGACACGACCACACATTCGTAGCTCGTTGTCCGGCAGCTGCGTGTCGAGGCGAACTGTGCGTGGCGCCTGAAGGGGTGACGAGTCGCAACGCACGAATGGCCGGCGACTGCGCGGGAAGGGCCGATGCTCATCTGGCCGCGCTACTCTGAGCAATTGCTCACGCAAAATCTGACCAAGCGGCTCACACTGGTGCGTATTGCGGAGCTGGCCACCTAGTCATCATTGCGATCGTCAGTGAACTGGAAGCGCGGCCGTTGACGGTCAGAAGATGTGCGTTCGGATCAGTCGATCGTGCGCCCCGCCGTCGACAGTTGACGGGTCAGTCGCGCTCGCAGCCCATCGTGTGTCGAGAACGCGTCCCGCAGCGCCACGACATCCGCCCGTGGCGCGACGCGCTGCTCGAGCAGATCGAAGACACGCGCCACCGACCAGTCGAACTGCACACGCGCGACGAGCGTCAGCCTGTCACCCACGGTGATGTGCCCCTGCGTGTGCACCGCGTTGTACCAACCCGCGGCGGCAGTCTCCTTCACCTCGTCGAGCAACGCAGGGCGCATCCACCGGCGCGTGAGCGTCGCACACGGGCCTCGCGGCTCCGTGATCTGCAACACGCACTCGCCGATCTGCCAGAGATCACCGAGAAAGACGGTGTGCTCATCCAGGTCCGACACCGTGATATTTTCACCAAAGGCACCGAAGCCGTACAGACTCGCGTCCACATCGGCCGACATCGCACGCAGCGCACCCGCGTGCAGCGCCGCGTGCGGGCGCAGCGTGTGATCCCACAGTGCCGCATATCGCGGGGCACCATAGACCAGCACCGCCTTGGTCGGGCCGCCGTGATGCGCCTTCTCCTTCTGCGCATCGCCCGCCAGCCCGAGCGCACCGACATGAACCGGTGCGGTGGCCGGCGACTTGAGGATCGCGGACTTCCACGTCGAACTGTCGCCGTCGGGTTCACGTGGCGACCGCAGCGTGCGAATCGGGCCGGCGAAGATCGCACGGACCCTGGCGGCCGTCGCGAGTGGTTCAGGCGTCGTCTGCGTCATGAATGGGCAACGTAGCGCCGCCGCGCCTGCCTTGCGTGATGCTGCCGCACCGGGCAATCTCCGCACTGATGACATCGCCGCTCAGTCGTTTCGCCGCTTCGCACGTGTTGATGGTCGAGCCGGTCCGTTTCCGGTTCAACGAGGAAACGGGCGAATCGAACGCGTTCCAGTCGGTTCCCGCCAGCGGTGATGCGCAGGCCATCGCGCAGGAAGCGGTGCACGAACATCGTGCGCTTCGCGACCTGCTCGTCAGCAACGGCGTGCACGTGACGGTCGTGCGGTGTGACGAGCGAACGCCGGATGCACCGTTCTGCAACAACTGGTTCTCGACCCATCCGGCCGTCGCGCTGCCCGAAGTGACGGGGACCCGCCACGCGCCGGCGACGATGGTCCTGTACCCGTTGCTCGCGCCGAACCGACGGCTGGAGCGACGTGTGGACCTGATCGCGATGCTGCGCACGAAGTATCCGCGCGTGGTCGATCTCTCGGGGTACGAACGCGAGGCGCGCTTTCTCGAGAGCACCGGCTCGCTCTGTCTCGATGATGCGAATCGGGTGACCTATGCGGCACTCTCGCCGCGCACCGATCGCGCACTCGTCGAACACTTCGGGCGCGAACTCGGCTATCGCATCGAACCGTTCACCGCGACCGACGCGAGGGGCGTGCCGTACTATCACACGAACGTGATGATGTTCATCGGGCATGGCCTGGCTGGCGTGACGCTCGAGGCGATCGACTCCGCCGACGAGCGTCGCCGAGTCGAGCGCGCACTGGTCGCCGGCGGCCTCGACATCCTCGAGATCAGTCGCACGCAAGCGGCGGAATTCTGCGGCAATGTGCTGTCGCTGACGAATGACACGGGCGAAGCGCTCTTCGTGATGAGCGCAGCGGCACGGCGTGCCTTCACCCCCGCACAGCGCACCCGCCTCGACGCACACGGTCGCGTCCTCTCGAGCGAACTGTCCGCGTTCGAGCGCGTCGGTGGTGGCTCGGCGCGTTGTCTCATCGCGGAGCTCTTCTAGCGCGATGCGCGGCATTTCGGTTCGCGCGCGATCGTGAACGGCATTGAGGCGATAGGGCGGGAGACCGGAGAGCGCATGTCCCTCGCGGCGTGCGTCTCCGCGCGCCATCGTCAACGGCTTTGGATGGGGAGCGCACGGAGCGCACGGAGGGTGCGCGCTGCAAAAATCTGCTCAGCGCACCGATGCTTGTGCTGGAACAGCAGTTCCACCCAACAGTCAGCGATGGCGCGCCAGACATGACTCGTCGCAACCGACGCACTCTCCGCGCTCCTGACCTATTCACCCCAAAAGTCAGCGGTGAATCGCGCGACACGGATCGGTGCAACCGACGCACTCGGTGACCTCCGTGCGCTCCACACCCCAGCAGTTGGGCAGCGAAACGCGATCGCCTCGAGGTGAACGGAACAGCTCGCTCGACTCCAGAAGTGCCGGTCCGCCGACGACCATCAGAGTGGTGACGCGTCGGTCGTGTCGCATCTGGCGAGTGTCAGTACCGCGTCCCACCTTGTCCGCACTTCGCTCGACCCAACTTTCCTCGACACCACCCATGTCCGATCAGAGTTTCCTCGGCCAGGTGCATCGCGCGTTCGATGCGGCCGCGACGTTCACGAATCATCCGCAGGCGCTGCTCAATCAGATCAAGGAGTGCAACGCCGTGTATCGCGTGACATTCCCGATCCTGCGCGACGACGGCACCATCAAGACGATCGTCGGCTGGCGCGCGGAGCACAGTCATCACAAGCTGCCCACGAAGGGAGGCATCCGATACGCCATCAACGTGAACGAAGACGAGGTGATGGCGCTCGCCTCCCTGATGACGTACAAATGTGCCGTGGTGGACGTCCCGTTCGGCGGCGCAAAAGGTGGCATCAAGATCAATCGCAAGGACTTCAGCGAGCACGAACTCGAACGCATCACGAGACGATACACGTTCGAACTCTGGAAGAAGAACTTCATCGGCCCGGGCGTCGACGTCCCCGCTCCCGACTACGGCACGTCCAGCAAGGAGATGGCCTGGATTGCCGACACCTACGCCCAGCTCGCCGTCGGGGACCTGAATGCACTCGCCTGCGTCACGGCGAAACCCATCGCGCAGGGCGGCATTCGCGGGCGCACCGAAGCCACCGGCCGCGGCATCTACTTCGGGATTCGTGAGGCCTGCGACAACGCCCAAGACATGAAGGCCATCGGCCTCACGAGGGGCCTGGAAGGGAAACGCTGCATCGTGCAGGGCCTCGGCAACGTCGGGTATCACGCTGCGAAATTCATCGTCGAGGGTGGCGGCGTGCTGGTCGCCGTCGCCGAGTACGACGGCGCACTGCACAATGAGAAGGGCCTCGACCTCGACGCCGTGATGGCGTATCGCAAGGACACCGGCGGCCTGAAGGGATTTCCCGGCGCGACGTATCTCGTCGAGTCGCGCGCCGCGCTCGAATTGCCGTGCGACATCCTCGTGCCTGCTGCACTCGAAGGACAGATCACGGCCGCGAATGCGCCACGCATCCAGGCGAAGCTGGTGGCGGAAGGTGCGAACGGTCCGACCACGTTCGAGGCCGACGGAATACTGCATCAGCGCGGCGTGATGGTGCTCGCCGACATGTTCCTCAATGCCGGCGGCGTGACCGTCAGCTACTTCGAGTGGCTGAAGAACCTCTCGCATGTGCGGTTCGGTCGCATGGAGAAGCGATTCGAGGAGACCGCGTTCACGAATGTGCTGCGTGCCATGGAAGACCTCACCGGCAAGACGCTCGGTGAAGAGCGGATGTCGAAGCTCTCACACGGCGCCGACGAGGCCGACCTCGTGAACCCCGGGCTCGAGGACACGATGATCTCGGCGTGGCATCAGGTGCGCGAAACGTGGACTCGGCACGATCGCAAGATGGACATCCGCACGGCTGCATTCATCAGTGCCATCAACAAGGTCGCCGTCAGTTATCAGGATCTCGGCATTTTCCCGTAGGCGTCCGCGTCTTTCCTCCGCACATCGCGCGCAACGAAACTCTGCAGAGAAACCGCTGCAACGCAGAGTCGCGAAGTCTGAACCGCCTTGACGCCAAGCCGCCAGCCGCAAAGGGTTCCGAGCGCGCGAAAGCCGATGACAGGCGTCGCGCAGAACGATGAAACGGCTGTTGGAACTGGGCTCGCGAGGGCCGTTCCAACAGCCGTTTTTTTTCGGGCTCTCCAACGCGAGCCGCTCACATGTTGCGCCTTGAACGCTTTGCGTCTTTCCGGCTTGGCGTCAAGGCAGTTTCAATCCCTGCGACTCTGCGTTGAGCCATCTCGCGCGAGCAGCTCGAACCGCTGCGGAAGCGCGTGTCAGCGCTTGTGCAGCTCCACGCCGCTCGCGACGAACTGCACTTCAGTCGCCGTGCCGTCGGCGTTGCGATGCAGCTTGGCGCCTTCCGCGATCAGGTGATCTGCTGCGGCCTTCGAATGTGTGGTCACCTTCGTCACGCCGGCCATGCGCGCGCGCCGGCCCACCATTGTCTGCGGAATGAAGAAGCCGTAGTCCTTGAACGTGACACGCATGCCGCTCTCGGTCTCACTTGGGGCGACCTGCATCCAGCAGCCTTTCTCGGTGCACTCATTGGTGATCACACCTTCGACGATCACGCTGCGATCCGTGAAGGTGCGGGCGCCGGTGAGCAGCTGCGGTACCGCGATCGCGGCTCCGGTGGGGACGGCCGCACCGCGGAACACCACCGCGGAATCCACGGGCGATTGGGCAGGCAATGTCGCAGAAGCGAGCGCGACAGTGAGGAGCGGGAGGGCGAGTCGCAGGGCACGCATGGTCGTGGGGCTGGAGGGTCAGGGGATGGGCTTCTCTGCCGTAGGCGCAAAATACCGTGACGACCCGACATCGTGCATCGCCCTCGTCGCCGACCTGTCGTCGCGTCGTAGTCTGCTGATACCTTCCCCGTGTGAAGCGACCGCCTTTCTACTACCGCGAATCTCACGGGATCCGCGTTTCCGTGCGCCCGGTGTTCCTTCCCGCGCAATCACAGCCGGCGCATTCGCAGTTCGTCTTCGCGTACTTCGTGCGGCTCGAAAATGTCGGTGATCAGGCGGCGCAGCTCCTGTCCCGGAAATGGCTGATCCACGACTCCGTGGGCGACGGCGAAGACACGGAAGTCGAAGGAGAAGGCGTCGTGGGTGAATTGCCGGTGATCGCCCCCGGTCACATTCACGAGTATCAGAGCTTCTGCGTGCTGAAGTCGCCGAGCGGATACATGGAGGGTCAGTATTTCTTCCGGCGCGCCGACAAATCGCGATTCGCGTCGGAAATTCCGCGCTTCGTGCTCGATGCGGAAAACGCCCTCGGTCCGACCTCGTAGCGACGCTGAATCGTCGCCCGCGACTGCGCGGACACACAACGGCCCGTCACTGCATGATGCAATGACGGGCCGTTCTGCCTTCGACGCCGGCTCGACACGATCCGAGAGCCGACGACCTGGACAACTACTTCGTCAGGCGACGGTCTGGTGACCGTTTGCCCAGGTCGAGCCGGCGGAAGGACTGCGACTGGCCATGGGATCACCTCCTCGAGAAATGTTGAACAGTGGGCAGCTCTGCGAACCGCGCGCGGCGGCCGCACTGAAGAATTAGCAAAAAGTTCGGCGTCGCGCTATCCCTTCGCGAGACTTTTTCACCCCAGCCTCCTGCTCATGTCCGATCGCTCGTGGTCCCCGGTTTTTCTTCCCGCAGACGTACCTCTGCCGACCGGCGCGTACAGTCCGGCCGTTCGCGCCGGCGATTGTCTGTATGTCTCCGGCCAGGTGCCCCGCAACGTCCACACGGGCGCGCTCGTCGGCACGACGGTCGAGGAGCAGGCGCATCAGGTGCTCGGCAACCTGCGCGACGTGCTCGCAGCTGGCGGCGCAACGCTGGCGGACGTCGTGGCTGCGACGATCTACCTCACGAACGAGGAAGACTGGGGTGCGGTCAACGACATCTGGAAAGGCGCGTTCAGCCTGCCGTATCCGTCGCGCACGACCGTCGGTGCGCGACTGCGCGGCATCCTGATCGAAGTCAGCGCCGTCGCGTACCTGCCACGCTGACGTCGCCGCTCAGGGCCTGGCAGGGTGGTGCATGCGGTGTGTGCTGCTGTCCGTCCCGCCGGCGCGGTGATCTGATCGCTGAAACGCGATGAACTCACGAATCGCCGTGATCGCCGACGAGTCGTCGGTGGTGATCCAGAGTTCCGCACCCCTCGGCAACTCGTGTGTGCGAAACGCAATCACCCGGCGCTTCGCCGTCATGGTCGTGGTGCCTGGCACCGTTCGACCGTGCACGAGTCCCGGTGCCGCAAAGTTTCCGCGGGCGAATTGTCTCGCGATGTCACGAAAGTGCTTGCGTATTGCGACGACGCCGGCCGAATCATCGTTCGCCGCGCGCAAGGAGATGCGCGCACCGTCCGGTAACAGGTCGAACTGGTGTCGTGACGTGTACTGATCGACGCCCATCACGGCTCGACCGCGTGTCTGCACCCGACGATAGGTGCTGTCGGACGTCGACTGTGCACCGGCAGGTGCTGCCAGCGCAAGCGTGCCAGCAATGACGAGCGTCGCGGTACGGATCACGGATTTCCTCCGACTGACTTGCTCCACAAGTCACGCATCCCTTCGACGCGTTTGCGATTGGCGCCCAGATCGCCCTTGCCGAGGCGCGATGCGGAGCGGACGTGAATCACACGGGTTGCAGAATCGAAGCGGAACTCCACGTCGTCCTTGAATCGCCAGAGCAGGCTCGTCGACTCGGCGTGAAGATAGTCAGGGCTGCTGGTGATGACTTCCGTGCGGGGCCAGCTGGTGATGACGGACGCGAGGCGGGCCAGGTCAGCCGAGCCTCCCGGCGCCGGGAACGGGGCGATCAGCTTGTCTGGCGCCGTGCCTTCCTCGGAGCTGACGCAATTCGGAGTGCCGGGACAGGGACGCAGGCGCCCGTTCTGCAGTCCAAGATCGACTGGACGAGTGCCTGAGCAACCGAACATGGCGCCTCCAAGAATCGCAAAAGTCAGCAGGCGCGACCGTAATCCAGACACGGTAGTGTCACCGGAAGTGGACAGACATCGTAAAACAAAATGTGTAACTCGTTGCCCTTCAATTCGTTATGGAAGGTGAACGAACGGCGCACGCCGTGCAACGTCTGATCCCTGAGGCGCAGAACCACGCACTCCCGCGTGGCCTCGATTTCGACCGCTCGTCCCATCCGGAGTACGCCATGACTTTCCCCCTGATCGTCGGCTTTCGCCGAGTCGCCCTGCTCGGGCTGGCCGCCGTCGCGTTCACTGCCTGCAACAACAAGCGCGTCAGCCGAGTGGATCCGGCGAGTGTCACCGATCTCTCGGGCCGCTGGAACGACGTCGATTCGAAGCTCGTCGCCAACGCGTTGATCGATCAGAGCTTCGGTGGTCAGTGGAGCGGTCAGTACGCGTCGGCGCATGGAGGAATTACCCCGACGGTGATCGTCGGTTCGTTCCGCAATCGCACACTCGAGCACGTGCCGATCGGCACCTTCGTGAAGGACCTCGAGCGCGCCTACGTGAACAGCGGACGCGTGCGACTCGTCGCCAGTCGCGATGAACGCGCGGAAGTGCGTGATGAACGCGATGACCAGCAGACGAATGCCTCCAGCGAAAGCCGGGCGCGCATCGGCAAGGAAAGCGGCGCCAGCTACATGCTGCAGGGAGACGTGCAGGCGATCGAGGACGCCGAAGGCCGCGAGAAGATCGTGTTCTACCAGATCGATGCGTTCCTCGTCGATCTCGAGAGCAACCAGAAGGTCTGGATCGGCCAGCACAAGATCAAGAAGTACATCGATCGTCGTCGTGTGGGCTGGTAGTCGGACACTTCCCATCGATCCAAGAGCAACGAACCATGATGAACATCACAGTGAAGGCCAGTGTGCTGCTTGGCGCGGGTGTGCTGCTCGCGGCCTGCAACGGTCCGCGTCGCATTCGCGAGCGACCGATCATGACCAACGGCGATCGCACGTCGTCGCAGGATCGTATCATCGCCGGTGCCGCCGCCCACGGGTATTCCGACAACACGATGCTTACGCAGGCGCGCGACAGTGTCTATGCCAAGGCCGTGGCCACCTGTCGCGGGACGATCTGCGCGTCGGTGGTGAAAGGTGAAATTTCCCTGGGCATGACGCCGGCGCAGGCGATGGCGGCCACGCGCACGGCACCCGCATCCTGGACGGTGCGCGAGAGCGACGCGGCGACGGTGATGGTGCCGCGTGTGCTCGGCAATTCGCCGCGTGACGCCACGGGTGAAGTCGTCATGGTGCAATTCGACGACGATCGCGTGAATGCCGTGAGTTATCGGGAGACGCAGGGAATTCGCGTCGTCAGTTCAGCTGCCGACACGACCACTGAAGGACGCGCGACGTCGATGGCCGATGCGCTGATCCGCGAAGGCGATCAGTTCAACGCCGCCGGCGACCGTGCCCGGGCGCTCGACCGGTACGACCGCGCACTCGCGCTCAAGCGCGCCGATGCGATGCTCGAGTACAAGGTGGCGACGATGCTGGATCTCCAGTTGCGTCCCGTCGAGGCGCAGATCCGCTACAGGCGGTTCCTGCAGTCGCTCGAGATCGAACGTATCCGTGTGCAAGGTGATGCGAACGCGCAGTTGGCAGAGGCGATCGCACGGGCGCAGCAGCGGCTGATCGTGCTCGAACGCCAGGCACCCGCACCCTCGGTTGCGCCGTCCGCGACACCGCCGCTCGTCACACCGCCCGACGCCGATTCCGTTCGTTTCTAAGGTCGACCCCAGGCACTCTCCCTGCCATGCGCCGCTCACTGCTGCTGGCCGTTCTGCTTGCCCCGTTGACTGCGTGTGCCACGCTGTCGAACACGGCGCGCAGTTATCTCACGGCACCCAATGGCCTGCAGGTGGACGACGAGCGCGTCCGGACTCTCCTGCGCAACGCGCGCGCTGATTCGGCACTGCGCGCGGTGAGCAATCGCAAGTCGACGCTCAGTCCGGACGATCGGCTGCTCCGGCTGCTCTATCAAGGCAGTGCCGCACGATATGCCGGTCGCAACCGTGAAGCCGGCGCCTTCTTCGATCAGGCGTTCGCCGTGAGCGAGGATCGCTTCACGAAGAGCATCAGCCACACGGCGGCATCGCTGGTCACCAATGACTACGCGCTGCCATACACCGCCGGAAAGAACGAGCGCTTGATGCTGCACTACAACGCGCTCCTCGCCTGGAGCGCGGATGGTGATTCGGACGCCGCGGCGGTCGAGGCACGTCGTCTCGCGGCACTGCTGGCGAGCCTCGGTGATGCCGACGAGCAGGAACGCCCGATGCGCGCCGTCATGCAGACGGTGGCCGCCGCCGCGTTCGAGCAGTCGGGTGACTGGAACGACGCGGATGTCGCACGTCGGAATGCGATCCGACTCGGTGCATCGCTCGACAGCGTCTTCGCGGCACCGGACACCAGCGTTGGTGACGTCGTGATCGTGATCGAGCGTGGCGACGTGGCGCACAAGGTGGCCGTCGGGCTCACGGTGCCGATCTTCAGCGGCGACAACGTTGCGGAGCGCGACGACTCACGTGCGACGCAACGGCTGCTGGCCGACTTCGGCGCGCTGCGCAACGGAGGCGTGTGGTGGGACGACACGCCGAGCTGGCGCTTCACCGACACGCGTTACGCGCCCATGCGCGGCATGCGTGCGAGTTATCTCCTGGACATGAGCTGGCCGGTCCTGCGGCGCTCCGCCTTGCTCGGCATCGGCACGGTGCGCGTCAGCGCCGCTGGCGAAACCGGTACGGCGAGGACGGGTGCGAGCATCAGCGATGCGATCGCGTCCGACTACCGGCGTGACCGCGGTGCGATCCTGTCGCGCACACTCGCCCGTGCGGTGACGAAGTATGCCACGGCGAAGGCGATGGAAGCGGCCGCCGGCGCGGCCGCGTCGAAGGGCGATTCCGATGACAGGAAGGGCAAGAAGAACAAGAGCGATGCAAAGCGCGCGGCAGGGATGATGGCGATGTTCGCCACGAACGTGGCGATGACGGCCCTCGAACGCGCGGATACCCGCGCCTGGTCGCTGCTGCCCGCGAGTGTCTCGGTGGTGCGCATGCGTGTCCCTGCCGGCACTCACGAACTGCTCGTGGATGCGGCAGGGACGCGCCAACTGAGCCTGCCCGGCGTCGTCGTGCGCGGCGGGCGGACGACGGTCGTGTCAGCCCGGCTGTGGCGAGAGCCCGTCGAGGGAATCCGCGCGGTGGTAGAGCGCGCCACCAACGACGAGGCCGCGCCAGAGCGCTGACTTGAAGGCCGGCAGCGCGGGTTCGATCTCGATCAGCGCACGCAGCAGGGTCGCAGGGCCGTCGAGTACGACGCCCTCATCGGCACAGTCCGTGCAATTGTCATCGTCCGGTGGATAGTCAGCGAGCACGCCGACACCGGGCAGGCGATGCGCGAGGATACTTGATGCGTGACGGCGTCGGACGTCGCCAGTGTTGCGAGAGCGCTGCGGGGGCCAGCAACGTGACCAGCACAAGCACTGCAATCATCTGAGCCTCTGACGCAAAGTGTCTGGCCGGGCAGGCACATCGGCGTGCCGTTCCGGTCCACACCGCGCAAGTATCGGTCGCGACGCGAGGACCTTCACTCCCCGCGCCTCCGACCACTACGTGCCGGAGCGCCTACCCCTTACTGACGCGCCGAATCCGGCGAGGTAATGGGGAGGCCAGCGCGCCGAGCAACCGTGCGTTGAAACGCTTGCATCCGCAGAGGATTGTTCTGCGGTCAAGACGATCGGAGGCATACTGTTGCGTCGATCGTCGATCGCACTTGGGGCAGGGCGGGCTGATTAAGCCAGCACTTCACCGCAGCTGCTCAGAGTAAACGAAGATGAGGCCACCGAGAGCACCGAGTGAGTCGACGCCGCTGCTCGACGACTGAGGGGAGGAAGTGAAATGTTTCTCTGGGCCGGTTGCTGGCCGATTTGTATATGACGGCATCGCACGTTGTCGCGGAAGCAACCCGTGCGATCACGAGCTCTCGAGAGCGCGATCCACTCATGGATCGGGTGCTCGGCTGCGCAATCGAAGTTCATCGCACTCTCGGTCCCGGGCTTCTCGAATCCGCCTACGCGAAGTGCCTCGCATTCGAGCTCATGAACGCAGGAATTTCATTTCGCGAACAGGTTCCCGTGCCGGTCGTCTACAAACGCGTTCGACTCGAATGCGGATACAGACTCGATCTGCTGGTCGAGAATCGGATCGTCATTGAAATCAAATGTGCGACGCGATTGAACAGCCTGCATCGCGCACAAGTTCTCACCTACATGCGCTTGATCGAGGTTGAACTTGGCTACCTGCTCAACTTCAACGCTCCACGTCTGATTGACGGCATCTGCCGTTTGCGGCTGTTTCCTCCTGACGCCACCCAGTAGGCGCGCGCGCCGGGCGTGGAATGGAACGCACTCGGTGTCCTCGGTGACCTCTTGCTCGTGTGTTCATGACCGTATGTCGGCACTGCGGTTGATGCGGCGCTAGCTTATTCGTTTCGCCTCAACCCCGTGCGTGTGCTCTCGATTCTCCTGCTCGTGTTCCTCGTCGGCTACGCGCTCAGCTTCCGGGCGGAGGGTACGAGCTGGGTCGCGGCGGTGCGAAGGACGCTCGGATGGGCGGCGATCGGTGGAGTGACAGGGTTCGTCATCGGATTCGTGGGCCCGATGCTCTTTCGCCCGGATGCCGCGCAGGGGCCGTTGCTCGGCGTCTTTCTGACGGGACCTGCCGGATTCGTGCTCGGCCTCGTCGTCGGCATCGTGCGTGAAGTCCGCGCGCGAATGCGCGCCCCCGACCTGCTGTGAGCGCGCGCCAGGATGTGATCGTCGTCGGTGCTGGCGCCGCAGGACTGATGGCCGCCATCTTCGCGGCCCGCGCCGGTGCGCGCACGACACTGCTCGAGCGCACGAAGGACGGCGGCCGGAAGATCCTCATCAGCGGCGGCGGACGCTGCAATGTGCTCCCGTCGCATGTCGACGAATCGCGCTTCGTCACCGACTCGTCACCGAACGTCCTCCGCCGCATCATCCGAGCCTGGCCGCTCGCCGAGCAGATCCGATTCTTCGAGCAGGACCTCGGCATTCCTCTCGAACTGGAAGCGGAGTCGGCGAAACTCTTTCCCGCATCGCACAAGGCCCGTGACGTGCGCGATGGACTGGTGGCCTGCGCGGAACGCGACGGTGTGTCGTTCGTCACCGAGACGTGTGTTGCAGACATCCGCCCGCACGACGCGAAATGGCTCGTGACCTGCGACGACGGCCGCAACTTCACCAGCGACGCCGTCATCGTCGCCACCGGTGGGCTGTCCGTGCCGGCCACCGGCAGTGATGGACGCGGCCTGGCGATCCTGCGACAGCTCGGACACACGCTCGCGCCGACCTACGCCGCGCTGACACCGATCACCGTCGAGCCGAACGACTTCACGGACCTGTCGGGGATCTCGCTGCCGGTCACCCTGACGGCGAAATCGGCGCGCGAGACGGCGAAACACAGCGGCGGCTTCCTGTTCACACACCGCGGGTACAGCGGGCCGTCAGTGCTCAACGTCTCGCACGTCGCCGTCAGATCTCGCGCTTCCGGCGGTGATCGGGCAGCCCTTTCCGTGCGCTGGACGCCACTCGGCGACGATGACTGGAACGCCCGTCTGCAGCCGCATGGCGCTCGCACGGTGTCGGGCGCGGTGCGCGCCGAACTGCCCGAGCGACTGGCGGCCGTGCTCATTCACCGCGCCGGTGTCGATCCGCTGCGCGTGCTGAGCGAGCTGCGGCGCGACGAGCGACTCCGGCTCGTCGACACGCTGGTGCGTGGCGAGCTGCCGTGGGCCGGCGACGAGAGCTACAAGAAGGCCGAGGTGACCGGCGGAGGTGTGCCGCTCGCCGAGATCGATCACCGGACCATGGAAAGCAGAGTCCATCCAGGCCTGTATCTGTGCGGCGAAGTGCTCGACGCGTTCGGCCCGATCGGCGGCTACAACTTTCTCTGGGCGTGGTGCACCGGCCGTGCAGCCGGCGCTGCCGCGGCGATGGACAAGTGAATCAGACTCTGGTGTCTGTTGCAGCATGACCCGATGTTGTCCCGGTCACGAGAAGCCGAAACTGCTGCGTCGCAGGTCGGCAACGGGTCGCGAAGAAGTAGCTCCTGAGCACACTCGATCGTCCACGAACACGCTGTGCGTAGGACGCGGTGCAGATCACCCCATCTGGTGACGGGCCGCGAAAGAATGTGCGGTAGAGTACGGTGTGAGTCGCACCGGCCAATCCAGCTCGAACACTCTCTCCCAGAGGTAGTAATGTCCGTCATGCGCTCGCTCCGGTGGTTCGCAGTCGCCGCCGTTGCTCTCGTGCTCGCAGGCCCGGTGTCCGCTCAGCAGATGCGTGAGCGAATCACGGCCGAGCAGCTCACCGGCCTCCTCCGCGACAAAGGCATGGAAGGTACCGTCAACGAACGCGGCAACGTGGTCGTGCAGGCGAACGGCAGCAAGATCGTGTTCTTCATCTCGAACCAGACGCTGCAGGCCTACTTCGGCCTTCGCGGCACGTCCGCGAACGTGACGTCGATCAACGAATGGAACAAGACGAAGCGCTTCGGTCGTGCGTACATCGATGCCGAAGGCGATCCATGCGTTGAGCTCGACTATGACCTCGAGGGCGGCGTCAGCGATGACTCGATCAAGGTCTGGTTCGACACGGTGACGGCGATCGTCCGTTCCTTCCGCACCCACGTGAGCAAGTAGCCCGCTCACGTGCACCTCACGTCGGGCCGCGCACTCTCCCCAGTGCGTGGCCCGTTGTGTTTCACGCACCGCGGGGGCTCACGGCCGCCAGCCGAGCGTGAGATACGCCGAACCCTTGTCGGCGAGCGGGCCCCGCACCACGCGCGCAATTCCCGCGAGCGCGTGCAGTCGCGGCAACCCGACGAGACCGAGATAGTCGATGTCGATCCCCTGTTCGAGACCGACGACCGCAGAATGACGATCGAGCTGCCACGCGGTGCCGACCGACTGCGCGTAAATCGTCACCGGTAGCCACGGCATCGGTCGCGCGATGCGCGTTTCGTACAGCGCGCGGCCCTGCGCGATACCGACCGGCAGTGACGGCATCGCGATGCGTTGCGCGAGCGACGCCTCGTCGCTCACGGGCGGTGCAAATCCGCCTGCACTGAATTGTTCGAACCACGGCGTGCCATTGCTCGCGCGATACATCCGCGCGTCGAGGCGCGTGCGGTGTGTGGTCAGGTACATGCCGACGCTGCCGCGCACGAATGCGCTGTCACCGAGCCGTCCCACCGCGGCACGCGTCGAAAAACCTGCCGATGCGCGCCAGCCCGTCACGACACCTGCGCTGTATTGCGCGGAGACCAGCAGGCGCGCTCGTGCGTCTGACGCCGGGAGTTTGGCGGAGCCGGCGAACGCGCTGATGCTGACGCGTTGCGCCGCCGACGAGCCGGCGATCGGCAGCTCCGCGGCGATCGATCCTCCGGCGACCTGGCTGTTCGCGGCCGTGACGCTCAGGGCATTGCGCTGATCGCCCGACCGCTGCTCCAGCCAGAAGGTTTCGCCGCGCAGATGCGGGCGTGAGCCGTACCACACACCACTCGCCACACCACCGCGCCATGCCGGCCTGGTGCCCGCCATGCCGGATAGCATCCAGGTGAATCGATTGGCAGGATCAGCGCTCGAGATGGAGCCGGTCTGCACGAAGCCATCACGCGCCATGGCCGTATGCGCGAGCAGGCGATGACGACGTGGGCCGAGGCCATACACCGCCGGTGTCGTGACCGCCGCACTCGCGAGTGTGATGCCACGCTCGCGTGGCCGGGGCATCGCCGGCACGAGGCGAATCGCGTCGAGGCCGAGCGGCGCACTACGCACCGGCATCGTGCTGTCGACGCGCACGAGATCGAAACCTCCTGCGTATTCGGAGAGAAACAGTATGTCCCCGTTCGGCATCGGTGCCGGTTCGTACACGCTGCCAAGCACTCGCGAGCGCGCGGTGCGTGAGCCGTCGCGCAGCGTGAGCGTCTCGACATTCGGAATGCCACCCGCCTCGCTCACATACACGAGTTGCGTTCCCGTCGCATCAAAGCTCGCCGAGTGTCGATTGACGTCGTCCGCCGGCGTCACGAGTGTTTGTGCGCCCGTCGCCGGATCGACCAACGCCAGACGCCACGATCCATCGCGATCCTGCACGCCGGCGACGAGGCGCGTGCCATCGGGTGACCAGCGCGGATGACTGAACACTTTCGTGGGCGTACCTTCGGCGAGGGTCGTCACGACGCCGCTTGCGAGTGACACGAGCACCAGGTCGCAGACACCGCCCGAGCATCGCACAGCCGCCGCGCGCGCGCCGTCCGGTGACGGGTCCGCGTCCTGCACCGCGGCCCCGTCGGTCACGTGGCGCACATCGCCGCTTTTCACATCCCAGATCGCCAGATCGGGACGCTGCGTTGCATCGCGTCGCACGCTCCACGAGTCCACCAGCACACGCGTGCCCGCCGCATCGGCGAAGCGCGGATTGCCGAACGTCCGGCCACGTCGCGCCGTGAGTGTGGCGATCGGCTTCGTGAGCCGCGGATACACACGCAGCGCCGGCACGTCGGCCGTGTCGCGCCGCAAATTGCGCGCGAGTTGCTCCTGCTCGGCTTTCGTCACGAGCTGCGTGTCGGGTGCAGCCACGATCACCCGCGGTGACGCGCCGAGTCCGGGCAGCGCGAGCGCGATGCGTTTACCATCGGCCGACACGGCTGGACCTCCGACGAAGCCGGTGAAGCGTGCCAGTCGTGCGCCCGGCACCAGCCCGCTCAGGCGCAGCGCTGTGTCCACGGCAAATGCCTTCGCGGTCAGTTCGGCGCTGAAGCGAGCGTACATCACGGCTGGCGGATCGCCATACACGCCACGGAACGATTCGTCGAACGAACGACCGATACGCGCGGTCTGGCGTCGGAAGACGAGCGTCATGGACGTGTCACCGCGCTGCGCGGCGAGCCATTCCCAGAATGCCGATCCCGCGAGATACGCCAAACTGCCGCCCTTGTAGCCGCCGCCTGTGCTCAGCGCGCCATAACTCGGCAACCGTCCGGCCAGGGCCAGCTCGCGCAGCAACGAGGGTCGCCATGTACCGTGCGGGCGGCCGCTTCCCGTGAGCTTTCCTTCGATCCACGTGGCGTAGCCTTCGAGTGCCCAGCGCGGCGTGAAGACCGCCAGGGGACTGACCTGCGCGGGCAGCAGGTGCCAGAACCACTGCGTGCGCCTCGCCGGTCGCGACAGGTGTGCGATGTGCGCGAACTCGTGCGAGGCGAGCTTGATGCCCCAGCCGCGGTGGTTCGCGATCTGATCCGTCGGGCCGGGTGGCGTGACCCAGAAGTGCACCACCGGCGCACCAAGGATCGGAATCGCCTTGCCGTTGGCGACGTTGTACGGGTCGTCGATGACGATGGTGGTGCGGCCGGGTGGCGCGTAGCCGACCAGGTTCGCGACGGCGTCATGCATCGCATCGAGGCGCGGCGCGAGGTCGAGTGCCCACGCCTCGGTGTCGAGCGGGTAGTGCATCTCGAACCACTGTGTCCGCAGCGTGCGCCACGGCATCGCACTGCGAACGATGTCCTGGGCGTCGAGGTGCGTGGCGACGAACGTGGCCAGCAGGACGAGCACGTAGCGAATCGTCGTGGTGACGTCGGCGGGCTGGGGCGGCATCAGCAGAGGACGAGGGCCAGGGCGGTGAGGTTGCCGAGACACCGCCCGACAGACGCTCAAGGATAGCGGAAGCGGGCACAGGGCCCGGCCGCTCGGCGCGAGTGGTGCCGGGTCAGCGCGGGACACCAGCCTTCATCGGAAGGTCATCCGGCGTGCATAGCATTCCGCACCCGATCTCGCCATCATGCGAGAGCCAGCCGCCGATGTCGGCCGCAACCTGACCATCCGCCCTCTCACTGCCGTGGGGCCCGCGCCGTCCATGAAGCTGATCACCGCGATCATCAGACCTGAATGCCTCGCCGACGTGAAAGCCGCACTGTTCCGGGCGGGAGTCACCGGCGTCACCTTCTCGCGCGTCTCCGGGCACGGCGGCGAGCGTGAAATCGTGCAGCAGTATCGGGCGGAGACGGTGGTACTCGAGTTTCACGAGAAGGTGAAGGTGGAGATGGCGGTGTCCGAACACTACGTCGAGCCGACCATCACGGCGATCCTGTCATCGGCACGCACGGGCAATGTCGGCGACGGCAAGATTTTCGTGCAGCATCTGGATCGTGTCATCCGCATCCGGACCGGGGAAGAGGACACGGCGGCACTGACGCCGGTGACGGCCGATCGGGTGCAGCGCCTCGCGCAGCAGGCGGCTGACGTATGACACCGACGATCGTCGCCGGCGACACGGCCTGGATGCTGATGTCCACCGCACTCGTGCTCGTGATGGTGCCGGGCCTGGCGTGCTTTTATGGCGGATTGACACGAAATCGCGCCGTGCTGAACACGATGCTGATGAGTTTCGGCGCGCTCGCCGTGATGTCCGTGTTCTGGGTGGTGGCCGGCTACTCGCTCGCGTTCTCGCACGGCACTGCCTGGCTCGGCGACCTGGCGTGGACCGGATTGCGCGGCGTGGGCGGTGAGCCGAATGCGACGTACAGCGCCGGCGTGCCGCACGTGTTGTTCGCCGCGTACCAGATGATGTTCGCCGGTATCACGGTCGCGCTGATCAGTGGGGCGGTGGTGGAACGCATGCGGTTTCCCGCGTTCCTGCTGTTTGCGCTGTTGTGGGGCGCACTCGTATACGTGCCACTCGCGCACTGGGTGTGGGCCGACGGCGGCTGGCTGCGCTCACTCGGCGCACTCGACTTCGCCGGGGGTACGGTGGTGCACATCAGCGCCGGCGTGGCCGCGCTGATTCTGGCGCGCATGCTGGGTCGCCGGCACGACGCTGGTCGGTCGGCGATCCTGCCGCACAACGTGCCCCTCACGCTGCTCGGTGCCGGCATGTTGTGGTTCGGATGGTTCGGCTTCAACGCCGGCTCGGCGCTGGCCGCGAATGGCATCGCCGCCGATGCCGCCATCACGACGCACACGGCTGCCGCGTCGGGATTGATCGGCTGGATCCTCGTGGAGTACCTCCGCACGCGTCATGCGACCGCGGTCGGTGCGGCCACCGGCGCCGTGGCCGGCCTGGTGGCGATCACGCCGGCCGCAGGATTCGTGACGCCGATGTCGGCGGTGTTCATCGGTGCGGTCGGCGCGATCTGCGCGTACGCGGCGATCCAGTTGCGCGCAAAGACCAGCGTCGACGATGCGCTCGACGTGTTCGCCTGTCACGGTGTCGCTGGCATCGTCGGCGCGCTGGCGACGGGTGTTTTCGCGACGAAGGTGATCAACAAGGACGGTGCTGACGGCCTGCTGGCCGGGAATTCACATCAACTCCTCGTGCAGGGCATCGCGGTGCTGGCGACGATCGCGTTCGTCGCGGTGATGACGCCGGTAGTCGTGTTTGCCGTCAATGCGGTGACGAAGATCCGGATCTCATTGGCCGACGAGCTGGCGGGCGTGGATACCACCGAGCATCGCGAAGAGGGCTATCACGGCGGCGGACTGGCGGAATTTGCTGGCCAGGCCATCACGCTCGGCCAGCGTGTCGTGCTGCCGGCACATGAGGTGTACGGTCAGGCGCTGAGCAACGGCGACTGATCGACGATGAAACGACAGCGGGGCGCGCTTCAGTGAAGCGCGCCCCGCAGTGAATGTTAAGGCCGACCACCGAACGATCAGCCGCGCGGCGTTGGCTTGGCGACGATCTTGTCCTGAAGCCACGTCAACGGCACGATGAACAGCGGGCTCAGGAACGATCCCAGCAGCACGTTGATCCAGGTCAGCGCCAGAAAGTATGCGCCAAGTCCGATTCCCATCCACAGGGTGCCGAGAATGCCGTTCGTTTCCACGCCAACTCCAGCGGTTGAGGGTTCGCGCGGAATGGTAATGGCGCTGCCGTCGACGCGCGAGAGGGTCGGCATGGATGGCGTGCGGCTGGCGCAGCGTGCGCTGCTCGCGGTGTCGGGCGGCGCGGATTCGATGGTGATGGCGTCGGTGCTGTTCGACGCGTCGCCGGAGCGGATCGCCGGCATCGCGACGTTCGATCACGGCACCGGTGCAGCGGCCGAGGAGGCCGCATCGCTGGTCGTGGCGTGGGCTGAGTCGCGGCGGTTGCCCGCTTTCGTCGGACGGGCGTCCGGCCTGGCGCAAACGGAGTCGTCATGGCGCCAGGCGCGATGGTCCTTTCTGCACGGTGTCGCGGCGCGGACCAGCGCGGCCGTGGCCACTGCGCACACCCGGGACGATCAGGTGGAAACCGTGTTCATGCGGTTGCTGCGCGGTTCGGGGGTGCGGGGGCTGGCGGGGCTTCTGGCTCGCGGACCGATTCTCCGCCCGATGCTCGGCACGTCGCGCGTGGCGGTGCGAGCGTATGCAACAGTGTGCGCTGTCCCGTTCCTCGATGACCCGTCGAACGAGAACAGACGTTTTCTGCGCAACAGGGTGCGACAGGAGCTGCTGCCGCTCCTCGAGCGGAACGAACCGGGTTTCCGCGAGTGGTTGATTACTCTCGGCGAGCGGGCAGCGGTGTGGCGAGATGATGTGTCCGATGCCGTCGATGAATTCTGGGCACCCAGTGTGCAGGACGGAGTGGCAGTGCACGTGCCGCGTGTGGCGACGCGACTGCCGGACCGGAGTGAGGCGGCGCTCTTCTGGCCGGAGGTCGCCGGGCGCGTCGGCGTGGCGCTCGACTGGAGAGGAACTGCCAGACTGGCCTCGTTTACAACGAAGGAGAGGACAGGGCTCAGGATGCCGTTGTCTGGAGGGGTGGTGGTTCGTAGTGAGCGGCGCGGCTGGACGCTGGAACGGGCTGGGATGGGTGACGAATCGGCAGCCCCCCCAATCTGCTGGCACCACGCGACGACCGATTGAGCTTTATCTTGATGGCGAGTGTGCCGATCCGGTTCGCAGCGGAAACCTGGACGGGCGCACCGGAAGTGCACTGTGATCGTCAGGGTTCGGGGTGTGTGCCGCAACGACGCGCAACACGATGACCGAGTGTCATCGGGAGACTATCGGGACTGTGAGCGACGTGGCGACGGCTGACCCGCGGTTGGAAGGACGCGCTGTGAAGCGTGTGGTTTTCGATGAAACAGCCCTGGCGGCGAAATGCCGCGAGCTCGGCGCTGAGATCACGGCGGCCTATCCGGACGGTGATCTCCTTGTGCTTGGCCTCCTCAAGGGCAGCTTCATCTTCGTGAGTGATCTGGTGCGTCAGGTGCACCGGCCGCTCGCCGTCGATTTTCTGGTTGCCTCGAGCTATGGCGACGCCACGGTCTCGAGTGGGATCGTGCGCCTGTTGTACGACCCGGAAACCACATTGGAAGGCAAGCATATCCTTCTGGTGGAGGACATCGTGGACTCGGGGCGCACGCTGGCGCGCCTCGTCGATCTGCTCAGTGAGCGGAAGCCGGCGTCGCTCGAGATCTGCGCGTTGTTGCACAAGCACATCGCGACTGAATTGTCGCACCCCGTGCGGTTCGTTGGTTTTGATGCGCCGAACGAGTTCCTGGTCGGGTACGGCCTGGATCACGCTGAGCGCTTCCGTCACGTTCCTTACATTGCGAGTCTGCTGTAATGCCCGTCATGCCGAATAACCCGAGCCCGAACAAGGGCGGCGGATTCAACTGGGGCAAGTTCTCCAAGACGCTTGCCTTCTGGGTGCTGATCATCCTCATCCCGGTGACGTTTGTCACGCTCACATCCCGGGGCAACGCCGATACGCCGGTGTTGACGTGGACGCAGTACGATCGCGAACTGACACGAGGCAACCTCAAAAAGGTGATCGTGGTCGAGGGGCGCGAAGTTCAGGTCGAGACCAAGCAGCCGATTTCGGTTGATGGCAAGGACGTGACGCGATTCTCTGCGGCACTCGTTGGTGACATCACCGAAGAAGACAAGAAGGCGTTGCGCAACGCAGGTGTCGATGTGAGCGCGAAACAGGCGCGTACGTCGATCGCTTCTGTGCTGATCAACATTCTGCCCTACGTGCTGCTGTTTGGCTTCTGGCTCTTCCTCTTCCGCCAGATGCAGGCCGGCGGTGCGAAAGCGTTCTCGTTCGGCAAGAGCAAGGCAAAGTTGCTGACGGGTGATACGCCGAAAGTGACTTTCGCCGATGTGGCCGGCGCCGACGAAGCCAAGGTGGAGCTGCAGGAGATCATCGAGTTCCTGAAGGATCCGCAGAAGTTCACGAAACTCGGCGGACGTCTGCCGAAGGGTGCGCTGCTGGTCGGTCCTCCGGGCACCGGCAAGACGTTGCTGGCGCGTGCCGTCGCTGGCGAAGCGGGCCGCCCGTTCTTCAGCATGTCGGGTTCTGATTTCGTTGAAATGTTCGTCGGCGTCGGTGCGAGCCGCGTGCGCGATCTGTTCCAGCAAGCTCGTGAGAACTCGCCGTGCATCATCTTTGTGGACGAGATCGACGCTGTCGGCCGCGTGCGCGGCGCGGGACTCGGCGGCGGACATGACGAACGCGAGCAGACTCTCAACCAAATCCTCAGCGAGATGGACGGCTTCTCGCCGACCGAAGCGGTCATCGTCATGGCTGCGACCAACCGGCCGGATGTGCTCGATCCCGCCCTGCTCCGCCCCGGCCGTTTCGATCGGCACGTCAGTATCGACCGGCCAACCAAAGAAGGACGCAAGCAGATTCTGAAAATTCATGTCCGCAAAGTGCCGCTGGCCGATGACGTTGATCTGGGCGAAGTGGCCGCGTCCACCATCGGCTTTACGGGTGCGGAACTCAAGAACCTCGTCAATGAAGCCGCGCTCAACGCCGTGCGCGGCGAGCGAACCGCCGTCATTCGTGACGATTTTGAAGTCGCCCGCGACCGCGTGCTCATGGGAGCCAAACGCGAGGAAATCCTGACCGAGCACGAGAAGGCGATGACCGCCTACCACGAAGCCGGACACGCGCTGATCGCCTGGTTTCTGCCCGACGTCGATCCGGTCCACAAGGTCACAATCATCCCGCGCGGCCGAGCACTCGGCGTCACCCAACTGCTCCCGGAAGAGGACCGCTATCACTACGGCGAGAAGCGCATGCACGCGCAAATGGAGATGATGCTCGGCGGCCGAGCGGCCGAGAAGCTGGTCTTCGATGAATACTCCGCCGGTGCTGAAGACGATCTGAAGCGCGCGACCTCGCTGGCTCGCCGCATGGTCAGCCACTGGGGCATGAGCGAGAAGATCGGCCCCGTCGCCTTCCGCCAAGGCGAAGATCATCCCTTCCTCGGCAAAGAGCTTCACGAAGCTCGCGAATTCAGCGAAGAGACCGCACACACGATCGACCTG
>JACMLX010000252.1 GCA_014379355.1 Gemmatimonadaceae bacterium
AGCGTCGGATCGTGCGCGCGATGCATCGGCCGTCCGCGGCTCACCGGCGGCATGGACGGTGACGTTCCAGCCCATGTCGCGCAGAAATCCCGCGATCAGCCAGCCATCGCCACCGTTGTTGCCCGGGCCGACATACACGGCCGCGCTGCGCTCGTCACGCGCGTGCAGCCACTCCGCCGCTGCCACTCCTGCCCGGCGCATCAGCGTGTACGAATCCGGCAGCGTCTCGATCGTGCGAGCATCCAGATATTTCGCGCCTTCGGCCGTTACTACTGCGATGCGCGTCACAAGCCTTTTCTCGGCTGGAAGATCCTGAACAGTGTTCGCGCGGGGACGCGGGAGCGCGGGGAGGTCGGTGGCAATATTAGGATCGGAACTCGATGCCACGGTAGGAATTGATTTGCAACTGCGTGACGGCAAGCCAAGTGATGTTGGCTGTTCCAAAAAAACGCTGTTGCCGGTCCCCCGCGGTCCCGCGGCACCGCGCGAAAACTGTTCGCTGTCAAGACTGCGCACAGCCTGGGCACTTCTTCGCGTCCTTCGCGGGCCCCGCGTGAAAAGTGTTGGAAGCCGCGGGCCACCCATGAAAACTTTTCAGGCGGAGGGTAGACCTTACCCCTGCGGCACGTTTCGCCAGGGGTAGGACGTCTCGAAGGCGTGGCGGAAGTCGAAGGCGTCAGCGAAGTCCTCGCGCTGGTCATGCGGCTGCTTGATGAGCATGCCCAGGTCGACGAGGGCGAAGACGATGTCGCCGAAGTGCACCGACTCGCGGATGCCCCAGTGATCGAGCACGAGGCGGGACATCACCCCATAGCGGTCGATCGCCAGGTCGCGGCAGGTCTCAGCCAGTTCCCTGCCCGAGATGTGGCGACGCTCCCCGAGGCGCTGCTGGCACTGTTCCAGTGCCGCCAGCACGAAGAGAAACGCGTGCTCATGGAACCGCGGTTCGCGCAAGCGAATCTGCTCCATGATGCCATCCCGGAACGCCAGCTCTGCCACGTCAGCTCCCTCGATCCTGAATCAGACTTCCACGCCAACCGGCGACGGATACAACGGGTACGCGAGCGCCATTTCCTTCACGTCGGCGTGCACTGCCTGCAGGTTCGCCACGTCTTCCGGTGCCTGCAGCACCCGATCGATGAGGCTCGCGATGCGCTTCATCTCGGGCTCCTTCATGCCGCGGGTCGTGACGGCCGGCGTGCCGATGCGGATGCCGCTCGTCACGAACGGCGAGCGCGTCTCCTTCGGCACCGTGTTCTTGTTCACGGTGATACCCGCATGATTGAGCGCTGACTCGGCCAGCTTGCCGGTGAGCGTCTCGACACCGCGGGACCGCAGGTCCATCAGCATGAGATGGTTGTCCGTGCCACCCGACACGATCGATCCGCCGATCGCAATCAGCTCGGCGGCCAGCGTGCGAGCGTTGCTCACGATCTGCTGGCAGTAGGTCGTGAACTCGGGCTGCAACGCCTCGCGGAACGCGACGGCCTTGGCGGCGATGACATGTTCCAGCGGACCACCCTGGGTGCCAGGGAAGGTCGCCTTGTCGATGGCCTTGGCGTACTTCTCCTTGCACAACACCAGACCACCGCGCGGACCGCGCAACGTCTTGTGGGTGGTCGTCGTCACGACGTCCGCGAACGGCAGCGGATTCGGATACACCCCCGTCGCCGCCAATCCGGCGAAGTGCGCCATGTCGACCATGAAGATCGCGCCGACTTCGTCTGCCGCATCACGGAACGCCTGGTAGTCGATGACCCGGGAGTAGGCGCTGTACCCGGCGATTAGCATCTTCGGCCTCTCCGCACGTACGACGGCACGCATCGCGTCGTAATCGATTATCCCGTCATCAGTTACGCCGTAGTGCTTCGCGTTGTAGTTGAGGCCCGAAAAGTTCACGGGCGAGCCGTGTGTGAGGTGCCCGCCCTGACTCAGATCGAGGCCGACGATCGTGTCGCCCGGCTTGAGGAACGCCAGAAACACCGCCGCGTTCGCGCTCGCACCGGAGTGCGCCTGCACGTTCGCGTGCTCGGCGCCGAATAGCTGTTTCACACGATCGATCGCCAGCTGCTCCACCTTGTCCACGACTTCGCAGCCACCGTAGTATCGCTTGCCGGGCAGGCCTTCGGCGTACTTGTTCGTGAGCGGAGAACCCATCGCTTCCATGACGGCGGGCGACACGAAGTTTTCGCTCGCGATCAATTCGATGCCGTCGTTCTGGCGCACGATCTCGGCTTCGATCAGCGATGCAATCTCGGGGTCGGCGGCACGCAGCGCAGCGCCTGGCGGACAACGGTCCCAGTCATTCCACTGCTGCATCATGCGTCCCCCTCGTCGGCCCGTTCGATCTTGGCGATCCGGCGTTCGTGCCGGCCTCCATCGAACGGTGTGTTGAGCCACGTCTCCATGATCCTGACGCCTTCCTCGTCGCTGAGACAACGCGCCGGGATGACCAGAATGTTCGCATCATTGTGCTCGCGGGACAGTTTCGCCACCTCTGGTGTCCACGCCACCGCCGCCCGCACGCGCGGCCAACGGTTGGCGGCGTAACTCATGCCGAGGCCCGTGCCGCAGAGCAGGATACCGCGCCTGGCGTCGCCGGACGACACCTCGCGGGCGACGGGATGTGCGAAATCGGCATAATCCGTGGATTCCGCGGAGTGGGTGCCGAGATCCTCGACCTCGTATCCGAGCGTCGTCAGCACCTTTGAGAGATGCTCCTTCATTTCGAAGCCGGCATGGTCAGAACCGATCGGGATGTGCTCTGCCATGATCAGGCCTCGGACTTGTTGGGGAACGGCGGCCACGTCCGCGTCATGCCGCGCACGGCCTGAATGCGGCGCTCGGCCAGACGGTCGGCGGCCACGTGCGGGGTCACACCATCCGCCTTCGCGATGTCGAACACTCCCAAGATAGTCTGATAGATCTCGTCTGCCTTCCGCAGGGAGCGAATCCGGTCCCAGCCCGCCAGCTCGCTGTAGACGTTGATCACGCCGCCGGCATTCACGACATAGTCCGGCGCGTACGTGATGCCGCGGTCCTGCAGCATCGTCCCATGGCGATCCTCGAGCAGTTGATTATTGGCGGCGCCGACCACCAGCTCGACGCGCAGCCTCGGAATCGTGTCGTCGTTCAATCCCCCTCCGAGGGCGCACGGCGCAAGGATGTCCGCGTCCTGATCGATGATGTCGGCCACCGAGACGGCGCGGGCCCCCGTCTCGTTCACGACGCGCTTGACGCGCTCGGCATCGATGTCCGCGACGATCAGCGTAGCGCCGACGGCGTGCAGCTCCCTGGCGAGGTTGTAGCCGACGTTGCCGCAACCCTGGATGGCGATCGTGCGTTCGCTGAGGTCATCGGTGCCCCATCGGTGCTTCGAGGTGGCCTGCATCGCGCGAAAGACGCCGCGCGCCGTGACCGGCGAGGGATCACCCGACTTGCCCAGCATGCCGGCGACGTAGTTGGTCTCCATGTGCACGAAGTCCATGTCGAGCGTCCCCGTGCCGACATCCTCCGCCGTCACGTAGCGACCACCGAGTGAATCGACGAAACGGCCGTGCGCGCGGAACAGCATCTCCCGGTTGGGCGTGCGGTTGTCGCCGATGATGACACTCTTGCCTCCGCCGAGATTGAGGCCGGCAACGGCGTTCTTGTACGTCATCCCGCGCGCGAGCCGCAGCGCGTCGATGATCGCCTCCTCGTCGGAGGCGTAGTGCCAGAATCGCGTGCCGCCGAGCGCGGGACCGAGCGTGGTATCGTGGATCGCGATGATTCCGCGGTATCCGGTGGACTTGTCGTGGGCGAGCACGAGCTGCTCGTGGCCCATCGCGGAAATCGTATCGAAGAGTTTCATGGTCAGTGGAATGGACGACGCGTCGCGACTTCGCGACCGGTCGGTCAGCTGCGGGGATAGAGCTCGCGCGCAATCACGATGCGCTGCACTTCGGACGTGCCCTCGTAGATCTCCGTGACCTTGGCGTCGCGGAACAATCGCTCCACCGGATATTCGGTCACGTAGCCGTACCCACCGAAAATCTGGATCGCATTGGTGGTCGTCCACATCGCCGTTTCACTGGCGAGCAGCTTGCACATCGCGCCGAACTGCGTGATGGTCTGGCCTGCATCCTTGGCGCGTGCGGTCGTGTAGAGGAGTGCGCGCGCCGACGCGATGCGGCTGGCCATGTCGGCCAGCTTGAACTGCACGGCCTGGAAATCCTTGATCGGTTGATCGAACTGCCTGCGCTCGGCCGCGTATGCGCGCGCTGCCTCAGCCGCTGC
The DNA here is from genome assembly GCA_014379355.1 of Gemmatimonadaceae bacterium. Taxonomy (GTDB): domain Bacteria; phylum Gemmatimonadota; class Gemmatimonadetes; order Gemmatimonadales; family Gemmatimonadaceae; genus JACMLX01. Next base: position 4,279 of record JACMLX010000252.1, read on the forward strand.
CGTGGCAATGCCGAGTGCCTGCGCAGCGATGCCGAGCCGGCCGTGATCGAGCGACTGCATGGCGTAGATGAATCCCATCCCTTCAGTTCCGAGCAGCCGATCGGCCGGCACGCGCATCTCGTCGAAATTCAGCGCGACGGTGGGACTGGCGCGCATGCCCAGCTTGTCTTCCTTCTTGCCGACGTTGAATCCCGGGAGATCGGGCGTGATGATGAACGTGGAGATTCCCTTGCCGCCGCGTCGCGCGTCGGGCGTGTCGGTGCGTGCCATCGCGAGGATCACCCCCGCGTGGGTGCCTTGTGTGACCCAGCTCTTCGTGCCGGTGATGATCCAGTCGTCGCCATCGTGCACGGCCTGCGCCGAGAGGGAACTGGCATCACTGCCACTGCCGGGCTCCGACAATGCAAAGGCTCCGAGCAGCTCGCCCCGCGCCATGGGCGGCAACCAGCGCTCCTTCTGCGCGTCGGTCCCGTAGTTGAGAATCATCTGCGTGGGGAGCGAATTGTGCACGCTCATCATCACACCCACCGACGCATCGTGTGTCGACATCTCCTCCAGCGCCAGCAGGTACGTCAGCGCATCGAGGCCGAGGCCATCGTATTGCTCTGGAATGAGCATACCGAGCAAACCCAGGTCTCCGAGCTTCTTCACGAGTGCTGCTTCGAAATAGCTGTCGCGATCCCACTGCGCGGTATGCGGCGTGATTTCAGCGGCAGCGAATTCGCGCACCGTACGCTGAATCTCGCGCTGTTCTTCGGTCAGCGGAAAGAGTGCTTCTGATGGAAACATGATCAGGCCGTGGCGTAGGTATACACACCGCGGCCGGACTTCCTGCCGAGCCAGCCGGCATCGACGTACTTCCGCAGCAGTGGGCAGGCGCGATACTTCGGGTCTCCGATGCCCTTGTGCAGCACGTCGAGAATCGCAACACACGTATCGAGTCCGATGAAGTCCGCCAGTGTCAGTGGCCCCATCGGATGATTCATGCCGAGCTTCATCACCGTGTCGATCGACTCGGCGGTGCCGACACCTTCCATCAGGCAGTAGAAGGCTTCGTTGATCATCGGCATCAGGATGCGATTGGCGATGAATCCGGGAAAGTCATTCGCCTCGCACGGGGTCTTGCCGACGGCCTTCGCGAGTGCAACCGTGCGCTCGGTGGTGGCGTCGCTGGTGGCGATGCCACGAATGACTTCGACGAGCTGCATCACCGGCACCGGATTCATGAAGTGCATGCCGATCACCTGTTCGGGGCGCCTGGTGCGCGCGGCGATCTGCGTGATCGAGATCGAGCTGGTGTTGCTGGCGAGAATCGAACCGTCTGCAGCCAGCGCATCGAGTTTCGAGAAGATGTCGAACTTGAGTCCGACATTCTCCGTCGCCGCTTCGATGATCACGGTGCACTCCGCAACGGCCGCGAGTTCGGTGTGGGTGCCGATGCGGGCGAGTGTCGCCGACTGCGTCGCGGCATCGATGCTGCCTTTCTTCAGCTGACGGTCGAGGTTCTTCTCGATCGTTGCGACACCCTTGGCCAGCGCGGCGGCGGACACGTCGATGATCGTGACGGGAAAGCCCGACTGCGCAAAGACGTGCGCGATACCGTTGCCCATCTGACCCGCGCCGATGACCGCGATGCGGTCGTTCATGCTTCGTGCTCCCGGGTGTCCAACGGCGCACCCGCGTTGCTGGAAATCGATCGAGACGTGGCGGACACGATGCCCGCACGCTTGCTGCGACCCGTCACCCACGACAACCCGGCGAACGTGCCGATCATGCCCAGCGCTGCGATCGCGCCTCCTTCCGGTCCCCACGCGCCTCCAGACAGCCAGTCCGGTCCGGTATCGACGAGCCGATACCCTGGTGTGCCGAATGGCAATCCACTCACGGCGGTGTGGAATCCGGCGGACATCGTCCAGTTCCACATGAAATGAGCCGCCCATGCCGCCGCCAGACTTCCGGTGACGATACGAACGCCGGCCAGAAACACGCCGGCGGAGATGACGTTCGCCATCGCGATCGGAGTGACTCCCGGATTGTTGCGGTGAAGCAATCCGAAGACGATCGACGTCACTGCCGTCGCGAGTGGCCAGCCCCAGGTCTCCCGAAGTACCGCGAAAGGATACCCGCGCATCAGCAGCTCTTCCGTCAACGCGGCCGGGGCCAGAAACGCCACCGAGAACAGGAGCGTTCGCACTTCATCGCCACCGGGCGCAGGCACGAAGGTCAGATCCCCGCGCGCGATGAGCAGCCCGGTCGGCACGCCGATCGCGAGTACGCCGGCGAGCAGGCCCAGCGCCAACGTCGTCGGTCTCCACGCACCAGCCCCAAGGCCAACCAACGACCAGTTCCGCTTGTCGATCGTGAACGAGGCGTAGCGCGTCGCGAACAGCACCGCCAGGCACTCGAGCGTCGGCCGCAGCCACGGCATGCTCGCCGCCGGCAGCGTCATGGCGAGCAGCGGCACCGCCACGTTCGACGCTGCAAAGCCCGCCAGCAGGAACAGCAGGATGCGCCAGGGCGCGCGCAGCCGATCCGGCCTGACGTACGCGATGCGATCCAGCAGCGATGTGGTCACGACGTCGCGCCGACAGCAGTCGGTGTGCGATCAGGCCCGTTCAACGGACAACGCAACCGCATCGCCACCACCGAGGCACAACGTGGCGAGGCCCGTTGCAACATCACGATCGATCATCGCATGCAGCAGCGTGACGAGAACCCGTGCACCGCTCGCCCCGATCGGATGGCCAAGTGCGATTGCGCCGCCGTTCACGTTGACGCGATCGAAGTCCCATCCGAGTCCGCGGCCATCGGCCAGCGACTGCGACGCGAACGCCTCGTTTGCCTCGATGAGGCCGTAGTCGCCGATGCTCTTCCCTTCCTTCTTCATCAGGTTCTTCACGGCGGTGATCGGCGCGAAGAAGAGTTCCTTCGGATCGACGGCGCCGGTGGCGTAGCCACTGATGCGCGCCATGACCGTCAGACCGTGCGCGCGCGCGACCGCCTCGCTCGTGATGACGAGTGCGGCGCCACCATCATTGAGCGACGATGCATTGCCAGCGGTGACGCTCAGGTCCGTCACGTCCTTCGGCGCATCCTTCGGAAACGCAGGTCGCAACGCGGCGAGGGACTCGGCGGTCGTGTCGGCACGCGGACCTTCATCGGCGCTGATGATGAACGGCCCTTTCCGACCGGGAATGCTGACCGGTGCGATCTCGGTCGCAAACCTGCCGGCGGCCTGCGCCTCGATCGCCTTCCGATGGCTGTCCGCTGCGAATGCATCCTGATCCGCGCGACTGACGCCACCCTTCGCTGCCGTGTGTTCGGCATGCCCACCCATGTGGCAGTGATACGTGGCGCAATACAGGCCATCGCGGATCATGCCATCGACGAGATTCTGGTCACCGATCTTCACGCCGCTGCGAATGCCATACATGTAGTGCGGCGCGTTGGACATGCTCTCCTGGCCACCGGCAATCAGCACGGAGCGATCACCGACCTTGATGGCTTGCGCAGCAAGCATGACGGCCTTGAGTCCGGAGCCGCAGACCTTGTTGACGGCCATGGCGGATGCGGTGACCGGCACCCCGCCGAGGAGCGCAGCCTGACGCGCCGGCGCCTGCCCCGTGCCGGCCTGCAGCACGTGCCCCATGATCACTTCCTCGATCAGCTCAGCCGGCACTCCGCTGGCCTGCAGGGCGGCCGCAATCGCATGTCCGCCCAGCTGTGGCCCGGTCAGCGACGCGAGGCCGCCGAGGTACTTGCCGATCGCGGTGCGCTTCGCGGCGACGATGACCGGGGTGAATTCAGGGGATGACATATATGGACGGCGTCGGAGCATTCGTGTGGAGTCCGGCCGGTCTGCCGGAGAGTCGAAAGATAGCACCCGGGCGCATTGGCAACCGTGTGGCTCACGCAGGACATCGGAGCCAGAGCGGGTCGCAGGTTCTGGATGGCGAGGGGCTGCTCGTCTCGCACGGAGATACAGGGGCACAGAGAAAGCCGGGTCGGTTGCGGTGGAGGTTGAACAACTTCGCGCGGAGCCGCGTGAGGCTTTTCATCTGCCTCCGCGCCTGACCGAACCGGATCCTTGTGCTCTGCTGCCAGGGGTGAGAGCATCCGTATAAAGTGCTGTTGCAGTCTCTGTGTCTCCGTGGCTCCGTGCGAGACATGGAGTTGCCGTTCCTACGGACAAGGCGTACGATCGTGGCGATGCGAGACCCGCGGTTGCCGTCGCTGACGACGCCGACAACGCTTCGCGTGAACCCTCTGACACTCGGAGATGTGACGCGTGCCGACATCGCCTGACGAACAGACTGCCCGGATGGTGCAGACACTCGAGACGACGACCGGAAAGTCCATCGATGCGTGGTTGCGCCTGACGACGACGAGTGGGAAGGCGAAGCATGGTGAACTGGTGTCGTGGCTGAAGGCGGAGCATGGCATCACGCACGGCTACGCCAACCTCATCGCGCACCAGACGCTGAAGAGTGATGCCGGCTCGATGCGCGCCGAGGGTGGCGACCTTGTCGCCGACATGTTCGCGGGCGACAAGGCGGGGATGCGACCGATCTTCGACGCATTGCTCACCGCGATCCGCGCCTTCGGCCCCGGGATCGAGGAGACACCGAAGAAGGGATATCTCAGCCTGCGTCGAACGACCCAGTTCGCGACGTTGCATCCGTCGACGAAAAATCGCTTCGATCTCGGCATCAAGTTGAAGGGTGTGGCTCCGGGGCCGCGACTCGAGGCGGCCGGCTCATGGAATGCGATGGTGACGCATCGCGTGCGGCTGGCAAGCGTCGGCGACGTCGATGCCGAGCTGGTTGGCTGGCTCCGGAAGGCTTACCACGGCGCGTGATCGCGGCAGTTGCAGTTCCCTCCAAGCCAGTGGCGCTGTGCGAGCAATGCAGTTCAGAATTCAGAACCGCACGTTCACCCGCGCATACGCGAAGCGCCCGTTGATGCCGAATGGTGCAGCAGCACCGAACGGGAAGATGCCGAAGTTCGAATTTCCTGCATAGTTGCCCGCGTACCCACGGGGATTGTCGGCGGTCGGTGCCACTGCATTGATGTCACCGAAGTCACTGAACCTGTCCGGCAGAACATCGAACACGTTGTCCGCGCCGAACGTGACGCTCACCTGCGGCCTGAGGCGCATCGTCAGCGACAGGTCCGTCAGCGTCTTCGCGCTGAACGTCTGATCGGGCGGCTGCCGTACCAGTGGACCCGTCGCTGGCTGCGCGACTATCGCCTGATACACCGTCACCTCGCCGAAGCGCTGAGCGCGAACGTTGAATGTGAATTTTTGTATCTCATGCGATGCCGAGAATACAAAATTGCTCGTTGGCTGACCCTTCTCGATGCGACCACGCTCGACGCGCGAGAAGAGCGCGTCATTGAGCGCGGCGAGCGCCGGCGGTGTAACCTGCTTCTGGGCAGTGATCTTGTTCTTGTTGGTACTCGCGCCTGCCGTCAGTCGCAGAATGCCGCGACGTCCGAAGTTCAGGCCGTAGTTCGCGACCAGATCGACGCCGGTCGTGCGTGTATCGATCGCGTTCGTGAAGAATCGCCCACCCGCGATACCGGGTTCGCCATTCGCAGCAAGGAAATCCCGCACCGCGTTCTGCGTCAGATTTTCCGAAAGAACGACACGATCGGCAATGTCGATCTTGTAGTAGTCCGCGGTGACACTGAGCGCGGGGATCGGCTGCCAGGTGACGCCACCGCTCAGGTTCTCGCTTTTTTCCGGAGTCAGCGGCTTCGCCCCCAACAGCTGCGCGGCACGACTCGAGACCGGGAACGTGCGAACCTCAAACGGAATGCCGGCGATGAAGTTCGTCGACGTGGCCGTGAACCAGCTCTGCTGCAGCGATGGGGCGCGGAAACCGGTGCTGTACGCACCACGCACCGCGAGCTGCGGAATCGGGGCGAAGCGTGCCGTGATCTTGCCGGTCGTCTGGCTGCCGAAATCCGAATAATTCTCGTAGCGCACCGCGCCCCCGACCAGCAGCATCGTCGTCAGGTCGGACTCGACGTCGGCGTACAACGACGTGTTGTGCCGCGATGCGTTCGTCTCGTCGGTCGGCCGGAACCCTGGAAACACCTGCGAACCGGCGGCTGCGATACGCGACGTCGGGTTGCCGCTCGCATCGAGGACCGGCACCTTGCCGTCCTGCCACGATCCAGGCTCACCCTGATCGATCCGGAACTGATCCTTGCGCCATTCGGCACCCGCCGCGAGACGAACCGGTAGCGTGCCCGCCTTCACTTCGCGGAACAGGTCGAGGTTCGTCGTCGCCTGGCTGAAGATCAGAGTGCCGGCGTCATACGCGGTCTTGCTGGCGTTGCCGAAGGACGCGTTGTTGGTGTTGCTGATGACGAAGTTGTGGGAGTTGCGGCCCACGGTCTGGCTCAAATCCCATGTCCAGCCGAGCACGTTGCCCTTCAAGCCAACCGCGCCCGAGCCGTCCCAGAGCGTGCTGTTGATGAACGGCAGGAAACCATTCGGATGGAGTGAGCGGACCGTGCGATCGTCGTTCGGTCGACGCCAGAAACCGGGCGCGCTTGCCTTTCGGCGGCTGCCGCCGCCGAACGCATACAGCTCGATGCCGTTCGCGAAGGCGGTGCCGGTCGACACCATGCCGACCAGGTCACTCGTCTGCGCGTCACCGTACGTGTTGTTGATGCGATTGATCGTCGACTCGCGCGCATCACCAGCGAAGTACTGCACTCGTGGATCCGCGGCCGACCGATCGGTCCGCTGACGATCGCGCACCTCGAACCCGGTGTGGAAATAGCTGCCACTGTTGTTCGCGACACCGGAGTTCGCGGAACCCTGCCACACGCGCCCGTCGCCGAGCGCCGTCACGCCCGACTGCAGGTTGAACTCGCTCGGTGCGTTCGTCTTGAGCACGATGTTGATCACGCCGGCGATGGCATCGGAGCCGTACTGTGCGGCGGCACCATCGCGCAGCACCTCGATGTGATCGATCATGCTCGCAGGAATCGCGTTCAGGTCCACCGCGCTCTGTCCGCGACCGACGGTGCCGTTGACGTTGATCAAGGCGGCGGTGTGCCGACGCTTGCCGTTGAGTAGCACGAGCACCTGGTCGGCGCCGAGTCCGCGCAACGTCGCCGGGCGCACTGCGTCGGTGCCATCCGAGATCGCGCTGCGCGGGAAGTTCACGCTCGGCGCGAGTGCCTGGATCATCTGCGCCGTTTCCGTGCGCCCGGTGGCCTTGAGATCGACGGCCGTAAAGACATCCACTGGCACCGGGGATTTCGTCACGGTGCGTTCCGGTGCGCGCGTTCCCGTCACGGCCACGGCTTCGAGGTTCGTCGCCGTGCGCTCCAGTCGTACATCCTTCGTCACCGTCTGGCCGGCGACGATCGTGATCGCCTGCGTGCTGCTCGCGAAACCGATCTGCCGCACACGCAGCGAATACGCGCCAGGCCGCAGCGCAATCGCAAAACTTCCATCAGCCTTGGTGATGGTGCCGAACAGCGTGCCGACGAGTTGCACGGTCGCGCCAAGGATCGGGGCGCCACCGTCCGAGCTGGTCACCCTGCCGGTGACGCGACCAGTCGCCTGCGCTGCGAGCGACACGGCAGCTGTGAGAGACGCGACCAGCACGAGGCTGATCCGGCGCCCGATCGAACGGGTTAGTGTCATGCGATGACTCCGGAAGTGGACCGGGCGGGACGGGGGCGTATGCTGCGCCGCGTGCCGTGCAAGCCGTTGTGAGCGCGTCGTCGCGTCCAGTCCAGGGCCTGTCGAGGTCTTCGGAGAATGTATCGCGGCCGTTCGGAACGGTACCGCAAGCCCGACGCGCGGCGCTCGCGACGCTCAGGACGCCGTCATCACGGCAAACTCGTCCGTCGTGCCGCCGGCGGATGACACCACCCGGTTCCGACCGGTCGATTTGGCGCTCAAGAGACGCGAGTCGGCGCGATACACGAGCGCCTCGACGGTGCTGGCCTGATCTTCCGGCCACGACGCAACGCCGATGCTCGCCGTCAGCACCGCTCGGCCAACGCCCGGCGATTCTTCGGAGAAGAGGTCTGGCTGCGCGGGCGCCTTGGTGATCGTGTTCGAGTCGAGCTCCACGCGCACCTGGCTGATGGCGCGGCGGATACGCTCCATGCGTTCGGTGGCCTTGGCGCGGTCCAGGCCCGGCAGCATGATGATCAACTCCTCACCACCGTATCGGCCGACCACGTCCTCGACGCGCACCAGGTTCTTGATCGCGCGCGAGACCGACGCCAGCACGAGGTCACCGACGGCGTGTCCGAAGCGGTCGTTGAAGGACTTGAAGTAATCGAGATCGATCATCGCCACGGCAATCGAATCACCCGTGCGTTGCGCGCGGTCGAATGCCTCGCTCAGCCGTTCGTCGAAATAGCCTCGGATCATCAGGCCGGTGAGCCGATCGCGCACGCTCAGCACGCGCAGCTGCTGGACACGCAGCACGATCGTGAGGCTGATCACGGTCGCGACACCCATCATCACGACGCGTCCGATCTGGTCCTGAAGATCGAATCGTCCGTACGACGCGTCGGCCCACCCGGGGCTGGTATCGACCGTCGTACTCGCCCACCAGATGATGGCACTGTACTGCACCATCGCCGTGATGCCGGTCACGAGACAGATGCGGCGATCGTATCGCAGGCAGGTGGCGGCAAGGCACAGGAAATAGACTTCGAAGATCACACGCGAGTTCACCGCGATCTGCGGGACACCGAGCGCCACGAACATCGCCAGCGCCGTGCTGGTGAACGTGACGTCGAGCAGCGACGCCGCGAAGCCGATCCAGGGCCGCACCACATCGCGATGTGTGAGCCAGAGAAAGAACAGGCCCGCCAGCACACTCGCCGAACTGACGCCGAGTCCGACCCAGTTCTGTCGCAACTCGGGCTGCGTCATCACGGCGCGCAACGGAATGCCGAGCAGGATCAGCGCAGCGCCGAATCGGTACCGGGCGATGAGCCGCTCACCCTTGATGCCGGCATCGCGCAGGGCCGGATCGGTGACACGCCAGAAACGCGACCAGGCGGAGTGACGCCGTTCACCCGGTTCGAGCGGCAGTTCGGAACCCTGCTCGTCGATGGCGGCAATTCCGCGCAACGGCGTCAAACGTTCCGAGACCCGCACCGTTGTGGACGGCGTACTGATCATGTCTCAGGGGGGTAAGGCGGCAACGGCTGCGAGATCGGGCAACGCGCGGGTGCGTGTTTCGTGAAGGACCCGTTCCAGGAAAGCGTCGACGGTGACGATGTCCTGCTTCCTGCCATCGGCCCCGCGGGCCCGGACGGCGAGCGTGCCATCAGCGGCCTCACGTTTTCCGACCACCGCCGTGTACGGAACCTTCATGAGTTCGCTTTCTCTAATGCGGTAATTCAAGGTTTCGTTCCGGTCATCGCAAGTGGCACGGATGCCCGCGTCACGCATTCGGGCGACGGCCGCACGTGCTTCCGGCGCATAGTCGTCCACGATGGGCACGACGCGCACCTGCTCCGGCGCCAGCCAGACCGGGAAGGCACCGGCGAAGTGCTCGATCAGGATGCCCATGAAACGTTCGAACGAGCCGCTGATCGCGCGGTGGATGACGACCGGACGATGCGCGGTGTTGTCCTCACCGGTGTAGGTGAGATCGAAACGTTCCGGCGCCGCATAGTCGAGCTGAATGGTGCCCAGCTGCCACGCGCGTCCGATCGAATCCATCACATCGAAGTCGATTTTCGGCCCGTAGAACGCGCCGTCGCCGATTTTCAACTCGTAGGGCAGCCCGGTGCTCTCGAGTGCACCGCGCAGCGCCGCTTCGGCGCTGTCCCACATCTCGTCGCTGCCGATCCGCTGGTCCGGACGAGTCGCGAACTTGAGGCGCGCCGTCAACCCGAACGTCCGGTAATACCCGAGGATCATCTCCACCAGGCGATGCACTTCGTCGGCGATCTGATTCTCCATCAGGTAGATGTGACAGTCATCCTGCTGGAACTGCCGCACGCGCGTCAGGCCGGACAATGCCCCCGACAACTCATTGCGATGCAGTACGTCGTACGTCGAGTAGCGCAGCGGAAGGTCGCGATACGAATGTTTCTTCGATGCGAACATCAGGTGGTGCGATGGGCAGTTCATAGGCTTCAACGACAGGTCATGCTCGCCTGTCTCATTGTCGAGCACGAGGAACATGTTCTCGCGGTACTTGCCCCAGTGACCGGAGATCTCCCACAGCCCCTTGTTGAACAGCAGGGGTGTCTTGATTTCCCGATACCCATCGCGCTGCATTTCACGCAGGTAGGCGTGTAACGAATTGATCATGGAGGTGCCACGCTCGGTCCAGAACGCCGCGCCCGGCGAAAAGGAATGGAACATGAAGAGATCCAGTTCCTTGCCGAGTTTGCGATGATCGCGCTTCTTCGCTTCCTCGAGCCGGTGCAGGTGCTGTTCGAGTTCGTCCTTCTTCCAGAACGCGGTGCCGTAGATGCGTTGGAGCGACTGGCGACTGGAATCACCGCGCCAGTATGCGGCGGCCACACTCTGCAGCTTGACGTGCTTGAGCCAGCCGGTGTGCGGCACGTGCGGACCACGACAGAGATCCGTGAACGGCCCATCGGTATAGGTGGAGATGATCTCGTCCGCACCCAGGTCGTCGATACGTTCCAGTTTCAGCGGATCGTCGGCGAAGATCCGCCGCGCGTCATCGCGCGTGACCTCCGCGCGCACGAACGGGAGCTTTTCCGCCATCACCTTCCGCATCTCGGCCTCGAACGACGCGAGATCGTCGGGTGTGAATGGCGTCGCGACTTCGAAGTCGTAGTAGAAGCCGTCGTCGATCGCGGGGCCGAAGCCGATGTGCGCATCCGGGCGCAGGCGACGCACTGCCGTGGCGAGGATGTGGGCCGCGGAATGCCTCAGTACCGGCAGGGACTCCACGTCCTTGTCGGTGTAGACACGGAATGCCCCGCTCGTCCGGAGTGGCGTGCGCAGGTCCTGCACCGTCCCGTCGACGCTGACGGCGACGGCGGCATTGAGCAGGCGCTCGCCGATGCTGCCAACGACGTCGGTCGGCAGCGTGTCCATGGGCACCTCACGAACGGCGCCGTCGGGAAGGGTCAGGCGGAGCGGAGCGGACGCGGTGTCTGGCATGCAGGATTCGGGGCGTGGCGAAGCGCACGCAGCCGCAGGATGCCGGCCGACAAATCCTGCGCTTCATGGTCACGAGCCGGCGGCGCGCACTCGGCACGTCGCCTGGTCGTCTGAGGTGGGATTATACTGCATCATAACCTCCATCGAAAAATGCACATGCGAGTCGTGCGTCGTCGAAATCGTGCCGAGTCGGAAGGATCAAGTCGCGTGGGCGCCATGCTTTTCGGCGCGCTGGCCGGTGTTGCCGTCGGCATGCTGCTGGCGGATCGCGGCGCACTCAGCGGACTGTTGTCGGGATTGCGACGCGCCGCCGGCTCGCGCCCCAGTGATCGTTCGGCACGACGCGATCGTCCGGCGGATCGCGTCCGTCCATTGCGCACCGAGCGTGCCCCGCGCCGTCCTCCGAATGACGAAGCGGAACTGGAAGCGCGCGTACTCGAGACGTTCCGGAACGATCCGATTCTGGTCGATCGTCCGATCGATATCGGCGCCATCGGAACCGGCATCATCGAGCTCACCGGGTGGGTCGACGCTGCCAGCGAGATCCGTCACGCGACCACCCTCACGCGCGGGACGATCGGCGTGAACACTGTCGTCAACCGACTGATCGTTCGAGGGTCGACGCCGGCCGCCTGAGTTTCGCGCTTGGCTGGTTCCCGGTGCAACCAGCCGCGGTTTTTTGACGTTTGCTGAATTTGGGATCGGAGCGCACGGAGATCACGGAGTGAATGGGTTGCAACCCTCCGTACCTTGCTAGGCATCCATCACTTTTCGGGTCGATAGCCGGGGAGCCCGGAGAGTGCGCCGGTTGCAACGATCTTCGCCGCGCGCACCATCGCTGACTTTTTGATGGAACTGCTGTTCCAAAAAATCCTTCGGCGCGCGCTGGGCAGATCGCGGCGATCCGAGCACTCAGTGCCCTCCGTGCGCTCCTCACCCAAGGCAGTTGAAAGTGGCCGCGAAGGCGTATAGCTCGAGGCCCACGCACTCCCCGGGCTCCCGCCCTATCCGCCCAAGGCCGTTTTCGACGCCTGAAGCCGGGAGCCGGAGCCCTCGAGGACGAGTTAGTTTCACGATTCCCATGACTATCGCCAACCGAGAGACCGCGCCGACCGCTGCCGTCAACGACGAACTGCCGACCACGTATCGCGCTGCCGAGATCGAGGCTGCGCTCTATGCGCGCTGGCAGGCGGCGGGGACGGATGTCGCGCGGGTGGAGCGCGTCGATCGTGCAGGCGGCGATCGGCAACCGTACACGATCGTCATGCCGCCGCCGAATGTGACGGCGATTCTGCATGTCGGTCATGGGCTCAACAACGCCGTGCAGGATGTGCTGATCCGCTGGCGTCGCATGGCCGGGGATGAGGCACTCTGGGTGCCCGGCACCGATCACGCCGGCATCGCGACGCAGAACGTCGTGGAGAAGCAGCTCGCCGCCGAAGGCTCATCGAAGGCGGCCGTCGGCCGCGACGCGTTCGTGGCGCGCACCACGCAGTTCGTGGAGACGACCGGCGGGCAGATCCTCGACCAGCTGAAGGCGATCGGGGCCAGCGCCGACTGGTCACGCACGGCCTACACACTGTCCCCGCCGCTTTCGACGGCAGTGACGGAAGCATTCGTGCGGCTGTTCGATGAAGGCCTGGTGTATCGCGGCCACCGCGTGATTCACTGGTGCCCGCGTTGCCTCACGTCGCTGTCCGATGAAGAGGCGGAGTTCAACGAGACGCAGGGTGCGCTGTACCACATCCGCTACCTGCTCGCCGACGATCCGTCACAGAGCATCGTCGTGGCCACCACGCGCCCGGAGACGCTCCTCGGCGATGTGGCGGTGGCCGTCAATCCGACCGATGAACGGTACGCCCATCTGGTCGGCAAGCTGCTCGTGCTGCCGATCAACGGCGTGAGGATCCCCGTGATCGCCGATGACTACACCGATGCCGCATTCGGGAGCGGCGCCGTCAAGATCACGCCGGCGCACGATCCGAACGACTTCGAAGTGGGCATGCGTCACGCGCTCGACGCGCCGATCATCATGGATGCGGACGCGCGGATGCATGGCGCCGGCGATGCGATCGATCGTGTGCCACCACTGTTGCGCGGTGTCGATCGCTTCGAGGCGCGCGAGCGCATCGTGAACATGCTGCGCGACGATGGCGCGCTGGTGAAGGTGGAGGCGCACCAGCATTCGGTGCGCCACTGCTACCGGTGCGACACGGTGGTCGAGCCACGGCTCAGCGATCAGTGGTTCGTGAAGATGGCGCCGCTCGCGAAGCCGGCGCTGGAGGCGGTGCGCACGGGTCGCATCCGCATCATGCCGGAGCGCTGGGAAGCGGTCTACATCAACTGGCTGGACGGCATCCGCGACTGGAACATCTCGCGCCAGTTGTGGTGGGGCCATCGTGTGCCGGTGTATTACTGTGATAGGTGCAATACGGTACCAAAGGCGTCGCGCACGCCGGTCACGACGTGCGCCGAGTGCGGCAGTGACCGGGTGCGGCAGGACGAGGATGTGCTCGACACGTGGTTCTCGAGCTGGCTCTGGCCGATCTCGACGCTCGGCTGGCCGAACGAGCACGCCGCCGACCTGAAGGCATTCTACCCGGGCGATGTGCTCGTGACCGCACCGGAGATCCTGTTCTTCTGGGTCTCGCGCATGATCATGAGTGGCCTGCACTTCATGGGCGACGCACCGTATCACACCGTGTATCTGCACGGCACCGTGCGCGACATGCAGCATCGCAAGATGTCCAAGTCGCTCGGCAACGGCATCGACCCGATGGATGTGGTGCGGTTGTACGGCGCCGATGCGTTGCGGTGGACGATGATCGCCGGAATGGGCATGGGCGTGGATGTGTTGCTCGACCCGACGGACCTCGAGAAGAGTTTCGCGCCTGGCCGGAATTTCCTGACCAAGTTGTGGAACATCGGCCGGTTCCTGCTGACCAAGGTCGGCACGGAACCGGTGCAGCCGCTGCATGCCATCGCGCCGGAGTCGCTCACGATTGCCGATCGCTGGATTCTCGACCGCCTCGACGTGGCGATCGCGGAATCGAACGCTGCACTCGGCCCCGTGCGGCCGGGCGCAAGTGGGCGATGGACGGATGCCGAGCGCACCGCCGGCATGCGCCTCGACGCGTATGCGGACACGGCGCGGCGATTCGTGTGGAACGAGCTGGCCGACTGGTATCTGGAGACCGTGAAACCGCGCCTCGCAGCCGGTGGCAGCGATGCCGATGTCGCGCGCGCGGTGCTGGTGCACTGCTTCGACAATTCACTGCGCCTGCTGCAGCCGATCATTCCGTTCATCACGGAAACGTTGTGGGCGAAGCTGCCGGGACTGCGCGATGGCTCGCCGCGCGGTGCGGAGTTTCTCTGTACGTCAGCGTGGCCGGTGTCGAGTGCGTTCACGGGAAAGAACGAGATCACGGAGACGCGATTTGATCTGGTGATCAACGCGACGATCTCAATCCGAGTGCTGCGCAACGAGTACAAGGTGAAGCCGGGGCGAATTCTTGCGGTGACCCTTCATGCGGCAGAGAACGATCGAAGCGTCGCGCCCGACCTCATCGAAACGATCGGTGCGCTGACGCGAACGACGGTAAGTCTGGCACACTCGGTGTCCTCGGAGACCTCCGCTTCATCAGGCAGTGCCGCGCATGCTGTACTTCCGGGCGGCAGTGAGTTGAGCATCGAGATGGTAGAGTTGATGGGCGAGGAGAGTGTGGAAGACACGGCGCGGGAGTGCGCGCGTCTCAAGTCGGAACTCGAAAACACAGTGACGATTCTTGCGGGCGTCCAGTCGAAACTCGGCAACGAATCGTTCACCTCGCGCGCGAAACCTGACGTGGTGGAAGGTGCGAGAGCGCAGGAGCGCGACCTCTCGCAGAAGGTCGACGCACTGAGACGGAAGGTCGAGGCACTGTGCGGCACGCGCTGACACTCGTCGGCGCGTGTGTCATCGCGGCGTCCTGCGCCGCGCCCGGCATGCCGCCGGGCGGGCCGACGGTGTCGTCGTTTCCGCGGGTCATCGCGACGCTACCAGACACCGGCGCCGTCAATGCGAAGCCCAACAAGGTGCTGCTGCGCTACGACGACGTCATCGGCGAGCAGGCCAACGGGCAGGATCTCAACAAGAGTGTCCTGATTTCACCGTGGGATGGTGAACCGCGCGTCGAGTGGAAGCGCACCGGCATGACCGTCCGGCCGAAGAATGGCTGGCGCGCGAACACCGCGTACACGATCACGATCCTGCCGGGGGTGAGCGACTTCAAGGGCAAGCCGAGTCCGTTCGGATACGTGATGCGGTTCAGCACCGGCCCGACGATTCCGAAGACGATGGTGCGTGGTGTGGCCTTCGACTGGGCGCAGTCGCGCGCCGTCCCGCGGGCGACGATCCAGGCCATCGACGTCAGGGACACGACGGTGATCTATGTCGCGGCCGCCGATTCGACGGGACGCTATGAACTCGGTGCGATGCCGCCGGGGGTGTATCGTGTGCGCGCGATCGATGAACAATCACCGAATCGCACACTCGACGCGCGCGAGGCGTGGGATACGGCGACCGTGACCATCACCGACAGCGCGCGCGCTGACCTGTACATGTTCGTGCACGACACGCTGCCGGTACGCATCGCGGAGCTGCGATCGAATGACAGCGTCACCATCAACATCACGGTCGACAAGCCGCTCAAGCCGGGTGTCGCGATCCCTGTCACTGCGGCGCGCATCGTCCTCTCCGACTCGACGGTGATCGACGTCGTCTCCGTGATGACCGGTGAGCAGGATCGTGTGGCGCGCGCGACGGCCGACAGCATCCTGCGATCCAGGGACACCACGGCCGCGAGACTCGTCGATCCGAATGCGCCACCGCGGCGCACGATCGATCCGACACGGCGTCGCGACACGCTGCCGGTGCTGCCGCCGCCGGTCTCGGCGCGCCCTGCGCCCACGACGGATCTCGTCATCAAGGTCGCGACACCGCTCAAGCCCGGCTCGACGTATCGCGTCACGCTCACTGGCCTCCGCAACCTGATGGATGTGGCGGGTACGGCATCGCGACTGCTGATCATTCCGAAGCCGACGCCGATCGACTCGTCACGCAACGCTCCACGCGGGGGGCGAACGCCGGCGCCGCGTGATTCGACGAGAGTGGTGCCACCGGGTACGCCACCTGATTCGACCGTCAGGCCGGCCCCACCGGCAGTCGTGCCACCCAAACCTCCGGCGCGTCCGCCGCGCTGATGCCTGTTCATCGTTCGATGCGTTCTGCGGAGTCTGCGTGAGTCCTCGCGCTGCGGTGTTTCTCGATCGTGATGGCACGATCGTGCATGACGTCAACTATCTGGCGCGACCGGAGCAGCTGAAGCTGATCTCGGATGCGCCCGACGCGCTGTCGCGACTGAGTGCGGCCGGCCTGCCGCTGATCGTGATCACGAATCAGTCGGGCATCGGTCGCGGCCTGCTGACCGAGGCCGATTTCAGCGTGATCACCACACGCCTCGACGAGATGCTGGCAGCGCACGGCGTCACGCTCACGGCGACCTATCACTGTCCCGATTCGCCGGACGTACCGGCTGCTGTTTCGTGCCGCAAACCCGGCGACGCGATGCATCGGCGGGCAGCGGAGGAGCATGGCATCGACCTGCAGAAGTCGTTCTACATCGGTGACAAGTGGCGCGACGTCGCACCGGCGGTGACGCACAATGCCATGGGTGTGCTGATCCCGACGCCGGAGACGTCGTTCGGTGATCTGTCGCGCGCGAAGGAGGATGCGGTGGTCGCAACGACACTGACGGCGGCCGTGGATCGCGTGTTGCGCATGCACGCGTCGCGCTCGTAGTCCCGGCCGACGATGCCGACGCAACCGCGCACACGCATCGCCGCCTTCGTGTCAGGCGGCGGCTCGAACTTCGTCGCGGTGCACGAGTTTCAGCGTGCACGCGGTGAGCTGGCGGCTGGCGAGGTCGTGCTGGTGATTTCGAACACGTCGGGTTGCGAAGCGCTCGCGCGTGCGATCGAGCGCGGCATCACCTGCGCCGTGCTCGCGAACCCGAAGGACGGCGACGCACTGCTGTCCCTGCTCCGCGAGCACTCGATCGATGTACTGCTGCTGGCCGGGTATCTGGCACTGGTCCCTGCCGCCGTCACGCGCGCCTATCGCGGCAAGGTCGTGAACGTGCATCCTTCCTTGCTGCCGGCCTTCGGTGGATCCGGCATGTATGGCCGTCATGTCCACGCTGCCGTCCTCGCATCGGGTGCCAGGATCAGTGGTGCGACCGTGCACTTCGTCGACGAGGTCTACGACCGCGGCGCGATCATCGCGCAGTGGCCCGTGCCGGTGTTCGAGGAAGATTCACCAGCGGACCTGGCCGCACGCGTCCTGCGCGTCGAGCATGCGCTTCTGCCGCGCGTCGTCGAGCTGCTCTGTGCCGAATCTCTTGCACTCGATGACGACGGCACCGTGCACGGCGCATTCCTGACAGGGTCGCAGCGAGATTGCTTTTCATTGCTGGCCGAATCGTCGCTGGACTCTGAGCTTGATCATGCGCTGGCGAAATAGTCTTCGGAGGCGGAGCGCACGGAGCTCACGGAGTGCGTCGCTTGCGGGCATTCGTGATGCTCGACGCATCTCTGACTTTTTGTGGGGATAGGACGGGGAGGCCGGAGAGTGCGCGACATGGAGGCATCGTCGTAGCGCGCGGCATCGCAATTTGAGGGGAACAGCAGTTCCAAGAAAGAATGAGATGATGCCTCGCAATTCAGCATTGGTTGCTACCTACGCACTCCCCGACCTCCCCGGCCTCTACATCCAAAGGCTTTTTTGAACAACAAGAATCGTTGCACGACGAAAACTCCGTGACCTCCGTGCGCTCCACTCCCGAAGCAGTTCAGTTGTAGAACCCAAATGGACCGTGTATGCCTCGCGCACTGCTGAGCGTTTCTGACAAAGCTGGTCTCGTTGATCTTGCGCGGGCGCTGATCGCGCGGCACTGGAACTTGATCTCGACCGGCGGCACCGCGAAGGCGCTCAGGGATGCGGGGCTGGCGGTGAAGGACATCAGTGAGGTCACGGGATTTCCGGAGATGCTCGACGGTCGAGTGAAGACGCTGCATCCGGTGGTGCACGGGGGATTGCTGTACCGTCGCGATCTGCCGGAACATGTCGCCGCCGTGGAAGCGCACGGCATTCACGCCATCGACCTGGTCGTCGTCAACCTGTATCCGTTCCGGCAGACGGCCGCGCGAGTCGGTGTGCTGCCGCATGACGTCATCGAGCAGATCGATATCGGTGGCCCGTCGATGCTGCGGTCGGCAGCGAAGAACTTCAGTGCGGTGACGGTCGTCTGTGATCCGGCGGACTATCCGCGGGTGATCGCGGAGCTGGATTCGAAGGACGAGGAAGGCGGCTTGATCCTGCGCCGTGACCTGGCCGCGAAGGTGTTCGCGCACACCGCATCGTACGACAGCGCGATCGCCGGCTGGCTGCAGCATCAGGTGGCACCGGATGATCCGTTCCCGGCGACGCTGCCGCTCGCATTCGAGAAGGCGCAAGGGCTGCGCTACGGTGAGAATCCCGAGCAGCGCGCCGCATTCTACGTCGAGCGCGCCGGCGCAGGCCTCGCATCGCTCGAGCAACTTGGCGGCAAGGAACTGAGCTTCAACAACCTGCTCGATGTCGATGGCGCGCTGATGGCGATCGCGCCGTTCCTCGAGCAGGTCGCGTGCGCCATCATCAAGCACACCACGCCGTGCGGACTCGCCATCGGCGCGACCCCGCTCGAGGCGTACCAGAAGGCGCTGGCCTGTGATCCGACGTCGGCATTCGGCGGCGTCGTCGCGTTCAGCGTGCCGATCGATGACGCGACGGCAGACGCGATGAGCACACTGTTCCTCGAATGCATCGTCGCACCCGCCATTTCCGACAGCGCGGCGGATCTCCTGGGACGGAAGAAGAATCTGCGGGTACTGATCGGCACATTGCCGGCGTCGGATGCCGGCGGAATGGACATCAAGCGTGTGCGCGGCGGCGTGCTGCTGCAGGACCGCATGGTTGTGCCGACCGGGGACATCCCGTGGAAGGTGGTCACGAAGCGCGCACCGTCCGCCGCTGAACTGGTCGATCTCGCGTTTGCGTGGCGCGCATCAGCCGCCGTCAAGTCGAATGCCATCGTCCTGGCGCGAAATGGTGCCACGCTTGGCATCGGGGCCGGTCAGATGTCCCGCGTCGACGCCAGTTTCCTGGCCGGCCACAAGGCGACGCAGGCCGGGCACGACACCGCCGGCTCGGCGCTGGCCTCGGACGCCTTCTTCCCGTTCCGCGACGGCGTCGACAGCGCGGCAACGGTCGGGGTGACCGCGATTGTCCAACCCGGCGGCTCCATGCGGGACGCCGAGGTGATCGCGGCGGCGGACGAACACGGGATCGCAATGGTGTTCACCGGCAAGCGGCTTTTCCGGCACTGAGCGAACCGTGCGATTGTATTGACGCCAGGACGCAAAGTCGCCAAGTGTCACTGCCTGTTCCCCCCGAACGAACTCGCTGAGCCGGATATAGGGAATGGGTTGTGACGTTGAACGCTTGGCGTCTTGGCGCCTTTGCGTCAAAGCCCTTCCGATCTGCGTCTGTGGTTTCAGCAGCGTCCGGGTGCTCGTCTCGCACAGAGGCACAGCGCCGCAGAGGAATGAACCAGGCATGACGGGGGGACGCGTCCGGACAGATAGCACTCGTCACCGATGATCGGCGGCGATTGCATGCTCTCTCTGTGGCGCTGCGGTTCTGTGCGAGTCGCTCGATGCAAAAGGCTGTGGAACATTTGATTTGGAGACCTGGCACTAGCCCCGGTGGCAGGGGTAAGGCGATTTTCACGGGTTCTGTTTCGTACCACCGTCCTTTTCCAGCAGCTGATGGCCTCCTCTGCAGCCCCGATTCCGGCGGCGCGGTCCAGCGTGACCGGCGCGACGTCCGTGATCCATACCGACCTCGACTACAAGCCCTCGTATCTCGCGGCCGGACTCGCCTCGCTGGCGGTCTTTGCGCTGTACCTGATCACGTTGGCCCCCTCGACGGCCATGTGGGACGCGAGCGAGTACATCGCCGCAGCGTACGTGCTCGGCCTGCCCCATCCTCCGGGCAACCCGTTCTTCATCCTGCTTGGCAATGTGTTCGCGCATCTGCCGATCCCGGGAATGTCGGTGGCGGTCAAGCTGAACATGCTCGCAGCGCTGTCGAGTGCCGTGGCGGCGGGCGCGTGGTTCCTGATCACCGAACGAGTCCTCGTCAGCTGGTTGCCGCGAAAGTGGATGCGACTTACCGGTGCATCTGTCGCGACCCTGATCGGTGCGACCGCATTCACGGTGTGGAACCAGAGTGTCGTGAACGAAAAGGTCTACACCGTGTCGCTGGCGATCTTCGCGATGGTCGCGTGGCTGACCGTGGCGTGGTGTGACGAGCCTGAAGGGAAGCGCGGCGACCGGCTGCTGATCATGATCGCATTCCTGATCGGACTGGGTTATGCGAACCATCCCGCCGGCATGCTGCCTGCGCCGGCAGTGGGCCTCGCGATTCTCTTTCGCCGCTGGCGCACGATTCTCAACTGGAAGCTGGCGCTCGCCTGTCTGGGCGCGGTGATCCTCGGCCTTTCACCGTTCGCGACGCAGCCGATCCGGGCCGCGCACTTTCCTGCGATCAACGAAGGTGAGCCCACGGCGTGCCGGACGGAGATCGGATTCGATTGCACGTTCAGCGCCGTCACGTGGGATCGCTTCAAGTACAACTTCGATCGCGGACAGTACGGAAAGCCGCAGCTGACCGAGCGTCAGGCGCCGATCGGTGCGCAGGTCGGCATGTGGTGGTTGTACTTCAAGTGGCAGTGGCTGCGCGACGCACATCAGGAAAGCCCCGGCAAGCAGAACGCGCTGGCGATCGTGTTCCTCGGACTCGGCCTGATCGGCGGATTCGTGCACTACAAACGTGACCAGAGGAGCTTCCTGTTCTTTGGTCCGCTGATCGGCACACTGACGATCGGGCTGATCATCTACCTGAACTTCAAGTACGGGTACAGCCAAAGCCCCGAGCTGGGCGACAGCGTCGCGCGCGAGGTGCGCGATCGTGACTATTTCTATCTGTGGAGCTTCAGTGCCTGGAGTGTGTGGGCAGCGCTGGGCCTCATCTACCTGTGGGAAACGGTCGCCGGCTTCATGGGTACCGAGACGATCGAGCTGGGCAAGCAGCGTTTCAGCTCGCCGAATCAACGTGCATGGATGATCAGCGCGCCGGTGCTTGGCCTGGCGCTGATCCCGATGATAGGCAACTGGACACAGGCCAGCCGCGCCGGTCAGCGTGATACCAGGGATTTCGCGCACGACCTGCTGAACAGCGTCGAGCCATACGGCATCCTGATCACGGTCGGCGACAACGACACCTTCCCGCTCTGGTACGCACAGGAAGTCGAAGGGATCAGGAAGGATGTCTTGATCGCGAACACCAGCCTGATGAACACCGACTGGTATACGCGCCAGATGATCCGTCGTCCGATCTACGAGTACGAGTCGGCGAAGGGTCCGGATGTGTACAAGAGTGGCATGTGGACGAAGCCGACGACGAAGCCGCTGGCACTCTCGCTCGCGCAGGCCGACAGCGTGCCGCTGTACATGCAGATCGAGTCCGCGATGGTGTTCCGCCAGGGGACGATCGAGGCGGTGATCAACCCGCAGAACCTGAACCAGGGTGTGCTCGAACGCGCCGACATCCTGACGCTGTACATGATTCGCGACAACTGGGGCAAGCGACCGATCTACTTCTCGCGCACGTCGGGCATGTACCCGTCGCAGCTGGGGCTCGGCGAATACATGCTGACGCAGGGACTCGCGCGGAAGCTGCTCTACACGCCGGTGACGATCTCGAAGGACACCGTTCCGGTGCAAGGCGAGGGCGCGATCGACGTGAACCGGAGCATGGAGCTGTGGAACAAGGTCTTCATGGGCCAGCAGTCGATCATCTCGCGCGGCGATTGGGTCGACAAGCCGTCGGCAGGTATCCCTGCCCTGTACGTCAGCGTGGGGATCTTCCTGTCGGATGCGTTGCGCGCGTCGGGGCGGAATGCCGAGGCGACGCAGGTGGCCGAGACGAGCAAGAAGATCGCGATCGCGAGTCGGACGCTGAACTGGTTCGGTGGGGAGGCGGGGATCCTGGGGACGCAGCCGGCGCCTGGCAGTTTTCTGCCGGGATTGGACAGTCAGAGTGGGGTTCCGACGGCGGTGCCGTTGGGCGGGGCGCCGGCGGCAGACACGGGAGCAGGAAAGAAGCCGTAGTTCGAGAATTGGTGTTTGGATGCGTCGAACGCCCATCTGCATCTAGTCTGCAGGTGGGCGTTCGTGGTGTGGGCTGGCGATGCGTGGCTGCGGCAGAGCCTGCAGCCTGACCCGGACGCATGCGCTTGCGCTTCAGCCCCCTGACACCTCGATCACGGATCGATGTACAGCCACAATCCTGCCCCGTAATTGGCGCTGACCATGTAGAACCGCGTCCCGTCTGTCCCGATCGCGACCTGTGCCCCACCCATCCGCATCGCTGCCGGTGTCGTCGGCGTCGTCCACGTGCCGGTGCCCGGAAACAGCGCCGTCTGGAAGAACGGCCCACCGGACGCCTCGAGGCTGATCGGGATTCCGTACGTCGCGAAGATGTTCCTTGGCGAGCCGAACACGACGGCCTGGTTTACCGTCGGACCGACGTGTGACCAGGTCACGCCGTAGTCGGCACTTCGCAACACGCCGGCGCCCAGCGTCGAGTTGGCGCCAGCCATGTAGACGGCGCCGCTCGCGTCGGGTTGGAAGATCGGGGTCACGCCATTCGACACCTCGTTCCGGTCGACCTGAACCCAGGACGTGCCACCGTTGATCGTGCGCCAGGTGCCGAACACTCCACCAGCCTGCTCGCTGATCCACAGGTAGGTACCGCGCGTCGTGGCTGCATTGCCTGTGTTGATGAAGTTGATGGATGCAGTCCGACCATTCGTCAGCATGCCCGGGTTCAAGGGCACGGTCGTCCAGTTCTGGCCACCATCCACACTCTCCACGAGGATATCGTGCTCGTGGCCAGCCATGATCAGGTGTCGGGGATCATACGGGTCGACGGCAGGCGGAAACATGTCCTGACGACTGAGAGGGTCCGGGGCGATCGTATACTTCGTCCAGTTGACCCCACCGTCTGTCGAGCTCCAGAAGCCGCGGGCCGTGCCGCGAATGCACGACTGATACAGCGTGGGCGGGTTGCTGGCGGCGCCGGGTGCCACGCTGATGCCACCCGCGCAATCGGAGACGGTGACACCGTTCGAGCCGGTGTTGATCGGGCCGGTCCACGTGCGCCCGAAATCCACCGATTTCCAGATCCCCTGACAATTGAACTGGGCGTAGAAGTCGGACTTCCTGTTCGGATCCACCTGCACGCTCTGCACGCCGAAGTTGCCGCAGCTGAGGCCGTTGGTAAGGTCAGCGTTGGCGGGCGTGACATTCAGCCACACGCCCGTCCCAGCCGGTGGCGGCGATACGACGGTCACGAGGGTGACATTCGCCTGCGCACTGACGGCGGGATTGCCTACGAGCGTGGCCGTCACCGTGAAGGTCGAACCTGCAGCCGCGCCGGCCGTGTACAGGCCACTGGCTGAGATCGTGCCGCCCGTCGCCGTCCAGATCACATCCACCGCGACGGGTGCCGTGGGGTCGGTCGCGCGGCGGCCCGTGACTCCGAACTGCTGCGTGCCGCCCGTAGCCACGGAGACCGGCGTCGGCGTGATGACAAGACTGGTGACGGGCGCGGCCTCAGTCGTGAAGGCCCAACTCCCGCCAGTCGTCAGTGCATTCCCGGCGGCGTCGCTGGCCGCGGTCGTGATAGTCGCCGTGTAACTCGTGCTGACGGTGAGCGGCGACGTCGGCGTGAACGTCGCGGTGTTGCTGACGACGCTGACGGTGCCGACGACGGGGACGCTCCCCGCGGTGGTCCTGAGCGAGAAGCTGGTCGTCGTCAGCGTCGAATTCTGCATCGGCTCGGAAAACGTCACCGCCGGCGCCGCCGAAATCGAGACATCCGTCGCATTCTCGCCCGGCGTGATCGCGATCACCGTGGGCGGTGTCACGTCGTCGCCGATCGACACGTCAGGACCGGTGCTGGGCTCGAATATCAGGCAGGACGTGAGTGCCGGAAGAGCAGCGCACAGCATCACGCGGCGAACGTGGCGCATGGAGGGTCGGGAAACGACTGCGAACGGCCGTGTGGAATGCATCATCGCTCAAAGGGTAAACCGGGTCACGCTGTCTCGGCTTCGGAACGTCCGGGCACGCGACAAATGACGCGCACCCCCCGTCGAAGTCTCGCGCGTGCCGAGGAGAATCCCAGGAGGACTGCGCGAGTGGCGCCGGGATGGACGAGCCCTCCGATGCGACCGCCACCGCCGTGACGTTTTCCGCGACGACGCGTCCGCGCGTGGTGGCACGACACTCCGGTGCGCTCACAGCCGATACCGCACCGGCTGCGCCTCGAGCTTGTCCTCGCCAAGCATGTAACTCCGGCAGAACACACAATGAAACACCCGGATCGACGAACTTTCCTTTTTCGCAGCGTCGATCGCGCGTGACAGTGGTACACCGAGCAGCACGTTCCAGCGATTCCTGATGGTAAGGATGCTGCCACCCCAGTTGCCCATCAGGCTCTCCAATTGAATCTGCTGCGATTTGCCAGAGTTCTTGAGCATCTGCTGGAACTTGGAGCTGCGCACTTTGTCGCTCGTCGCGACCTGACTGGCCACCTGGCTGTAGGTCTCCACGGTCTCCTTGCCGCCCGCTCCGGCGTGGGCACCCTGGTACTTGGTGAGCAGATAGTTGCGGCACCACTGGTCGCTGGTGAACGTCTCCACCGGACTCGCTTCCGCGACGCGTCTCGCGAAGGAATTGATCTGCGGATCGAGGAGCGCGGCGCCGTGATCACCGTAGAACAGGATCGTGGTGTTCGCCGGAACACGGAACGCCCGGTTTTCCGAGACGTAGCCGCCGTGCGCCGAGATCATGCAGTCCGACGAATTCGTGGCGGAGCGGAACAGGTACATCGACTCGCCAAGCTTGACTGCGCCGTCCGGTGTCGACATCGGAGTGTCCAGTGCGCGAGGAGCGGAGTGCCATCGGGATCGAACGAAGGTCCGTGCAGGTACTGCTCGCTGTCAAGATTCAGGGACCCTTGACAACACGCACTGGACCCCATATCATCGCCGCTCTGGGAGTCGCGTCCCGATCGTTCACGAGTTGCCCGGCGCCGTCGCAGTCGCGCGGTCCTACCAGCTCATGCCCAACGGATTCCGTATCCGTTGTGTCGAACGCTCGGTGACGCGATTTGTCGTTTCCCGCCCACCGTTTCCTGCTCATCACGTTCCGCGAGTTTTCCATGCCTGTACACGACTCCCGCATAGCGATCGCCCCGTGCGTCGGCACCTGCCGACGCACGCTGGCGCCGAGTCCGCGCGGCGGTTGGTGCGCAGGAACGGCTGCCTCTGGTATCGGTTTCGGCGGTGGCTGCCCACAGGCAGTCGATCGCGCGGACCACGCAGGCTTCAGCATGGATATGTGCAGCTCGTAGTGCACGTCGCCCACTGAAGAAGGAGCGTCTGACGCCCCGCCTGCGCACCCTGCCAGGCGGGGCGTCCTGCGTTTCGCACCCCGCTTCCGAATCACCAGAACATGAAGCCCGTGCAGAGAATCACGCGACTCCCCTGCCGGATCACTTCCGCTGTTCTGGTGCTTCGGGAATACCACCGATTTGCTCGCCCCCGGAGCGCTCGCGGTGTATCCCCCCACCCCGCTCCGGGGGTGGACCAATCCAGATCACCCGGCGTGTCTGGGCATCTGGCCGCACACCGGCGGGATTCGTAGCTCAATGGCTCCACAAGAGCGACGGCATCGCCGCGGGAATTCCACATGCCTGCAGAAGGGTGGAGCCCACGGATCACGATGCCGGCGATGCGGGTGCAAGTCCCGCCGACCCGTGTCCTGTCCTCAACTGGACAGACCCAACTCACCCGGCGCCTGCACCGACACGCAGGCGCCGGCACACACCACACGCAACAGGCACTGCAGGTGCACCATGACGATCTTTGGTCAGCACGAAGAGAAGACGCTCATCCAGTTCGAACATATCCGCGCGCAGGCGGTCCACGCCGCCCTCATGGCCGACGGTCACGTCGGGTACGTGATGCCGATCGGGGGTGTGGCCGCCTACCGCAACCGAATTTCGGTGGTCGGTGTCGGGTTCGACATCGCATGCGGAAACGCCGCGATCCGCACGAACCTCACGCTCGCGTCACTGGGTGACGACGCGCCGTCGATCCAGGCGGCGTTGACCACGCTGGCTGACGAAATCGCGGCGATGGTGAGCTTCGGCATCGGTCGAAAGAATCGCGCGAATGACGCCCCGGTGAATCACACCCTGTTCAGCGACTCGGCGTGGGACGCAGTACCCGCGACGCATCGTTCCGCGTTGCACGACAAGGCACGCGCGCAGCTCGGGACGGTGGGAAGCGGCAATCACTACGTGGACGTGTTCGTCGACGAGACGGGGGCGCTGTGGGTCGGCGTCCACTTCGGGTCGCGCGGGTTCGGACACACGGTGGCGTCGAACTTCCTGGCACTGGGCCAGGGCAAGGCGTGGGGCGAGCGTGTGCCGGAAACCGAGCTGCTGCTCGATCTGTCCGATCCCATCGGGCATGACTACTGGCAGCTGATGAACCTGGCCGGCGCGTACGCGTACGCCGGGCGCGAGTGGGTGGCGCGCAAGGTGGTGGCGCTGCTCGGTGGTGACGAGCTCGAATTGGTGCACAACCATCACAACTTCGCATGGAAGGAAACCCATCATGGCGAAGAAGTGGTCGTGATCCGCAAGGGTGCGACGCCGGCGTTCCCTGGTCAGATGGGGTTCATCGGTGGGTCGATGGGTGATGACGCCGTCATCGTGCAGGGTCTTCGGAGCGAAGTCTCGTCGCCGGATATCGTGACGTTGCAGGAGTCGGCGCTGTATTCCACCGTCCATGGCGCGGGGCGTGTGATGTCGCGTACGCAGGCCGCGGGCAAGCGCAATCGCAGGACAGGGCGTCAGCTGAGCCGAGGTGACGTGTCGCCGGACATGATGCGCAACTGGGTGCGTGAGAAGGGTGTGATTCTGCGCGGTGGCGGAGTGGACGAGAGTCCGCACGTGTACCGTCGCCTGCCCGATGTGCTCGCAGCCCAGCGCGGGACCGTGGAGGTGTTGCATGTGTTGCGCCCGCTGATCGTGGTGATGGCGGGCGACAACGAATTCGATCCGTACAAGGATTGAGCGAACGGCGCCTCGATGCGGAAGACCGGAGTGAGCCATCGTGACTTTTACCAATGCACGATGGCTCAGTCTGGCCGCGCGGCCCACCCGGCTGCGGAGCGACGTATGAGTGCGCGCGCTCGGTGACTGCGCCTGCGTCCGACAGCTGAGCTCGGGGCGGCGGCACGCGTCGTGCCTCAGTGTCCGTTCGCACGTTTGCATCACTGCTTCCCACACAATGCGCACACTATGACATACAAGGAAATGTTTCTGGCGGAGCTCACTGCCGAAGTGAAGCGTTCGCGCCGTGCCATCGAGAACATGCCGGATGGCGACCATGCAGACTGGAAGCCGCACGACAAGTCAATGCCGTTCGGCTATCTCGCGATGCTGGTCGTGGGCATGCCGTCATGGATTGCGCTGATCGTGAATCAGGATGAGCTGGACGTGGCTCCGGTGAAGCCGAATCACGCGCCACCGCCGATGACGACCCGGGCGGACTTCTTCGCTGCCCTCGAGAAAGGGGAGGCCGATGCGCGGAAGGCACTCGAGGAGACGACCGACGCGCATCTGGACACGAATTGGAAACTGCTCGCCGCGGGGAACGTCGTGGCCGAGATGACGCGTGCGGAAATGATCCGCGACACGTTCAATCATATGGCGCATCATCGCGGCCAGATGACAGTCTATCTGCGTCTGCTGGGTGCACCGGTGCCGGCGCTGTACGGACCCTCTGCAGACGACAAGCGCTACGAGTGATTGGTGGCAGTACGATCGCCGATGCTAACGACGGCGGGCACCGACACGTCCGGCGTCATCGCAAGGTGACGGCGGATCGAGTACACTGTGGGCGTGTCGATTCACGCCTCGCCCGCCGTCGCGATCCTGATGAAGAACGAGCTGCTCGGCGACGCGATCACTCACGTTCCGGCCTATCGTGCGCTCCGCACGGCGCTTCCGGACCATCGCATCGTCGCGCTGTACAAGCACGACACTGCCTGGAATTCGGCGCTCTCGTTCGCGCGACACGAGGTGCTCGACGACATCCGGATCAACCAGCCGATCGGAGGCGCCGTGTCAGGAATTCGCGACGCGCTCGCCTCGATCGAGAACCTGACGATGGTGCTCGAGTTCCGCGCCAACCTGAATGCGTGGAACAGTTTTCTTGCAGCGTCGCGAATGCCCGTGACCTACGTTGCGAATGTGGCGGGATTCATGTTGCGACGCGGTGTGCCGCACGGCATCGAGCGACGCCCGGAATCGAACATCCATTGTTATCACCGCGTCGTCGAACTCGCCGTCGGTCGCGCGCTGCCGTTCGACTACCATCTCACGCCGCCGGCTGGCGCAACGGCGCGAGCGGCCGCGCTCATGCCGGCTGAAACGCGCTTCATGCTGCTGGCGTGCGGCAGTCCGCAGAGCAACAAGTTCTGGCCGGCAGAGAACTGGGTCGGTCTCGCGCGCCGCATCGCGTCGAAGGGCATTCGGCCGGTATTCCTGATCGGTGTGCAGGAGGAGACTGAGCGCGCGTGGATCGCTCGCGACGTGCCCGACGCGTTGATCGTCGATCAGGCCGCAGCAGGGGTTCGCGAACAGCTGCCATGGTTGTTCGTCGCGCTGGCGCAACGCGCGGTGGCGGCGGTGACTGCCGAGGGCGGCATCGGGCATCTCATCGCCACCACTGGCGTGCCGATCCTGACCATCGCGGGACCGACGAACCCGGTCCGGTGGCGGCCGGTGACGCCGCATCACTTCATCGCGTGGGCGCGCGAGTTCGGATCGAAGGAGACGGCGGCGGTGCCGCTGTCACACGTGGTCATGCGGATGCAGGAGATGCTCGACTCGGTCGCGCGCTGACGTGTCGCCTGCCGGACCGTAACCGACGATCGCTCGCCCGGACGATTCTCGATCAGTAGGTGACGGCGTGGAATGCTCGAGTTGCCGTCAGGCGTACGGCACCAGCGTGATGGGCGCGCGATGCATCGCCGGCGGAATCTCGGCGTCGGAGATCACACAGAACGCATGATCGGACGGCTGCCCGAGCGAGGCGTAGTAGATCTGATTGCGTGGCACATGCTCGTATTCTTCCGCGAGAAAGGCGGAGACGAGACACATCTCGGCGCAATTCCCGGCGCGAATATCCGCCCGGAGTGCGAGCAGGAATTTCGCGAACTTTCGCCCGCCGGCCTTGCCCGTCTCCTCGAATTCCGCCCGGATCTGGTAGATGTAGTTGCCGGAATCATCCTGATTCGTTTCCCGACGTTGCGCGCGCGGCGTTTCGGGGACGTGCCGCCCTTCGAAGTCGGCTGCGATGAGCTTGTTGCTGCTTTTCACGCCTTCCATGAAATAGCGTCGCGAGAGCTCCTTCACGCGATGTCCCATCAACAGATCCGCCACACAACACCTCCGCGAGAGTGTGTCTCCAGGCCGCTCAGTCCGCAGCGATCCCGCGCAGGGGCTGACTGCGTTATTTTCCGTCCATCTTCCAGAATGTGATTCCGCTCGCCTGCTGCGCGACATCGACCGTACCGACCTTCGCATACGTGCGCAGGTCGATCACATCGACCTTCCCGGGCTGGGCGCCGACCCCTTCGCTGCTGATGAATGCATAGCGCGAATCGGAACTGATCGCGACGCCGTGCGCGACGGTCGTGGACGTCGGGAGCTTCGCGACACTCAGTCCGGTCGCCAGGTCGTAGATCTCGATGCCGGCGCTCTGCTTGAGCGTCGCGACCATGAGCGTGCCGTTCGGCGTGACGGCGAGATTGTACGGACCACGACCGGTCTTGATGCGACGAGTGATCGCCCAGGTCGCCCGATCGACTTCGATGATCTCGTCGGCCTTGTTGCAGGCGACGAACACGACCTTGCCATTCGCTGATGGCTGAGCCCAGGTCGGCGAGCAGGTCGCGCTCATCGACACGCCATGTCCCTGACTCGCATCCATCTGCATGCCCGCCATTGGAGCCGGCGACGATCCTGTCGCCGGTGCAGCGGGTGTCGTGGCATGCATGTCATGTCCGGCCATCGCGACCACCTTCGCGATCGGGCCTTCCTTGCCCTTGGCGAGTGAGAAGCGCCTCGCAACCGCGAAGTTGCGCGTATCGATTTCGACGAGCTGGTCATCCATCATGCAGCCCGAATACTGCATCGTGCCACCCGGTTCGATGCGACTGCCGTGTGGCATCGTGCATGTCTCGACCTGTGCCACCTCCGTCATCGTCGGCGTGTAGACGACGCTGATCGTGCTCGGCACCATCTCGCCGTGCAGATTGAAGTTGGCCGAGAACGAGTACAGACCGTCCGGTGACACATCGAGACTCGCCGGAAACTTGCCGAGGAAGATGCCGGGCCCGACGAGCGTGTCGGGACCGAGCTCATACTTCCACAGCTTGCCGTCCGGGGTCCCGTGCCCGGTGGTCATGTAGAGGTATTTGCCGTCAGGACTGATCTGCAGACCATGCGGTCCCTCCATCTCGGCAGCCATCTCACCGATGCCGATCGTCTTCTCGACGACGGTGCCAGCGGGTCCGAAGCGCACGCGATGGATGCGGTCGGCCGACTCGGCGCCGACGTACACCCAGTAGGTGGCGGTCGGCGCGGTGGGACTCGCCGGCTTCGGGCTCACGGACGGCGCCACGGGGCGCGTCGGACGCGTGGCGGGCCGCTGTGCCTGGGCGACGGTTGCGCCGGACACGATCAGCGACACACAAATGAGCGAGTGGAGCCGCAGCAGACTTGGCTTGCGGGGCGTAGTGACGTTGGACATGATCATCGCTCGATGTGCCGTCAGTACGACACAGCAGTGCACCCGTGGTATTCGCAGCACTCCACCCGTTTCGGGGAGTACGTGTCATGAACGTAGTGCGTTGTATCCGCGTCGCCACCGTCGTCGTCGCGGCGACGATCGCGAGTTCGCCGCTCCTTCACGCCCAGTACACGGTCGGCGTGACCAGGCTGGTGGCAGAGCCGGCTCGCCTGACGTTGAAGGCCGGCGAGAGCGCCGCGCTGAAGATCACCGCCTACGATTCGGCGGGCAAAGTCGTGGCCGACGCGCCCTTGCGCGTGGGAGGACCTCGCGAATCCGTGCGCTACGCCGATGGCCGACTGACGGCTTTGCGCGCGGGATCGTACGTGGTCGTCGCGACGGCATTCACGGGACGCGGGATCGCTGCCGTGACGTTGAACATCCCGGTCACGATTTCGTGGCCGTCGCTCTCGAAACTCGAGATCGTCGCAGGCGCGGGCCGACTCTACACGGGCACGATGCTGGCGCACGCCGTGAAGGGCTCACATGCCGACGGTTCGGTGCGACCGGGGCTCGCGACCACGTGGCGCAGCAGCGATCCCACCGTCGCGACCGTCGATCGGTTCGGCAATGCCACCGCGCTCAAGGCCGGCGCGGTGACGGTG
Organism: Gemmatimonadaceae bacterium; assembly: GCA_014379355.1. Lineage (GTDB taxonomy): Bacteria > Gemmatimonadota > Gemmatimonadetes > Gemmatimonadales > Gemmatimonadaceae > JACMLX01. The sequence goes on from JACMLX010000252.1 coordinate 36,168, forward strand.
TCGGCCGAGTCGGAGGGGATGTCGGCACAGGTCCAGTACACGGTCGTGACGAGTCCTGTCGCACGCATCGAGACGAGCATCAAGGAAACGTCGGTGAATACCGGTGATGTGGTGCACCTCATGGCCGTCGCGCGACGTGCGAATGGCGAGGCCGTGCCTGATGCGAAGGTGGACTGGACGTACATCTACACGCCCGATGACACCACCGCCGCCCCTGGCGGCCCTGGCATCATCGATCGTGCACCGGACGGCACGCCCCTGTTCGCGGCCAATGCGCCCGGCCGATTCACGCTGGTGGCGCAGTCCGGCACTGCGATCGCGCGCACGGTGCTCGATGTGAAGCCACGCGAGGCCCGCCGGAAGATCTCGATCACCGGTCGTGGCGTGGTGAACACGACGGCGACGTCCGACCTCTGGCCGTGGACCGGCAAGGATGGTCGCGACTACTGTCTCGTCGGCACGTGGGGAGGCGATGGCTACGCGCTGGTGTTCGACATCACCGACATGAACAACATCGTGAAGACGGACTCGATTCACGTCGATGCGCGCACCATCAACGACGTGACGGTGAGCCCCGACGGTCGCTATGGCGTGATCACGCGGGAAGGCGCATCGAATCGCGTCAATGGCGTCGTCATCATCGACCTGGCCGTGCCGGCGCATCCGAAGGTCGCGTCGATCTTCAACGAGCAGCTGACGGGTGGCGTGCACAATGCGTTCGCGACGAACGACTACCTGTTCGCGATCAGCGGCGGCGAGAAGTACGTGATCATCGATGTGAAGGACATCACGAAGCCGCGCTTCGTGAGCGAGTACAAACATCCGGGCGCACGCATCCACGATCTCTGGGTGCGTGATGGCATCGCATACTCGGCGCAGGGCGGCGCGGGCACGGTGCTGGTGGACGTGGGGAACGGCAAGTACGGCGGGACCATCGAACGTCCGAAGCTGATCAGCGTCTTCCCGATCAACTCGGGTCACGAGATCTATCCGTACGTGCAGCAGAGCACCGGCAAGACGTATCTCTTCATCGGTGACGAGGAGATGAATCGCGCCGGCCGCGTGTGGGAAGGCACGAACTACGGTCCGACGCTTGGCCAGGCGGGCGGCGTCGCGCAGACGTCGGGCGGCTATGTACACATCGTCGACGCGACGGACCCGATGAACATGCGGAAGGTCGGCCGTTATCATCTCGAGGATTACGGTTCGCACGACATCATCGTCGAGAACGACGTGTTGTATCAGGCCTACTACGATGGTGGTGTGCGCGTCGTGGACGTTTCTGGTGAGCTGCTCGGCAACCTGGCAGAGCAGCGTCGTGAGATCGCGGTCTTCAAGCCGTACGATCCGAAGGCGCTGACGTCGAATGCACCGTTCGTGATGAACGCGATGCCGTGGAAGGGTCGTGTGTTGTTCACGGACTTCAATTCCGGCCTGTGGGCGGCGAAGCTCGAAGACAAGCCGCCGGTGGTGCCGTGAGGCGACGCCCGGTCGGTGGTGCTCGGCCTTGATGATGCAACGCCCGTTGGCAGTCTGTCTGCTGACGGGCGTTGTTCGTGACCTCCGCTTCCGCGACTCCGCCACTACCGTCGACGACTGTGCCCCTGCCGCGACTTCATCTCTTCGAACTCGAAGACCAGGCGTGGTTTCCCGACGTACTCAGACGGGGCATGACGGACTATCTCGCTGCGGTGACGGTGCGCACGCATCCCTACGCGGCAGCAGTCGAGCCACTTACGAACATGCTGCAGTCGAACGGAGCACGTCGCGTTCGTGATCTCTGTTCAGGTGCCGGCGGACCGTGGCCCGTCCTGTTGCCGACACTCAGTGCATCGCTTCCGGGCCTCAGCCTCGAGCTGAGCGATGCCTACCCGAATACGAGCGCGCTTGACCACTTCCCCCCGGGCTCGCCGGTCACGTATCGCGGGACGGCGTTGCGCGCGACCGATACGCTGCCGCGAGATGGATCAGCGATAACGCTCTTCTCCTCGCTTCATCATTTTCGGCCCGCCGATGCGACGCAGATCCTGCGAAATGCCGAAGACGCGCAGTCGCCGATCGCGATCTTCGAAGCGACCCATCGCTCGCCATTGGCACTGGTGGCGATGTGCGTGGTACCGATCGTCGTGCTGCTCGTGACACCTCAGATCCGACCGCTCCGGTGGTGGCGACTGCTGTTGACATACATCGTTCCCGCGTTGCCCGTGGCAATCTGGTGGGACGGGCTGGTTTCGTGCCTGCGGACGTACACGCGTGACGAGTTACTCGCGATGACGTCGTCCCTCCACGCCGGAGACATGGCCTGGACATGCGAGGAAGTTCGCCGCGCTGGACAACCGCTGCCAATGACGATGCTGATCGGCGTTCCAGTGTCCCGGATCACGAAAGCGACGCCGACGACTTAGCGGGCCGGGCGCGCCGTTGCCGTGTCATGCGACCACCACGCTCGAGCCAAAGAAAGGCATCGCGCTGGCCGCACCACACGAGTCACCTGCAGCGCCCGGAGATACTACACCACGATCGCCAATGGCACCGCAACGACGCCGCATTCACGTCGTCGTCCAGTCGGAGCGATTCGTCGTCGTGGCCGGCGGGAGGTCAGTCCCTCCATGTAGGGCTTTCACCTACGGCGCTTCCCGGGCCCGAGCCTCAGCGTACAGCGGACCTTCCAATCCGATAAGGAGCCCGCCATGCGCACGATGCCTGCGACAATCGCGCCGGATACCTTTGCCGGCCTGATCGGTGGTGACAAAGCCGCTCTCCATCAACTGTTCGATGAGTTTGCGCCGGCGCTTGCGGAGTCGGCCGACGACGAGGTGCATGTCGAGACCGCTGCGGCGCACATCGTCGAGCATGTCTTCGAGCGCGCATGGCAGGAGCGACGTGATTTCACCTCGGCAGATGGCCTCCATGACTGGCTCGTGCGCGAGACACACGTGCTGTCGGTACGCGAACAGGTGCGTCGCGCCGGGCTTCGGCGCTTCGACGCTCGCGAGGTCGTGACGCACGCTCCATCGTCCGCAAAACCACATGCGGAATATGACGTCGCCAAGGGATGGGCGCGTCTCGAACACCGCATCGACCTCGCCGTGATCGATCCGACGGCGGCGTCGGCGCTTCGCTACGAAGCCTCGCGCCACGGCGCCGCCGAGCACATTGCCCATGTCGGCGAGGGCCCACCGATGAAGCTCATTGCGGGCGGTGCCGTCGTGCTTCTGCTGGTCGGCGGATTCATGTTCTGGCGACTGCACGACGC
>JACMLX010000253.1 GCA_014379355.1 Gemmatimonadaceae bacterium
CCAGGCTGCTCAGTGAATCGGTCGTGTTCTCCGCGCTCGACAGCGGCCCGGCGCAGGAACTGGAGCCGGCCTTCGCGACCCGTGGCGCCATCGTGCTGTCGAACGCCAGGAATTATCGCATGGCCGCCGATGTGCCGCTGCTGATCCCGGAGATCAATGCGTCGCACATTGCGTTGCTCGATGGACAGCGCGCACTGCGTGGATGGACCGGTGCGATCGTGACCAATGCGAACTGCGCCACGATCGTCCTCGCGATGGCGCTGGCGCCCTTGCATCAGGCGTTCGGTGCGCGCCGACTGTTCGTCGCGACCATGCAGGCCGTCTCCGGTGCTGGATATCCGGGCGTCTCGGCGCTCGATATTCTCGGCAACGTGGTTCCGTACATCGGTGATGAGGAGCCCAAGCTCGAGAGCGAGAGCCAGAAGATCCTCGGCACATGTGACGGCAATGCAATCACCATGGCGCCGTTCGTGATCAGCGCGCACACGAATCGCGTCGCCGTGGAGCATGGCCACACGGTCTGCGTCTCGGTCGAATTCGAGCGGCCGGTTGCGCCGGATGAGGCGGTCGACGTGTTGCGCGCGTGGCGCGGCGACGCCGCGTCGCAGGGACTGCCGTCGTCGCCACCGGCACCGCTGGTGGTGCACACGGCACTCGACCGCCCGCAGCCGCGACGTGACGTGAACCGTGATGGTGGCATGAGCGTGCACATCGGGCGTGTTCGCAGTGACCCGCAATTCCACCTGCGCTTCGTGGCGATGGGCCACAACGTGATTCGTGGTGCTGCCGGCGCCTCGATCCAGAACGCGGAATTGCTGGCGGCGCGCGGCGTGATCCGGTCCGCATGATCATCAGCAAGTTCGGCGGCACGTCTGTTGCCGACGCTGCCGCCATCGAACGCACCACCGGGATCGTGCGCGGCCGACTCGCCCGTCGCCCAGTGGTCGTCGTCTCGGCGCTGGCGGGTGTGACCAACGCGTTGCTCGGCATCGCGCGGCAGGCCAGTGAGGGCAATTTCATCTCGGCGGTGTCGAGCGTGCAGGCGCTGCGTGAACGCCACCTCGTCGAGGTCGAGGCATTGCTCGCGACATCCGACGAGCACAATGAGATCGGCGCGGAAGTGAGCGTGATCTTCGACGAACTGGCGTCGCTCTGCGAAGCGCTGTCGGTGCTCGGCTTCATCACGCCGCGCAGCCTCGATGCCATCGCGGGCATGGGTGAACGCGCCTCGTCGATGCTCATCGCCGCCGCCTTTCGCGCACGTGGCATCGACGCGGTGCACGTCGATGCGCGCAAGGTGATGATCACCGACGCCAACTTCGGTCGTGCCGAGCCGCAGGCCGACGCGATCGCCATCGCCGCGCGCCGTCTCGTTGCGCCGCTCGTGCATGACGGCAAGGTGCCGGTCATGGGTGGCTACATCGGCTCGAGCATGGACGGCATCACGACGACGCTCGGTCGCGGCGGATCGGACTACAGCGCCTCGCTCGTCGGTGCCGCGCTGCAGGCCGAATCGATCGAGATCTGGACCGACGTGGATGGCATGCTGACCGCCGACCCGCGCATCGTACCGACTGCGCGCCCGATCGAGCAGATCCGTTTCGACGAGGCGAGTGAACTGGCGAGTTTCGGCGCCAAGGTGCTGCATCCGGCCACGATCGCGCCGGCGGTGCGACTCGGCATCCCGGTCTGGATCTACAATTCGCGCAATCCCGGCGCACACGGCACACGCATCACCTTTGATGCGCCGCGACGGGCAGTGACCGCCATCGCGGCCAAGCGCGAGACCACGATTCTGCGTGTCGCCACAGGCAAGATGCTCTTCCAGCATGGTTTCCTGCGTCGTGTGTTCGAGCTGTTCGACGAACACGCTGTGTCGGTCGATGTCGTCGCCACGAGCGAAGTGTCCGTGTCGGTCACCGTCGACGATTCAGCGCCACTCGATGTCCTCGTCGGCGCGCTGCGACAGATCGGCGATGTCTCCGTCGAACGCCGGCGCGCGATCGTGAGTGTGGTGGGTTCCGGCATTGCGGACGATGCCGATGCGATGGGCACCGTACTGCGTGCACTCGGGCATCGCCGCATCAACATGTTGTCGCTCAGTGCAAGCGCGATCAATCTCACGATCCTGCTGGACGACGCGGATGTACCTGATGCGATGCGCGCACTCCACGCCGCCCTGTTCGAGGCGCCGGCCGCATGACGTTACGTATCGCACTGTTTGGTGTCGGAAGACTCGGGCGGGAAATCATCGCCCTCGCGCCCGAGCGCGAGGCGGTCGTCGCCACGCGCATCGGTCGTGATCGGGTGGTCACGCCCGAGGTGTTGCGCGCGGAAGCGATCGATGTCGCCATCGACGTCAGCGTCGCGGAGGCGGTCGAGTCGAATGTGACCGTCTGTCTCGCGGCGCGAATCCCGCTCGTGATCGGGGTCACCGGGTGGGATGAGTCCACGAGTCGCGTCATGCACTCGGTGCGTGCCGCGTCGGGCGGCGTGCTCATCGCGCCCAACTTCAGCATCGGTGCGACACTCTTCGCGCTCGCCGTCAACGATGCCGCGCGGCGGTTTTCGCTATCGCTCGGCTTCGACGCCGCCATCGTCGAGACGCATCACGGCAGGAAGAAGGATGCACCGTCCGGTACCGCGCGCAGCCTGAAGATCGGCGCCGAGGCGATGCGGGGGTCCGAAGTGCCGGTCACCAGCGTGCGGGTCGGTCACGTGCCCGGCGTGCACACTCTGGTCCTCGACGCGGCGTTCGAGCAGGTGACGCTGACACATGAAGCGCGCGACCGACGCGTGTTTGCGGACGGGGCGCTGCTCGCGGCGCGCTGGCTGCGCGGTCGCGTCGGATCGTTCACCATGATGGACGTGGTTCGTGAACTCACCGGAGCGTTGTGATGAGTGATTTCCATCTGTCGCCGCTCAAGGGCTGCGGTACCGCACTCGTCACACCATTCACGGCAGCGGGTGCGGTTGACGAACCGGCCCTGCGCGCACTGGTCGAATGGCAGGTGGCCGAGGGTATCGATTTCCTCGTGCCGTGCGGTTCGACTGGCGAGGCGGCGACGCTCGACCTGCAGGAACATCTGCGCGTCGTGGCGATCACGGTGGAGGTGGTGGCAGGTCGCGTGCCCGTGATCGGTGGTGCCGCATCAAACGACACGAAGAAGGCAGTTACACTCTCGAAGGCCGTGATCGACGCCGGCGCCACACACCTGCTGCACGCATCGCCGATGTACAGCCGGCCGCCGCAGCGGGGCATCGTCGCACACTTCAAGGCGATCGCCGACGCCGTCTCGCGTCCGGTCGTGCTGTACAACGTGCCGTCACGCACCGCGAGCAACATGGAGGCCGCCACCACGCTGGCGCTCGCGGCGCATCCGAACATCGTCGCGATGAAGGAAGCGAGCGGCAACATTCCACAGATCGAGGAGATCCTTCGGAATCGGCCTGATGGATTTTCCGTGCTCTCCGGCGATGACCCCGTGACCGTGCAGCTGATGGCGCGCGGTGCCAACGGCGTCATTTCCGTGGTGTCCAACGCGGTGCCGCGAGCCATGAGCACGATCGCAGGGGCCATGCTGCGAGGTGACGTCACGACGGCGCATATGCACGATGGCCGCCTCAAGGCACTGTATCGTGCCTCTGGCGTCGAATCGAATCCGATACCCATCAAGGCCGCGATGTCGCTGCTCGGTCGCGCGGACAATGTGTTGCGCCTGCCGCTCGTACCACTCGCGGACGAACATCTGGCCGCCGTGCGCGATGCGCTCGTGTCGGCAGGAGCCCTCGTGAAATGACCGTGCAGACCCTTGGAGATGCCGTCCGCGCGCTTGCCGCGACGCCGGTGGGAACACCGCTGCCCGCCGAGGCGCGTGGCGTCGTGACATCGCTCCTGGATGCGCTGGAATGCGGCGAATTGCGCGCAGCAGAGCGCCTTGATGACGGCGAATGGCGCGCGGTACCGTGGGTCAAGCAGGGCATCCTGCTGGCATTCCGTGTCGGACAGATCGTCGACCTGTCACCCGACACCACACCACACAGCTTCAGCTTTCTCGACAAGGATACGATGCCGCCGCGCCAGTTCGCGCCCGGCGACGGCGTGCGGATCGTGCCCGGTGGGAGCACGGTGCGTCGTGGCGCATACCTCGCACCCGGTGTCGTGTGCATGCCGCCGATGTACGTGAATGTGGGTAGCTGGGTGGGTGGCGGAACCATGATCGATTCGCATGCACTCGTCGGCAGCTGCGCGCAGATCGGTGCGCGAGTGCACCTCAGTGCCGCGGCGCAGATCGGCGGTGTGCTGGAGCCGATCAACGCCTCGCCGGTCGTGATCGAGGACGATGTCATCGTCGGCGGTAACTGCGGCGTCTACGAAGGCACCGTCGTGCGCCAGGGTGCCGTGCTCGGCGCCGGCGTGGTGCTCACCCGCGGCACGCCGGTGTTCGACCTCGTCAACGAGCGCGTGTATCGCGGTTCCGCGACGCAACCACTCGTCATTCCGGCGGACGCCGTCGTGGTGCCGGGTGCGCGCAGGATGCGCGGCGTGTATGCCGAGGTGGAAGGATTGAGCCTGCAGACGCCTGTGATCGTGAAATACCGGGACGACAAGACCGACTTCGCCACGACGCTCGAATCGTGGCTGCGGTGAGCGCTGTACGCAGCGTCACGGTGCCGGGCGACAAGTCGCTGTCGCACCGTGCGCTGATGTTCGCGGCACTGGCCAGCGGCGAGAGTGTCGTGCGTGGCGTGCTGCCGTCGGCCGATGTCATCAGCACCGCAGGCGTGCTGCGCGCGCTCGGCGTGTCGCTGCCGGACCGGTGGAGCGGTGAGGACACGCTGCGCATCACCGGTCGAGGGCGACGCGGATTGCAGCAGCCATCGCGTGATCTCGACTGTGGTAACAGCGGTACGACTACACGGCTCATGGCGGGCGTGATCGCCGGTCACGACATGCGTGCGACGTTCGTCGGCGACGCGAGCCTGAGCCGTCGGCCGATGCGTCGCATCGCGCGACCGCTCACGCAGATGGGTGCGATCTTCACGTTCACGTCCGATGATGGCTTGCCGATGACGGTGCACGGCGGCGCGCTCGGCGACATCGACTGGATCAGCCCGACCGCCAGCGCACAGGTGAAGAGCGCGATCCTGCTCGCAGCACTCGTGTCCGGCAACTCCGCTCGCGTACAGGAACCGACGCGCTCGCGCGATCACACGGAGCGCATGCTCGCGGCACTGGGCGCGCCGATCGTCGTCACGGACGAGGCGGTGGTGCTGGGTCCCGTGACTGCGCTTGCGCCGCTGGATTTCGATGTCCCCGGTGATCCGTCGTCGGCCGTGTTCCTGATCGCTCTCGCGGTGCTGCGCGGTATTCCGATCGAGATCACGAAGGTCGGCGTGAATGCGACGCGGATCGGTGCATTCGCGGTGCTGACGCGCATGGGCGTCTCGCTGACGCTCGTCAATGCGCATGACGTCGGAGGGGAGCCCGTCGCTGATGTGCACGTGGCGGCGACCGCGGGTATTCGCGGCGTGGACATCGGCGGTGACGAGATACCGGCACTGATCGACGAATTGCCGATCCTCGCGTGCCTCGCCGCTCGTGCCGATGGCGAAACGCGCATTCGTGACGCGGGCGAGTTGCGTGTGAAGGAGAGTGATCGCATCGCCGTCGTCGTGTCGAACCTGCGTGCGATCGGTGCCGATGCGGACGAGTTGCCGGATGGCATGGTCATTCGCGGCGGAGCCGGCAGATTCGCGGGACATGTGCGCAGCCACGGTGACCATCGCATCGCGATGTCATTCGGGGTGCTCGGTGCAGGTGGCAACGCAGACATCACCGTCGATGATCCGGATTGCGTGAATGTTTCCTTTCCGGGCTTCTGGGAGACATTGGCGCTGATCGGGGCGGCGACGTGAGCGGGCGACCCCTCGTCATCGCGATCGATGGCCCCGCCGCGTCGGGCAAGTCGAGCACCGCACAATGGGTCGCGACGCAGCTCGGCATCCAGCATGTGGACAGCGGCGCGCTGTATCGTGCGCTGACGGCGGTCTCGCTGGAACGTGAGCCCGATACGTCGCGCTGGACTGCCGATGATGTGGTGGGGTCAGGAACACGCGTGTCGATGATTCCCGGCGAGCGCACGTTCATTCCGTTGATCGATGGCGTGCGCGATGACGAGTTACTGCGCGGCAGTGCCGTCACCGCAGGTGTGTCGGTGGTGGCGCAGATCCCGGAGGCGCGTGCGTGGGTCAACGCGCAGGTGCGTGCTGCGGCGGAGCATCATGCGGTGGTCGTCGATGGGCGCGACATCGGCACCGTCGTCTTTCCCGAAGCGACGCTCAAGATCTTTCTCGTCGCCGATCCTTGGGAACGTGCACGGCGACGGTTGCAGCAGCGCCTCGGTCGCGCACCGGCCGAAGTCGAGATCGCGGAAGAGACGGAGCGGCTGGTCAGGCGCGACGCAGCCGACAGCACGCAGACGGTGCAGGCACGGGACGCGGTGCTGCTCGACACCACCTACCTGACGCAGGCAGATCAGGTCGCGCGCATCGTGGCCTTGGCGCGGGCCTCGCTCGAGCGCAGCGCGGACGCCGGCGAC
>JACMLX010000254.1 GCA_014379355.1 Gemmatimonadaceae bacterium
GCGATGCCGGCGCGCTATGCCGTCGAGCGCGGCGCGTGGCAGGAGGCGGCCAAGCTGCAGCCGTCCGGCGCAGACATCGGCCGAAGAGGAACAGCTGGTCAAGTTCATGTCGTTCGTGCTCGATGACGCACAGGCCACCTGGACCAAGGTCTTCGCGGACGGCAATGCGCAATACACGCGCGCACGATTGGTGCTCTTCCGCGATCAGGTCAACACCGGATGCGGCGGCGCACAGTCCGCGAGTGGGCCGTTCTACTGCCCGGCCGACCAGAAGGTCTACATCGACCTCGGATTCTACGACGAATTGCGCAGGCGGTTCGGAGCCCCGGGCGATTTCGCGCAGGCGTACGTGCTCGCGCACGAGATCGGACACCACGTGCAGAACGTGCTCGGCACCGAACGGAAGATGCGGCAGCTGCAGGCGCAGAATCCGGGCGCGCGCAATGAGCTCAGTGTGCGGCTCGAGCTGCAGGCGGATTGTTACGCCGGCATCTGGGGGCGCCACGCGCAGCAGGAGGGCCGTCTCGAATCAGGCGATGTGGACGAGGCGTTGAAGGCGGCATCGGCCGTCGGCGACGACCGCATCTCGGAAATCACCGGGAGTTCGATCCGTCCGGAATCGTTCACCCACGGCAGTGCGGCGCAGCGCATGACCTGGTTTCGCCGCGGGTTCGACACCGGTCGCATCGACGCCTGCGACACGTTCAGTCGCTGAAACGTTGCGCACCGACGCCGGTGAAAGCGGGTGATTGGAAATGCGGCGAACATGACACAAACACAGCGAAGGCCCGTCCGGCGTATCCGGACGGGCCTTCGTTGTGTTTGCATGCCGGTGATCCGGCACTCCGTTCGTGTGTACACCGCCGACATCGCGGCGGAGCTATAAGGAAAAGCCTTTCAGCCGTTCCGGCGACGACGGCGTGCGAGGCCTGCCAGTCCGACCAGACCCGTGCCCATCAGCGCATACGTGGACGGTTCCGGCACCACACCGGGCGGCACGTCCGGCGGCGGCTGGATGACGCCATTCCGCACATTCCACACGTACCGACCAAGCACGTTGTTGCTGTTCAGCGAGTTCCTGATGAGCGAGTTCGGCCCGTTGTCGAGGAAGGCGCCGCAGACGTTCGAGCCGGCCAGTTCCACCGTCGTCGCACCACCGTTCGCCCATCCGACACGCGCCGGACTCTGATCGAGCGGCGGCCGGCCGCACAGGCCGTTTTCCCCATCGCTGGCATCACCCGTGTCCCACTGGATCTTGGCGTAGTTGAACTCGAAATCGAAGTTGCCGGCGCCGGTGTCCGAGCGGTCGATCATGATCAGCTGGAACGTGTTCAGCAGATCCGCGTGCGTGTCGTAGTAGCCGACGTCGAACCAGTTCACGGCGAACGCATTGCGCCCGCCAAGGAGTCCGGTACCGTAGGCCGTGATACCGCTGGCCGTATTGCGCGTGTCCACGTCGGCCCAGAATGGCGCCAGGATCGCGAGGCCGCCGCCGGCAATCGGGTCTGGCGTGTACGTCTCGAGCGCTTCCGTGAACGTGACATTGCCGTTGTTGTTCACGAACAACTGGTTCTGCGTCAGGCCGAAGAGGTTGAACGTGAAACCAGTGTTGACGAGTCCCGTCGACCCGTCGTCATTGCGTGCGAGGTTGGTGAGCGTGAAGCCCGCCGTGCTGCGGATGGCCTGTGCGGGGAGCACAGACGCCGTGAGTGCGCCCAGGAGTACAGCGCGTTGGACTGTGCGGAGAAGGCGCATGGTCGCTCGATGGATGAGAGGGTCCTCTGGATGTCGGCAGGAGAAACGCAACCGACCCACGACGGCGCCGGGTGCATAATCCGTACAACTGCCTCTCGCGAGAACCGGCTCCCATCGAGCGCGGCGATGGTGCGTCAATGATAAGCGGCACAATAACTTACGCAGATACCTGTTGAGCTTGTCAGCAGAGCTCGATCGGCGAACTCAAGTATGCGCGAGTGCTACAATCGTGCGTCAACGCCACATGAGGCGGACGATTTTGCGCTGTGTATCATCGACGCCGCATAACGCTTCCGCGTACGCGTCAGGCCGGCTGCGTCTCCATGATCGCGCTCGCTGCCGACTCGTCGAACTCACCTTCCCATCGCGCCATCACCACGGTCGCGAGACAATTCCCGACGAGATTCACACTCGTGCGCGCCATGTCCATGACGGCGTCCACGCCAAGGATCAGCGCCACGCCCTCGAGCGGCAGGCCGAACTGCGTCAGCGCGCCGGACAGAATGACGAGTGAGGCGCGCGGCACCGCGGCGACGCCCTTCGATGTCAGCATCAGCGTGAGCATCATCAACAGCTGCGTCTTGATCTCCATCTGGATGCCGGCGGCCTGGGCCACGAAAATGCTCGCCACCGCCAGGTAGAGCGTGCTGCCATCGAGGTTGAAGCTGTAACCCGTCGGCATCACGAATGCGACGATGCGCTTCGGGACGCCGAGCTTCTCCATCGCCTGCATGGCGCCCGGCAGCGCGGCCTCGGAACTGGCGGTCGAGAAGGCGAGCAGCGCCGACGAGCGCACCTGCTTCACGAACGCGGCCAGCGGCACGCGGGCCATCAGCGCGACCGGGATCAGCACCAGCAGGATGAACACCGCCAGCGCACCATAGAGCGTCAGCACCAGCTTGAGGAGCGTCAGCAGCACGGGCAGTCCGCTCCTGCCCACGGTGGCAGCGATTGCGCCCGCGATGCCGATCGGCGCAAAACTCATCACGATGCCGACGAACTTGAACATCACCTCGCTCAACGACTCGCAGAAATCGAGCATCACCTGGCGTGGCCGGCCCGGCACGCGCGCCAGCGCGATCCCGAAGAGCACGCTGAAGAACACGATCTGCAGCACTTCGTTCTTCGCCGCGGCCTCGAAGAAGCTCTGCGGCACCGTGTGTTCGAGCACGCCGGACAACGTGGGCGTCGTGGTCGTGAACTCCTTCGCATCCGACGCGCTCGCCGTCGCGAGAGACACACCGGCGCCGGGCTTGAAGATGTTGACGGCCAGCAGGCCGACGGCCAGCGCCAGCGTCGTGACGACCTCGAAGTAGATGATCGATCGGAACGCGAGGCGTCCCACCTTCTTCATGTCGTCGCCGTGCCCGGCGATGCCGATGACGAGCGTACTGAAGAGCAACGGCACGATGACCGACTTGATCATCCGCAGGAAGATCGTCGACAACAGCTTCAGGCTCTGCCCGAACTCCGGGAACAGCCATCCGATGAGTGTCCCGACGACCATCGACACGATGATCCATTGGGTGATCGACAGCTTCTTCAGGAACGACATGCGATCTCGGTCGGGGGAATCAGTGGCCGGGGCCTTCGAGTTCCGGCACGACGGCAACCGTGCGGCCGGTACGCAGTACGGAGTGCCTGAACCCGTAGACGAAATACAATGCGAGCCCGATCAGCAGCCAGATGCCGAAGCGCTCCCACGCCTGTGCCGGGAGTCCGAGCATGACATAGAAGCAGGAGCCGGCGCCGAGCAGGCAGACCGGCCAGACGAACGGCACGCGAAACGGGCGCGGACGATCCGGCTCGATGACCCGCAGCACGAGCACGCCGATGCACACGATCGCGAACGCCGACAGCGTGCCGATGTTCGTCAGGTCGTAGATCTCGTTCTCGTCGGCGAATACGGCGCCGAATGCGACCAACGCACCCGTGAGCAGCGTCGTGATGTGCGGCGTGCGCCATTTCGGATGAATCTTCGCGGCCCAGCCGGGCAGCAGGCCATCGCGCGCCATCGCGTAGAAGATGCGTGGCTGTCCATACTGGAACACCAGCAGGACCGCCGTCAGTGACACGACCGCACCGGCAGCGACGATCCAGCTGGCCGTTCCGAGTCCGGCCACGGTGAGCGCCTTCGCCAGCGGGTCAGCGGCCTTGAGCTGCTGATACGGCACCAGCCCCGTCGCCACGAAGCCGACGATGACGTAGATCAATGTGCAGATCGCCAGGCCCCAGAGGATCCCGCGCGGCAGGTTCTTCTGCGGATTCTTCGTTTCCTCCGCCGCCGTCGAGATGGCATCGAAGCCGATGTACGCGAAGAAGACGATCGCGGCACCCTGATGAATGCCGCGCCAGCCATTGGGAGCGAACGGTTTGTAATTCGCCGTGTCGATGTGCACGCCGCCGACCACGACGAACAACGTCAGGACGAGCAGCTTGACCGCGACCATGATGTTGTTCGCACGCACGCTCTCCTTCACGCCCACGAGCAGCAGCATCGTCACCGCAGCGACGATCGCGAACGCCGGCAGGTTCAGGAGCACCGGCATGCCGAGGATGCGGGGCGCCGACTGCATCAATCCCTGCACCGCAGGATCGGTACTGAGCAGCACGGCGCGATAGCCGTGCGTCAGGAAGCCGGGCAGGTCGATGCCGAATCCGCTCAGCAGTGACGTGAAGTACCCACTCCACGCCACCGCGACAGCCACGTTCCCGACGGCATACTCGAGAATCAGGTCCCACCCGATGATCCAGGCCACGATCTCGCCAAGCGTGGCGTACGAATACGCGTAGGCACTGCCCGCCTGCGGAATCATCGACGCCAGCTCCGCATAACAGAGCGCGGCCAGACCGCACACCGCGCCGAGCAGGATGAACGAGAAGACGAGCGCCGGTCCGGCGCCCAGTCGGACGATCGTGCCGTCAGCCAGCGTCTCACCCGCCGCTGCCGTGCCGAGCGATGAAAAGATCCCGGCACCGATCACCGCGCCGATGGCGAGCATGACCAAGTCGCCGGCACCCAACACCCGCTTCATCCCGCCCTGTGCTTCACTCTCCGGCTGCAACTCGGCAATCGGCTTTCGGGAAAAGAGGTTCATGCCGGGATTCGTTGCGCAGGGAGTCAGATGAACAGCGGCGCCATCACCAGCGTGATCGTGCTGAGCAGCTTGATCAACACGTGCAGCGACGGACCGGCGGTGTCCTTGAATGGATCGCCCACCGTGTCACCGACGACGGCCGCCTTGTGCGTTTCGCTCTTCTTGCCGCCGTACACGCCGGTCTCGATGTACTTCTTCGCGTTGTCCCACGCCCCACCGGCATTGTTGAGGAAGCCGGCCATCAGGATGCCGACCACCGTCGAGATCATGAGGAACCCTGCCACCGCTTCGGCACCGAGCCGTTCGCCCGGTGCGCCGAGCCACTTGAAGAGCACACCGACGATGATCGGGAAGCTCACCACCAGCGCGCCGGGCAACACCATCGCGCGCAAGGCGCCTTTCGTGACGATGTCGACGCACGCCGCGTAGTCCGGCTTCTCGGTATAGAGCATGATGCCCGGCTTCTCACGGAACTGCCGACGCACTTCCTCGATCACCGACTGCGCCGCGGTGGAGACGGCCTTCATCGCGAGGGATGAAAACCAGAACACGAGCATGCCGCCGAGCAGCGCCGCCACGAACACCTGCGGCTTGGACAGGTCCACCGACAACGGCGAGCCGGTCATGTTCTTCACTTCATCCAGATACGCCGAGAACAGCAGGAATGCCGCGAGCGCCGCAGACCCGATCGCGTATCCCTTGGTGAGCGCCTTCGTCGTGTTGCCGACCGCATCGAGCCGGTCGGTCTTGTCACGGATCGACGCCGGCTGCTGCGACATCTCGACGATGCCACCGGCATTGTCGGTGATCGGGCCGAAGACGTCCATCGCGAGGATGTAGCCGGCCGTGCCGAGCATGCCCATCGTCGCGACGGCGGTGCCGAACAACCCACCGACTGCCACCCCGTTCTCCATCAGGCCACTGCCACGGCCGATCATGAAACTGGAGAGCAACGCGATGCCGATCGTGATCACCGGCAACACCGTCGACTCCATGCCCACGGCGAGGCCCATGATGATGTTCGTGGCCGGACCGGTCTGGCTGGCGTCGGCGATGGAGAGCACGGGGCGGTAGCGATACTCGGTGTAGTACTGCGTGATGAACACGAACGCGATCGACGTCACGATGCCGATCATACCGCACCAGAAGAAGCTCATCCATGCGTCCGGCGCTTCCGGCGTCTGCAGCAACCACTTGCAGGCGAAGAAGAACATCACGGCGACGAGCGCCGCAGTGATGTAGTAGCCACGGTTCAGTGCAGCCATCGGATCGGCATCCTCCTTCGTGCTCACCGTCATCACGCCGACGATGGAACAGAGCAGGCCGAGCGCCCCGATCACGAGCGGAAAAAGAATCCCGTTGATGCCGAAGAACTTGAACAGCGCGACACCGAGAATCATGGCGCCGATGTTTTCGGCAGCGGTACTCTCGAACAGGTCCGCGCCGCGACCGGCGCAGTCACCGACATTGTCGCCGACCAGGTCGGCGATGACCGCCGGGTTGCGGGGATCGTCTTCCGGAATACCCGCTTCGACCTTGCCGACGAGGTCCGCTCCGACGTCGGCGGCCTTCGTGTAGATGCCACCACCGAGCTGTGCGAACAGCGCCACGAAGCTGGCACCGAAGCCGTACCCCACGATCAGGAACGGGATCTTCGGCGCCCAGTCCGACGCGCTCACGCCCGCCGGTGCCAGCAGTGTGATGATCGCAAACAGTCCACCGACGCCGAGCAGCGACATCGACACCGTGAACAACCCCGACACGGCACCACCACGCAACGCCGTCTGCAACGCATCGTTCAGCGATTGCATCGCCGCGCTGGCGACCCGGATGTTGGTCCGGATCGAGACCCACATGCCCATGTAGCCGGCGATTCCCGAACTGAGCGCACCGAGGAAGAACGACATCGTCACGAACAGCGCCAGCACCTTCGGATCCGACACCGGATCACTGGCGGTCGTGGCGCGCAGCAGGCCGTAGCCGATGAAGAGCAGCGCGGCCACCACCACGGCCAGCACGGCGATCGTCTTGTTCTGTCGCGAGAGGTACGCCTCGGCGCCTTCCTGGATCGCGTCGGAGATCGCCCGCATGGCGTCGGTTCCAGTGCCTCGCGCAAGCACCCAGCGCGCGAGGAACCCGGCAAACACCAGGGCGATGACGCTGCCACCGATGATGATGCCGAGCAGCGATGACTGCGAAGCGTTCATGACTGATTCTGAGTTTGGGGAGATGACGTCACGCTGCGGACGCCTGCGTGCGACGCGTCAGCAGATACACAGGCAGGCCGATGAGGACGAGCACCAGACCCGACACGGCCTGTGCACGTGTCTTGTCGGCGAGCAGAAGAATCACCGCCACGCTACCGCAGGCGGCGATATAGAGCGCAGGCAGCACCGGATACGCCAGCGCCTTGTAGGGTCGCTCGGCGTGCGGCCGCGAACGGCGCAGCATGAACAATCCGACGGTCGTCAGGGCGTAGAACGCGAGCTCGGCGAAGACGACGTAGTCGAGCAGCTGCCCGTAGGTGCCGCTCAGGCACAACAGCGACGTCCATGCACCCTGCATGAGCATCGCGCGGGCAGGAACACCATTCTTGTTCAGCGTCCCTGCACTCTTGAAGAACGTGCCGTCCTTCGCCATCGCGTAGAACACCCGCGAGCCGGCGAGAATCAGCCCGTTGTTGCAGCCGAATGTCGAGATCAGGATCAGGCACGCCATGACCGTCCCGGCGCTCGCGCCGAAGATCATTTCCGCCGCCGCCACACCGACACGATCCTGTGTGGCGTGCGAAATGCCGCGTGTGATGACCGTCGCACCATCGGCCGTGCCATCCATGGGCAGCACCAGCAGATAGGCGACGTTGCACATGATGTAGAGCAGCGTCACCATGCCGGTGCCGAGCAACAGCGCGCGGGGCAGGTTGCGCTTCGGATCCTTCACTTCGCTGGCGGCGAACGTCACGCCAAGCCACGCGGTGCTGGAGAAGAGCGAGCCCACGAGCGCGGTGCCGAAGGCCAGCACGAACGTCCCCGTGACCGGTACGTTGCCGAAGAATCGTCCGGCTGAAAAGTTGGCCGTGATGGCATCGACGTTGCGCCCGACGAGAATGCCGAGCACCACGATCATCGCGAGGCCAAGCAGCTTCGCGACGGTGAGCAGCGTCTGCACCGTCTTGCCGCCTTGTACGCCTCGGAGATTGATCCAGGTCAGGACCCAGACGCTGAGCAGTGCGACCAGACGCTGCGGCGAGAGTCCGAGCTGGATGGCGCTGCCGGATGCCTTGCATCCAAGCCACGTCACGCACAGATCGGCCTGCGGAAACCAGCTGAATCGATCCGGCGTGATGGACGGCCAGAGCACACCGAGAAATCGCCCGAAGGCGACAGCCACGGCGGCGATCGTGCCGGTCTGGATGACGACGAACAATGTCCACCCAAAAAGAAAGCCCATCACTGGGCCCATCGATTCCTTGAGGAAGACATACTGGCCGCCGGCGCGAGGAAACATCGCCGCGAGTTCCGCGAGCGAGAGGGCGCCGGCGAGAGTGATCGCGCCGGTGATCAGCCAGGCCATCAACAACCAGAACGGGGATCCGACGGCGCGAGCAATGTCTGCCGAGACGATGAAGATGCCGGAGCCGATCATCGAGCCCGCCACCAGCATGGCGGCGTCGGTCAGGGTCAGCGCGGCGATGAAGCCCGGCGCAGTGGACGTAACGCCGCCGGCGTCACGAGAACTCGATGCGACCGCGCTGGTGTCGCGGGGCTGCGGCATGCGGGCTGGGCAGTAGGTAACCGACGGATTTCGGCCGCGGCGGCACGGACGAAAGAATGTGGCAAAGTATGCACGGGATCGGCTCGGAACCAGTTGTCACAACAGCAAATAGCGCAATTCCGCGACGTCCGGATGCAGGATGGTCAGGGCCGGAAATCAGTGAGGCGGACCCGCGGGTCCGCCTCATAGAAGAATCTCGTACCGATAGGTGAAGCGTATCGGTTGTCCGTTGGCGCGGACGGCCGGTCGGAAGCGTTGTTCTCGCAGACTGCTGAGGAATTGTTCGTCGTAATTCCCGTCGCCGGATCGCGGTGAAAATTCCGCCCCCTGCACCTTGCCCACTTCGTCCACATCGAGCTCGATCACGATGGTCTTGCCCTTCAGTTTTTTCGGTGTGCCGTTCGGCGGCACGAACAAGGCGCGCGGCGTGGGCGGATAGATC
The DNA here is from genome assembly GCA_014379355.1 of Gemmatimonadaceae bacterium. Taxonomy (GTDB): domain Bacteria; phylum Gemmatimonadota; class Gemmatimonadetes; order Gemmatimonadales; family Gemmatimonadaceae; genus JACMLX01. Next base: position 9,070 of record JACMLX010000254.1, read on the forward strand.
GTCGCATTTCCGCCACCCGTTCCGGCGCCGATGTTCGATCCCGTGCCCGTTCCAAGTCCCGAGCCCGTGCCGCCACCGGTTCCGGGTCCGTTGCCTGGGCCTGGATCAGTGCCGGCACCAGCGCCCGCACCGGTACCGGGCGCGGGAGCTGCCGGTACGACGGCGGGTGCGGGTGTCGGCGGCGCTTCCGGCTGCGTGACAGGCGTCGGCTCGACCTTCGGTGTCTCGACCGGCTTCTTCACTTCCGGAGGGACGGGCGTGATCGGAGGCAGCACACTCGGTGCCGTCTTCGCTGGTGGCGGCGGCGCGGCCATCTGGAAGCGCTGGATACGCTCAGGGATGACCGGACTGCCCCCGCGCCCTCCACCGCCCCCGCCGGCCGCTCCGGCGCTTCCAGCACCATCCGTCAGCGCCGCCTCGATCTCGCGATGAAAGAAGGCCGGAAGGATGAGCAGGATCACGATCAGCACATGCGACGTAATCGAAATGATCGCGCCGCGTCGACGATTCTCCTTGAGGGCACCTTCCGGCACACCGATGAGCGGCCGGAGCTTCGGTCGCTCACCCGGATGACGCGGCGTGATGTCGGCGGATTCTGGAAGGCTGCTGTCGTGCATCGGATGGGATCGAGGGGTCGAGCAATCGTATAGTACGCCCGACGAGGGACGAAAGGTTCGTTTCCGGCGCATCCACATCACGCGCGCACGCGCATCGCCCACTGCGACTGTCATCACTCTTACGACCGTGTCAGGGCGTGGTGGCGGGCATGTGACCGATGACCTTCACCCCACTGCCACGCGCCACGTCCATCGCGAAGATCACATCCTGATACGTCGCGAGCGAATCGCCCTTGACGAAGATCAGCTTGTCCGGACGCGGATCGAAGATCTCCTTGAGCCGCTTGGCCAGGTTCGACCGTGGCTGCTCCTCGGAATTGATCTTGAACTTTCCGTCCTGCATGACCTGCAGCACGATGTTCTGTGGCGGCGGGCCAGGCGGCACGGGCTGCGGCGTCGGATCGGGCAACTGCACGTCGATCGTCTTGCGGGCCATCGGCACGATGACCATGAAGATGATCAGCAGCACGAGCAGCACGTCGATCATCGGGGTGACGTTGATGTCGTTGGTCAGCCCGCCTTCGCCATCTCCAGCACTCATCGCCATTATTTCTTCCCTCCGCTGAGGTCCAGCGGGTTCGAGCCGCCTTTCGCCTTGTCGCTGGCCACGGTGGATTCGGTGTTGGGCGTCTGGTCCGCGATCAGGCCCGACACGCGCACGCCGCCCTTCGCAATGACGTCGAGCGCCGTCTGCACCTTGAAGTACGGCAGTCCGGCGTCCGCCTTCACGTACATGATCTTGTCGACCGTGCGCGCATCGTAGATGGCCTTCACCAGCTGCTCGAGATCCGCGTTGTTGATCGGCTTCTTGTTCAGGTAATACTGTCCATCGGCGTCGATACCCAGCACCTGATCGGCATTCTCATCCTCGGGATGCTGCGTGATGTTCTGGCCCTGCGGCGGTTTCGCCTTGAAGCCAGCGGCAATCTGCGGCACCACGATCATGAAGATGATCAGGAGCACGAGCATGACGTCGATCATCGGCGTGACGTTCGGTTCGGCCTTGACCGACCCGCCACCACCACCTGCAGACATCGACATGGACTTCGCTCCCCGTTAGCGGTGGGTCAGGCTCAGGTGAGCGGCTTCTGGCCGCCCGCCGTCGTGTTGAACTCGCGCGTGAAGCGGGAGCGGCCGAACTCGCCCGACACACCCTTGATGAGATAGTCGATCATCTCCTTCGAGGTGTACGTCATTTCCGCGGTGAGGTTGTCGATCTTGGTCTGGAAGTAGTTGTACGCCCACACTGCCGGGATGGCCACGATCAGGCCGAAGGCGGTGGTGATGAGGGCTTCGGCGACACCGGCCGAGATCGAGGCGATACCGCCCGAACCCGACGCGGCCATGCCCGTGAAGGCGTTCACGATGCCCATCGTCGTACCGAGCAGACCGACGAACGGCGCCGTGGCACCGACCGTCGCGAGCACTGCATTCCCGCGCTTCAGGCCGACGATCGTCATCAGCATCTCGCGCTCGACTGCACGCTCTGCCGTGTTGATGTCCGACACCGTCACCGAGCCATCCTGGATCAGCGGGCGGATTTCGCCGAGGGCGCCGCCGAGCACACGAGCGACATGCGACTTCTTGTAGGTCTCGGCCAGCTTGATCGCTTCGCCCAGGTTGTCCTCTTCGAGGAACTGCGAGAACTCAGGCGCGAACTTGAGCGTCTCGGCCTTCGCGGCACGCAGCGACCACCACTTCGAGAACATCACCGTCAGGGACCAGATCGACATCGCGAACAGGGTGAAAACGATACCCTTTGCGAAGTTGCCCATCGACTGATACAGCTCGATCAACGACATGTTCATGGGAAACTCTCGTGCGAAAGGAGTTGAGAAATGACCGCGGATGCCGAGTGACTACTTGTTGAGCGCAAATGCGAACGGCTGCTGCACGAGCATGCGGACCTTGCGCCCACCGATTTCCGCCGGCAGGAAGCGCATGCGCGGCAGTGACGCCTTGACGGCCTGACCGAACGCATCGTGCGATGCGCGAAGCACCTTGAACGACCCCAACTCGGCACGGCCCGTCGTGTCCACGATGAATTGCACCAGCGCTTCGCCTTCGACGCCGGAACTCTTCAGCATTTCGGGATAGGCGGGGCTGCCACTGCCCGGAATCGCCGCTGCGGCCTTTTCGACCTGGAAGTCGAAGTACGGCTGGTCGCTGATGACAGGACCGGTGCCGCCTTCCACACCCTTCGCGACGCCGCCCTGCACGCCCTTGCCGCTGAAGTCCGCTTCATCCGTCGCCTTCTTGCTCAGGTCGACGTCCGGGATCACATCCGGGATGTCGATGGGCGGCGTGATGACCTGGAAACCCTTTGGCGGAGCGACCTGCGCAACCGGCTGCTGCTGCTTCGGCTGCTCCTTCGGCTTCTCCGGCTCCGGCTCCTTCTTCGTCTCGGTGAGGACGACCTTCTCCTCTTTCGGCTTCTCGAGCGCGTCGGCCGTCTTCTTCGTCAGCACGACCGCGGCGGCGATGAGCGCGGTGTGCAGGATGACCGAGATCACCGTGCCACCCGTGCTGCGCTGCTTCTTCGCCTTCGTTTCCAGCAGTTGGTCGAACATCCACCCTCTCCAGGACACGGATGATGGTCGAACGGGACTCCTCAACATCATTGCCTGGATACACTGGCGCGACTGGCGCCGCATTACGATTTGCTTAAGCGTCCGTGACGCGCTCGCCATGATGGTCGTCAGGCGGCAATCCGTGCCTCTTGCGTCCTCTCGGCGTGAGGGATACATGGCGATGAGCGGGCCTGTCGCTCACGCGATCACGGCACGACAGCAAACCTCGTCAACAGGCCAGCGCGCCGATCAGGCCACGCGCGGCGGTGACGTCTCCGGACGGGACTGCTCACGTCGCACGGTGCCCGGCAGCGTGAGCGTGAACGTGCTGCCACGGCCAAGTCGACTCTGCGCCGTCAGCGTGCCGCCGTGTGCCTGCGCGATGTACTGACTGATCGCCAGACCGAGGCCGGTGCCACCTCGCCCGCTGCCGCGCGAGCGGGCGCGATCCGCTCGCCAGAATCGCTCGAAAATGAAGGGCAGATCGGCCGCGGCGATACCCATGCCGGTGTCCTTCACGGTCAGGACCGCCGAGCCGTTCTCCGACGCCAGCGACAATTCGACCGTGCCACCGACGGTCGTGTACTTGATCGCATTCTCGACGAGGTTGAGCAGCAACTGCCGGAGCCGCGGTGCATCCCCTTCCACCGTCAGCGGCTCGCACTCCGACATCACGACCGCGATGCCGTTCGGCTCACCGAGAATCGTCGCCGTCTCGGCAATGTCACGCAGCATCGAGTCGAGCAGCACGACATCGCGCACGAGGTCGAACCGGCCCTCGTCAGCGCGCGCGAGACTGAGGAGACTGTTCACGAGATCCGCCATGCGCGTGACCTCGTTCAACGCGTCCTCGAGATACTCCATCTGCTCGTTGGAGCCGCGGCGCGCCATCATCGCGCGCTCGATACTCGCGCGCAGCACGGTGAGCGGCGTCTTGAGTTCGTGACTGGCGTCGGCCGTGAAGCGGCGCAATCCGCCGAAGCTGTTTTCGAGACGGCCGATCATCGCGTTGAGCGTGCTGGTGAGGCGCGCCAGCTCATCGCCCTGCGCATCGGCCCCGCCGAGGCGCCGGTGCAGTGAGCGGCCGTCGGTGATCGCCTCGAGTTCGGTGATGATGGTCGTGATCGGGCGGACGGCGACGCCGCCGATGAAGTACGCTGCCACGCCACCGGTGACGAGCACGATCGGCGCCAGCATCAGCATCGATCGCAACAGGTCGAGCCAGAGTGCTTCGGTGGTGTTGGTGGAGCTGCCGGCGACGATGCGTTCGATCGGCGTCGTCGGATCATTCTCGAGGCGCGCTGCGAGAAAGATCTGATCCGAGCGCAGCGTGAGGAGCCTGGCGCTCGTCCCCGGCTCGCTGTTCAGCGCGCTCTCCTGCAGCGATGTCAGATCGCCGGGCGGCAGCGCGCGCGCCTTCTGCGACACGTAGACCGCACGCCCCGCCGTATCGAGCACCATCAGGTAGTCGGGAATGACTTCCATCACACTGGCCACTTCCGGCACCAGCTGCGCACCGACGAGGGAATCCCGCGTCACGGTCACCGGGCCGCGCGCCTCGGCCTGCATGATGATGCGAATCGCAAGCTCCGACTGCGACTCGACATACCGTTGAAGCTCCCGGTAGTATGCCTCGTCCTTGCGCCCGATCCAGATGCCGACGGCGAAGACGACGACGCAGACGAGCAGCGCCAGCATCAGCAGCAGTGTCACCCGTGCACGGATCGAACGAATCACCGATTCACTCCTTGATCACGTATCCCACGCCGCGCACCGTCCCGATCAGCTTCTGATCGTGATTCGCGTCCACCTTCTTGCGGAGGTGCGTGATGACCACATCGACGATGTTGGTGCCGGGATCGAAGTGATACCCCCATGCATACTCGGTGATCAACGTGCGGCTCATCACCCGACCGGGATGCCGCATGAGATACTCGAGCACCTTGAATTCCTTCGGCGTCAGCTCGACGCGCACGCCGCCGCGCGCGACTTCGCGCGTATCGAGATCCACGGCGAGGTCGGCGATCTCGAGCAGAGGCGACGACAGCTGTCGCGGTCGACGCGAGAGCGCCTCGATGCGCGCCAGCAGTTCCTCGAATGCGAACGGCTTGGTCACATAGTCGTCGGCGCCGGCGCGCAACGTCTGGACCTTCGCGTCCACCGCGTCCTGCGCCGTGAGCACGAGGACCGGGCGCTGGAAGCCGCGCGACCTCAGTGTGCGCAGCACGGACAATCCATCCTTTCCGGGAAGGCGCATGTCGAGGATGATCAGGTCGTACGCGTCGCCCTGCCCTGCCGCGCGTTCACCAGATTCCCCGTCCGCCTCGAGGTCCACGGTCCACTGCTGTTCCTCGAGGCCGCGCTTGACGAACTGCCCGACGATCGGGTCGTCTTCGATGACGAGGATGCGCATCAGCGTATGCCGCCCGGCGACGAGGGATGAGCCATCCGGGAAAGGTGTGCATCGGACGCGACGGCGGGGAGGGCCGCAATCGATTCCTCATGCGTGCCCGGGTCGGGCCATTCGAGTCGGTGCGGCAGGCGCACCTCGATCAGCCCTGCCGCCGTGGCCGAGGCGATGACGATGCGCTCACTGCCATGTGCGCGCGCCAGCCAGCGCGCGAGATCGCGCGCCTGCTGGGGCCGACGGGTTCGCAGCACCACCGGGATACGCCGGTCCGCCGTCGCACGGACGAGCGTCGCGAGCACGGCGCGCACGGCGGCGTGGGTGGACATGCGTGATGATACCGGCGAGACCAATCGCCCCCGTGCCATTCTTGCGCAGACCGTGGCCGATCGATGCGCATCGATCGGCCACAGGCTCACGCACTCGTCGCGATGGCGGCGAGAATTTCGGCATTCGTGCGGCTCTTGCCCGGCGTCTCCTCGACGTGCGACCAGCGGACGATGCCGTCGGCATCGATGAGGAAGTAGGCGCGAGTGGAGAAGAACAGCTCCTCGATCAGCGTGCCGTATGCGCGACTCGTGTCGCGCTTGAAGTCGCTGAGCAGATCGACGGTCAACTGGTTCTTCGCCTTGAATTCCTTCAGCGTCGGCACGCTGTCGACGCTGATCGGCAGCACGGTCACGCCCGCCGTCCCGAACGCGTCGTAGTCCTCGGTGAATGCACACATCTCGGCCGTGCAGACGCTCGTGAACGCGAGCGGAAAAAAAGCCAGCAGGACCCTGCTGTTCGCCTTGAACTGGGACAGCGAAATCGGCGAACCGCTGGTCGAGTTGAGCGTGAAATCCGGGGCGGCGCTGCCGACGGCCGGGACGGGCATGAAGAACTCCGTGAATGCATGAATGGGCGTGTCGCGCGCTCCGGGCGAGCGGAACGGCGATCGATGCGCCAAAGATGCCGGTTCGCGACAGAAACGGGAGGCGTCGCCACTGCCCGCATGCGGCGGTCCGGGGTACACTGCCCAAGGTCATGACGACTCCGTCCCCCGTTCCGAGCACCAGCGCCACACCGACGCCGACCGCCATTCCAATCGTCGTCAGTGCGGAGTCCGTCGGCTTCATCCTGCGGCTGGCGCGGGCCCTGCACAACGCCGGATTCACCGCCCACCGACTCGAAGCGACGCTGTCCGACGTGTCGCGCAAGCTGGGTCTCGAAGCGCAGTTCTTCTCGACGCCGACATCGATCATGGCGGCGTTCGGACCGCCGGATGCGCAGCGCACCCATCTGATCCGCGCGGAACCCGGCTCGACGAATCTGAGCCATCTGGCGGGATTGGACCGCATCGCACGTGATGTGGTGTACGGCACACTCGGCCCCGTCGAAGGCACCAGACGGATCGAAGCGCTGCTCAGCCAGCCAGCTCGGTGGGGAGCGCGACAGATTCTCGCGGCCTATGTCCTCGTGTCGGTGGCGGTCGCAAGCTTTCTGCACGTTGGCGCGCTGGACCTGGTCGGCGCCGCCATTCTCGGCCTGATGTGCGGATCGATCGTGATGCGCAGCGGTGCACACACCGAGTGGATCGACATCGAGGAGCCCTTGAGCGCGTTCGCGGTCGCCACCGTCGCGCAGCTGTTCGCCGCACTGACAGACAGCGGTGCCGGATACGCGATGACCGTGGCCGGCCTGGTGGTGCTGCTACCCGGCATGACGTTCACGACGGGACTGATCGAACTCTCGACACGACATCTCGCCAGCGGCACCGCGCGATTGAGCGGCGCGCTGGTCACGTTTCTCGGTCTCGGTTTCGGCGTCGCACTCGGTACGAAACTCGGCACCGCGGCGGGTGACTGGCTGGTGGTGCATCACGTCGCCCTTCACATCGCGAATGCGGCCCTGCCATGGTGGGTCGAAGGTCTTGGCGTGCTGATCGCACCGTTGTGCTTCACGGTGCTCCTGCAGGCCGATGGCAGGCAGGCGCCGTGGATCGTGCTCGCGGCCGCGGCGGCCTATCTCACTTCGCGATTCGCCGGACGCGCGATGGGAGAGGAACTCGGGGCCTTTCTCGGTGCGCTGACGGTGAGCGCCGGCAGCACGTTCATCGCGCGACGCCGAGACACGACCCCAATCGTGACGATCGTGCCCGGCCTGCTGATACTCGTGCCGGGCAGCATCGGGCTGCGCAGCGTGACGAGCTTCTCGCAGCAGAGAGCCGTTGCGGGTGTCGAGACGGCGTTCAAGGTGGCGCTGATCGGCGTGTCGCTGGCGGCGGGCGTGCTGGCGGGTCGCGCCCTCACGGGTGCCTTGCGTCGCAGACGCCGCGGGCCGCTGGCGGACGAGATCACACGCACGGCGGAATGGACGGTGTCGCGCGACTGGCGGTAGTCGA
>JACMLX010000255.1 GCA_014379355.1 Gemmatimonadaceae bacterium
ATGCCGGTGGTGAAGGTTCCATCGTCGTCGAGAAGGTGAAGGCCGCCGAGTCGAACACGTTCGGCTACAACGCCCTCACGGACACGTACGAGGACCTGGTGCAGGCCGGCGTCATCGACCCGACCAAGGTCACCCGGACCGCGCTGCAGAATGCCGCGTCGATCTCGGGCCTGCTGCTCACGACCGAAGCACTGATCGTCGAGAAGAAGGAAAACAGCCCCGCACCGGCCGGTGGTCACGGCGGCGGCGGCGGTGGCATGGGCGGCATGTACTAGTCGTTCACAGCTCGTGCAGGAAAAGCGGGGCGGTGCATCTCACGATGCGCCGCCCCGTTCTGCACTGGCGTGACCGATCAGTGGATCTTCTGCGCGAACGACGCCAGTTCGTCGGCCAAGGCACGCAGCGAAGGGACTGTAGACGGCGACACGCCACGCAGCGATGTGCTCAACGCCGCAGTGTGCACGCGCAGGGTGTCGACATCCTGTTCCGTGAGCCAGAAGTCGGTCCAGTCATCCTCGGTCTGGTCGTCCGCGTAGCCGCTCAGTCGATCCGCCAGCGCGGCGAGATCAAAGAGGGCACCGCGATCACTCTCCGATCCGTCACCCCCGCGCGCGGCGCCCACGCCGCGCAAGGCGCGCGTCGCATCGCGCAGCGCGGCAAGGCCGGCCAGAATGCGCTGCTGCCTCGTCATCGGGAACGTCATGCCGACTCAGCGCGCCGTGCTCGCGCACTCGTCGTACACGGCTTCCAGGCAGGTGCGCATCGACACGGACAACGTCACGCTCCGACGCGCCATCACACGTTCCACGGTCTGGAAGAAGCGTGTCCGCTCATAACGATCGCCGCGCGAACCCCACGCGAACGCCGGCACCACACTCGGCACCACGTCGTCGCTGATCACGTTCGCACCCGCGCCGATGCTGCTGCCGGTGGTGAGTCGCGTGAGGATGCCGGTCTTCGCGTGATCACCCAGCAGCGAGCCGAGGAACTGCAGTCCCGTATCGGCGCCTCCGAGCGACACCGTGCCGTACGTGTTCTTCAGGTTCGACGTGACGGTGCCGGCGCCGAGATTCGTCCAGCGACCGAGATAACTGTGTCCGAGAAATCCATCGTGACCCTTGTTCGCATGGCCGCACAGAATCGCGACCGACACTTCGCCGCTCACCCGGCAATGGTCACCGATCGATGCGGTGCGTCCACTCCCCGTCATCCACTGGGAGTGTGGTCCGAGCACGAACGGGCCGGTGAGTCTCGAGAAGCTGTGCACGACCGCGTGCTCCTCGATCACGATCGCACCCTGCGTCGCATCCAGCACGACGAACGGCTCGATCACGGCCGACGCTGCGATACGCACGGGAAATGATCCGAGCACTCGCACGTCGTCCGGGATCGATTCCGGCGGCAATGCGCCGCGTGCAATCAGCAGTGTATCCGCTGCGAGCATCGACGGCAGGTGTCCGATCAGGTCCCACGCGCGCTCGAGTTTCCATCCGTCGAGTGGTGTCGTCGTGTGACCTGCCGTGAGGCCCGAGGCTCGCACATCGCCTACCGAGGAACGCTCGTGGAGTGTCGCCGCCACGACCACACCGTCGTGCGTCCACCTGTCGCTCTCGCCGATTTCGATCGGTTGCAGCGATGGCGCAAACGCACTCATCGCGATGACCGTCCCGGCGTCCAGCGTCTCGTCGTCGCGCAACACCGTTGCCGAATGCGGCTCGTCGAAGCCGTGGAAGCGCGTCGCCGCGATGACGCCGTGCATCGGAAGATTGAATGCGCTCGCCCAGCGCTCCCGGAGCAGTCGCGCACCGACGCGCACTTCGGCCAGCGGCCGTGCCGTCGTGATGGGTGCCAGCGGATCCGCGTGATCGTCCCCACGCGGATGGTCGAGCAGCACGAGCGATGTCACCCGCGATCCTTGAGGCGTGCGGGCAGTGCGTCGATGAGCGTCTTGAGATCCGCGGCGTGGTCCTGCGTCGTGACGACGGTCAACCCATCGATCGCGACAACGACCAGGTCCGACACGCCATAGAGCACGACGCTCTGTCCGTCGGCATGCACGACGTTCCCCGATGACATCACCGGTGTCACGTCGCCATGCAGCGCGTTGCCGGCTGCATCACCGGGCCGCACGCGACGCAGCGCGGCCCACGTGCCCACGTCGTCCCACCCGAACGCGCCGGGCACCACGAACACGCGATCACTGCGCTCGAGCACTCCGACGTCCACGCTGATCGACTGCACCGCACCGAAGAATCCCTCGAGCGTGCTCTCGCCGTTCGCGCGCGACACTTCCGGACAGTGTGCATTCACTTCGTCGAGGAAACGCGCCGTACGCCAGACGAAGATTCCGGAATTCCAGAGACAGCCGGCGGTGATCAGTTCACGGGCACGCACACGATCCGGTTTCTCGAGGAATCGCGCCACGCGGAATGCGACCTGTCCCATGCGTTCGCCCGGCTCGATGTAGCCGAACCCGGGATCGGGACGCGTGGGCGTGACACCAACCGTCACCAGCGCATCGTACGATTCGGCCACGTTCGCAGCGCGCAGCAGTGCGCTGCGGAAGCCGGCCGGATCGCCGATCGCCCAGTCCGCATGCACGGACAGCATGATCGCGTCCGGGTCGCTGCGCTGAATGATGCGCGCGGCCCACGCCAAAGCGGCCGCCGTCCCGGCAGGCCGCGGTTCGCAGATGATGTTGGCCGCCGGAACCTCGGGCAACATGGCGGCGATCGCCGGTTCCAGCGTCGCGTTGGTGAGAATGAGCATGCGCTCGCCCGGCACCAGCGGGAGCAGTCGCTCGACTGCATCGCGCAGCATCGGCTGACCACTGGCCAGTGGCAGCAGTTGTTTCGGTAGCGACGGTGTGGAGATGGGCCAGAAGCGGGAGCCCACACCACCGGCGAGAATGACGGTCCAGAGAGCCATGGAATTTCGGGGAGGCAGTTTCTGCAGGGACGCGTGCCGTGGCCCCGAAGTATCAGGCCAGCGAGGCGATGTGCTGCCGCAGGCGACGCAGTTCGCCGAGCAGCGGTGGAAGCGCCGCTGTGGGACGCGCGAGCACCACCAGCAGCGCATCTTCGCTCATCGCCGAGATGATGGCGATCGTGCCGGGGAATTCGAGCACCGCCGTCTGCAACTGGCCAGCGCGCGCTGCCTTGCCAAGCGCATCGGCGGCGCTGAAGACGGCCGGTGAGTGCGCCGCGACCTGCTCCCCATCCAGATACGACACCGTATCGCCGTCGACGAGCAGGCCATCGCGACCGAGGACGATCGCGGCTTCGACGCCATCCCGGCGCCGGACGGCGTCGACCAGATCACGGATACTTGCCATGGGAGCGGTGTAGAGGAGGGGAATTGGCCCAACTATCGGTGCCACAATCGCTTGAAGAGCTTGGCCCGGTCCGGTATTCTACCCTTCGCAGTCTGCTGTGTCACCCCGCATCCACCGTTGCATGCCCCGGTTCTTCCGCGCGACGTATTTCCTGGCGCTGACAGTGTGCGCCTTTGCCGCCGCCGCCTGCGGAGACCCGTTTGCCGTCAAGGCGCCGTACCAGACCGTAACAGACAGTTTTGCCATCAGCGCCCTGACCCGCACACCGGCGTCGTCGCGTGCGCTCTGGCGCATCGCCGATTTCGTCCGATACCGTCTCGACTCGATCGGGACGCAGTTCGACCTCGGTTTCGACATCAGTGCGTCGGGCACGATCACGGTGTATCCGGCCCGCACCATCGCAACGCCACCGCCTGGCACCCTGATCGCGCCGCAGCCGGTCGCCCTGCAGTCCAGCAGTACGGCCTACGCTTCCGCGGATCGGGCACCCGAGTCCGGCTGGATTGTGGACACGGCGATCGTGGTCACCAGGGGACAGACCGTCTTCGTGCGGAGCAGCTCGGATTTCTGCTCCTCGCAGACCACCGGCGGCACGCTGCTGTACGCCAAATTCGTCGTGGACAGCATCAACCCCGTCACGCGCCAACTGCTCGTGCGCTCGACCATCCAGCCGAGTTGCAACTTCCGGTCGTTCGCGACCGGCGTTCCCACGTTCTGAGTCATGCATGACCTCCGGCTCGTTCGCGAGCAGATGCACCTGCTGCGCGACGGTTTTGCGCGTCGCGGCAAGCTCGACACACTGGGACCCATCCTCGATCGCCTCGAAGGGCTCGAGAGGGATCGGCGCGCACTCATCACGGCAGTCGAGGACCGCAAGGCGCGACGCAACACACTGACGCAGGAAGTCGCGCAGAAGAAGCGGGCCGGTGAAGACGCCGCTGCGCAGGTGGCCGACAGTCGGTCGCTTGGCGAGGAGATTGCGCGTCTCGAGGCGGATCTGTCGGCCACGGAAAGCACCGTGTCCGGCCTCATGCTCGAATTGCCGAACATCACGCGTGACGAGGTGCCGGCCGGCGACGAGTCGCACAACGCACTGATTCGTGAGTGGGGCACGCCGCGTCTCGATGCGACAGTCAGGCCGCACTGGGAGGTGGCCGCAGAGCTGGGCATACTCGACCTCGCGCGGGGTGCGAAGGTCAGCGGAACCGGATTCATCGTGTATCGAGGACTCGGCGCAAAGATGGTCCGTGCGCTGATCAACCTGATGCTCGACACACACACGACCACGCACGGCTACGAAGAGACGTGGGTGCCGCTCGTCGTGAATCGCACGTCGATGACCGGCACGACGCAGTTGCCGAAGTTCGAGGATGACATGTACTCGCTTCACGGCGATGACATGTTCCTCATCCCGACGGCGGAAGTCCCCATCACGAATCTCTATCGTGACGAGATGATCGACGCGGCCGAGTTGCCGAAGGCGCTCACCGCGTACAGCGCCTGTTTCCGCAAGGAAGCCGGCGCGGCCGGCAAGGACACGCGTGGTCTGCTGCGGGTGCACGAATTCGACAAGGTGGAACTCGTGCGCTACGCCGCGCCCGACACATCACTGGCCGAACTCGAGCTGCTCACCGGTCACGCGGAAGCGATTCTCAAATTGCTCGAGTTGCCGTATCGCGTGTTGCTGCTCGCCGCCGGCGACACCGGTTTCGGCAGCAGCAAGACGTACGATCTCGAGGTGTACGCGCCTGGCGTCGGCAAATGGCTGGAGGTCTCGAGCTGCTCGAACTTCGGCGACTTTCAGGCGCGCCGCATGAATATTCGCTATCGACAAACGGCCGGCGAGAAGCCGCGATTCGTGCACACGCTCAATGGCTCCGGCCTCGCGCTGCCGCGCATCATCGCCGCGTTGCTCGAACACGGCCAGCAGGCGGACGGCAGCATTGCCATCCCGGCGGCGCTGCAGCCGTATCTGGGCACCGCTCGGCTGGGTTGATGGGCGCGCGGCGCGTTGCGCCCGTGCTCTTTCTCGCCATCGGTGTCGTCGCACTGCTGGTCTGGTGGCTCGTCTACACGCAGCGTGTCGTCACGGACCTGCGTCGCGAAGCGGCGCGCTCGAGCCAGATGTACGCGCGTGTCTATCAGGCGCTCAGCCAGGAAGGTGACGACGGCACCGCTGCGCTGCTCGACCTGTCGCGGTATATCCGGCAGGCGGGTGTGCCGATCATTGTCACCAATGACAAGGGTGCGCCAACGGCGGTCGCGAACCTGCCGTTCGAATCCGGCGTCGCCATCGAGGATCCGCGCATCAGGGAGTACGTGCGCGTACTCGATCGTGCGAACGTGCCGATCAGCCAACCCGGCGTCGGCAACGTGCACTACGGCGACACGCCACTCGTCGAGGGGTTGCGTGTCGTGCCGATCATCACGGTCGTCACGCTCGGCCTGTTTCTGCTCGCGGGCACGTACGCGATCGTGACGCGCGGTCGCGCCGAGCGTGAGCGCGTGTTCGCCGGCATGGCGCGCGAGGCGGCACATCAACTGGGAACACCGCTGACGGCGCTCGCCGGCTGGGTCGAACTGCTCGCCGAACGTGATGCCGACACCACTGCGCAGACAGCGGTCGGTCACATGCGCGGGGATCTCGATCGTCTCGAGCGTGTCGCACACCGGTTCGAGCGTATTGGTCGGCCTGCCCAGCGCGATTCGGTGGATGTGCGTGAAATCGTGTTTCGTGTGGCTGCGTACTTCCGTGCCCGCGTGCCGACGATGTCACACCAGGTGCGTATCACGGACACACTTCCTGACGATCCGCTGAGTGTCGAAGGTGACGCGGTCTTGCTCGAATGGGCACTCGAGTCCCTCGTGCGGAACGCCATCGACGCACTGGCCGGTCGCGGAGGCACGGTCGAATTGACGGTCGAGCCACTGCCGGAGGGTGGCGCGCGCGTCGTGGTGGCAGACGATGGACCGGGTGTGCCGCGCGAACTCCGCAACGAGATCTTCAAGGCGGGCTTCACCACCAAGCCGCGCGGCTGGGGCATCGGCCTCGCGCTCACGCGCCGGATCGTGATGGACAATCATGGTGGCAGGATTACGCTCCTGCAGACGGATCGGGGTGCGGCCTTCGAGATTATGTTGGAGCGATGACAGACAGCACCGCTTCGCCACTCGCCGGACTGAACCGCGCACAGTACGACGCGGTCATGCACACGCATGGCCCGTTGCTGGTGCTCGCCGGCGCAGGCTCGGGCAAGACGCGCGTGCTGACGACACGCATCGCGCGCCTCATCGAGGCCGAACGTGTGCCCCCGCACCGGATCCTCGCGGTGACGTTCACGAACAAGGCCGCCGGAGAAATGCGCGATCGCATCGGTCGCCTGATCGGTGGCACGCCACAGGGCATGTGGGTCGGGACGTTCCACGCCATCGGGGCTCGGCTGCTGCGGCGCGATGCCGAGCGCGTCGGTCGGACGTCGCAATTCACCATCTACGACGAGGATGACGCACTGGGCGTCGTCAGGCGTCTCATGGAAGCGCAGCGCATCTCCACCAAGGAGTGGGCGCCGAAGGCCGTGCTTGGACAGATCTCTGATGCCAAGAACGCACTCGTGCCGCCGGCGGAGTATGCCCGGCTCGCGCGTGATCCGCTGTCGCAGGTCGTGGCGAAAGTCTATCCGGCGTATGACGAGACGCTGCGCGCACAGAACGCGGTCGGCTTCGACGATCTGCTCACGTTGCCGGTCCAGCTGCTGCAGGAGAATCCGTCGGTGCTGGCCGGCTATCGCGATCGCTTCTCGTTCATTCTGGTGGACGAGTACCAGGACACGAACAAGGCGCAGTATCAGCTTGTGTCGCTCCTTGCTGGCAGTGCAGGGAACGTCATGGTCGTGGGTGACGACGATCAGTCGATCTACGGCTGGCGTGGTGCGGATATCCGCAACATCCTCGATTTCGAGCGCGAGTTCCCGACCGCCACGGTCGTGCGTCTCGAGGAGAACTATCGATCGACGCCGGAGATTCTCGCGCTGGCCAATGCCGCGATTTCGCCGAACACCGAGCGTCGTGGCAAGACACTGCGTGCGACGCGCGCGTCCGGCGTCCTGCCTCGCCGCGTGCGCACGCTCGATGAACGCGACGAGGCGGAGTATATCGCCGACGATATCGCGGATCGTCGCAGTCGGCGAACGGTCGAACTGCGGCAGGTCGCGATTCTCTATCGCACGAACTCGCAGAGTCGCGCATTCGAGGATGCGATGCGCAAGCGCGGCTGGCAGTATCGCCTGATCGGCGCGGTGCGTTTCTACGACCGTCGCGAAATACGCGACCTGATGTCGTACCTCAAGCTCATCGCGAATCCCGCTGACGACGAGGCATTCCGTCGGGCGATCGGCGTGCCTCGCCGTGGGCTGGGTGACGCGACGATCGAGCTGCTCGCCGCTGCCGCGTCGGCGCAGCGCGTCTCGCTGCTGCAGGCGGC
>JACMLX010000256.1 GCA_014379355.1 Gemmatimonadaceae bacterium
GATGCCGACGATCAGCGCACGGCGGACCTGTGCCCGCAGCGGCGCGGCGAGAGTCAGCGCGATCAGCAGTGCCGGTACGAGACGGATCGGGAGGCGCGACGAATTCATGGCAGTCGGACGTTCGAGGTAGAAAAACAGGGCGGGGCGAGGCAAAGCCTGACTTCCCGCATAAGAAGGAACGATCAGACGCACCGGGTGGCAATTCATCCGTTCAGGTGACCGTGCTGGGATGGACACGGAATCAGCCGTGACGTGTCCATCAGCTCACACGTCACGAGCTCACGCGCGGCGCGCGGGCTTCATCCGTTCACGCACTCCCGTCCGCGCCCCCACTACTAGAATCCTCGCCATGCATACGATCCTCTCCCCGGGTTTCCGCCGCTTCGCCGCGCTGCTGTCGCTTGCGCTGGGCGGCGCCATCGCTGTACGACTGGATGCACAGGTCGTCTGTGATCCGACGCCCGCCATGCCGGAGAATGCGGTAAGCAGCAGCTTCGATGCGCAGGTGCGGCAGATGCTCCGCGAGAGCGAGGACTTCCAGAAGCCGAACTGCGAAACGAAGACGCCGCGGGCGCTCCGTGTGGCGCGGCTGATCAAGCCGATCGCCGCGGCGACGCGCGATGTCGGTGGCTCGACACGGTTCCTCGTGCTCAACAAGAATGAGGAGAATGCATTCGCGACCGGGTGGCCTGACAACGGCTATCACTTGATCGTGGTGTACACCGGCATGATCGACGCACTCGACCGCCGCGCGACGCAGGCTGCGGCACGCTCGGGTCGGAGCGCGTCGGAACTGGGCGATATCTTCCTGTCCACCGTCATCGCGCACGAAATGTCGCACAACATCCTGCGGCATTCGCAGGACACCAACTGCCGTCGCTCGAACAATGTGAACGCCGCCGGTGAAGGTGGTGCCAGCCGGTCAGAGGGCACCCGTATCGCGGCACCTGGTGTCGTCGCCTGTCGACAGTACTCACAGGCGAAGGAACTCTCCGCCGATTCGCTGGCCGCGTTCCTCATGTTCGCGACCCGCAAGAACAGTGTGTTCAGCGACGCCGGCGAGTTGGTGCGCCTGTGGGAAATGGACGCCGCCGAGGAGCGCGCGTCGGGCGAGAACGCCTTCTTCGGCGAGCGGGTGATGAGCACCCATCCGTCGGCTGTGCGTCGTGCGGCGCTCTACATGCGACTCTGGGCCAGCATGCTCGAGGAGCAGGATCGCTACGACAGCGCGATCGGATTGATCAGCGCGAACGTCGAAGTCGATCGTGCGATCGCGATGCTCGACTCGGTGCGACGTGCATTGCCCGCCGCACCGTTCATCGATGAAGCGATGGGCGCCGCGCTGCTCACGCAGTGGCTGGCGACGGTGCCGGTTGGCGCACTCGTCGTGCGGCCGACGGTGGGTGTGGTACGCACACGATTCGTGGAAGGGCTACGCGGCGACAACAGTGGCGATCAGCAGATGCTGGCGCGCGCGCGCAGCGCACTGGAAGCGATCCCCGATGTGGACAACCATCCGGCCAGTCTCGCCAACCTCGCGTTGCTCGATGCGTACACCGGTAACGGCGCTCGCGCCGTGCAGCGGGCGAAGCGCGCCGTGCAACTCGCGGGCGGTGACGCCGCGATCCTCAACACACTTGGCATCGCGTACTTCCAGGCGGGCCAGCGCGATTCAGCGCGCGCCGTGTTCGGTCGAATCCTGAGTGGGACGAATGCACCGCCGACAGAAACGGCGTGGCGTGCGAATTGTCTGAGCGACAAGACGAAGCCGATGAGCACGCGCGTCTGCTTCAACTACGCGCGCGCCTTGTTCGAGAAGGACAAGGACGCCGGATTGACACTGCTGATGGCGTACCGCGACATCTACGGGCAGCAGCCGTGGGGTCAGGAAGCAGGACGGATCGTGGTCGCCGCGCGCAACGGCGGATCGACCGCATTGCCGGCCGGTGCGAGTTCGCCGACGTCGTCGCCGTCCGCTCCACGGCCCTCGGCGCCGTCGCCGGGAGCGAACAGCAAGATCGGGAACCTCGGTTTCCGCGCCATCCAGCTCGTGTCGCCCGATGGCTTGAAGAAGGTCGGCACGGGCATGCGGCCGCGTGAGGCGCAATCAGTGCTGCCGGGCGCCGCGTCGGTGGGCGAAGCGAGCGCGGAAGGGCGCCTGGTGCAGAGTGAAGAGGCCGGTGTCGGCTTGCTCGTCAAGCCCGATCCGGCTGGTGGCGAGCGAGTGGTGGGTATCGTGTCGTCCGGTGCATGGTCGCTGGCAGGCGTGACGCCCGGGCAGCCGGTGAGCACGCTGACGCGGCTGGGGCGCGTCGTGGACCGCGATGCGGACACCTATGTGTATATCGTGTCGGGGCAGATGGTGCGGGTGGTCACGGACGGCACAGTGATCAAGTCGGTGATCGTGCGCGCGGATCAGTAGCCCCGGTGGCGCGGCCCGGCGCGGTGCGAGATGGGTCGGGCTGGTTGCCGACTCTTCTCATATCACCGTAGCTTCGCGTGTCGTACCGAAACACGCCGAGTTTGGCTACGTAGGGGCCCCAAGGCCCTAACCCGAGGCACCACATGGTCAGTCGCGAAGATCTGGAAAGCTTTCTCGTCCGGCTGGGCGCAGAAGGCGCCAGCTATTCTGAAGTCGAGCCCGGCATGTTCGTCGTGCGACCGGGCGGTACGCCTGATGCGCAGGTCGTCGTGCATCTCACGCCGCCCGTGCTGTTGATGCGGATGAACGTCATGCCGGTGCCGGACGACGGCGGAACGGCGGCGAAGCTGTCGCGCCGGCTCCTCGAGCTCAATGCAACCGACCTCGTGCATGGTGCGTACGGAATTTCAGGCAATGACATCATCCTCACTGAGGCGCTTGAATTGGCCAACCTCGATTTCTCCGAGTTCCTTGCGGCGTACGAAAGCATGACGCTTGCGCTCGCGTCACACGTGCGCGAGCTCGCCCCGTTCCGCGAGGTCCACTGATCCCATGGGACTCTTCGACCGACTTTCGTCGCTGATCAAAGCGAACCTGAACGACCTGATCTCGAAGGCCGAGGAGCCGGAAAAGCTCCTCGAGCAGTCGATCCTCGACATGCGTTCCTCGCTCGCGAAGGCGAAGCAGCAGGTCGCTGCCGCGATCGCCGACGAGAAGCGGCTGCGCGATCAGGCAGACCAGGAATTCAAGCAGGCAGGCGAGTGGGAGCAGCGCGCGATGCTGGCCATCCAGCAGAATCGGGATGACCTCGCGCGTCAGGCGTTGATGCGGCAGCAGGAGCACGCTGAGCATGCAGCCACCCTCGATCGGACGTGGCAGTCGCACCAGGCCGAAACCGAGAAACTCAAGTCGCTCCTCCGCGACCTGAACGACAAGATCGAGGAAGCGAAGCGGAAGAAGAACCTGTTGCTCGCGCGCGCCCGTCGCGCCGAAGCGCAGCAGCGCATCCAGTCCACGATGTCAGGACTGAGCGAGAAGAGTGCGTTCGAGGCGTTCTCCCGGATGGAAGAGAAGATCGAGCAGAATGAGCGTCGCCTGACGGCGAGTGCCGAGATCGAGGAGGAGTTCTCCGGCGATCGATTGCAGTCGGATTTCAAGCGGCTGGAGAAGGCCGCTGGTGGCCTCACTGCCGATGCACGCCTGCTCGAATTGAAGCAGAAGATGGGCATGTTGCCGGCAGGTTCTTCGCCGGCCGCGAAGCAGTTGCCGAAGGGTGCGGCGGAAACGGCGGACATCACGGAGGCCGACTTCGAGCATCTCGACGACGCGTCGCCCGCATCGTGAGTGCATCGTCGTGAGTGACGTGCAGTGAGCGCAGGCAAGGCGGTACCCCGGCAGCGCTTCGCGCCGCTGCTCTTCGGTACGATCGTGACCGGGGTGCTGCTGTGGCTGGTCGTGCAGGCATCGAATGTCTTCCTGCTGCTCTTTCTCGCCGTGTTGCTGTCGCTGTTCCTGCGCGCGGTGGCCGATGTGCTGGAGGCGCGCCTGCGGCTTCCACCCGGCTTCGCGCTGCTTGCATCGGTGCTCCTCTCGCTCGGTGCGCTGGTCGGGCTGATCACGCTGCTCGTACCGCCATTTGCGGAGCAGACACGCGCACTCGCGCAGGAGTTGCCGAAGTACCTGATCGGCCTCGAGAACCAGATCGCGAAACTCGGCGACCGGATTCCACCGCTGAAGGCGTATCTCGCGACGGAAGATCACAAGGCGGTCACGGTCCTGTACGAACAGGCCAGTTCACAACTGGAAGGGTTGCTACCGAAGGTGTTCGGCCTGCTGCATCTGGCGATCGACGGGTTCGCGCTGATGGTCATGGCACTCTATCTCGCACGTCGACCGGCGGACTATCGCGAGTGGCTCATCGCACTCTTCCCGCCGACGCAGCGTGAACTGGTGCGCGACGTGCTGCTCGAGATCGCACGCGACCTGCGCGCCTGGATCACCGGACAGCTGCTCGGCATGATGATCCTGGCGGTGCTCACCGCCATCGGGCTCGCGGCGCTGCGTGTGCCGTACTGGCTGACGTTCGGAATCTTCACCGGTGCGGTGGCGATCATTCCCTTCTTCGGCACACTGGTGAGCACGACCGTGCCTGCGCTGTTCGTGCTCGCCAGCGATGGCGATCCATTGCGTGTGCTCGGCGTGATCATCCTCGGTACGGTCATCCATCTGATCGAAAGCAACCTGGTGTTGCCCCTGATCACGGAGAATCAGGTCAAGCTGCCGCCGGTGTTGAGCATCATGTCGGTGCTGATCTTCGGCCAGCTGCTCGGTCCCGTCGGTCTGGTGGTGGCCGTGCCGATCCTGGTCGTGCTGACCGTGATCGTGCGTCGCGTGCTGGTGAATCGCATCTATCAGGGCGCCGCCGAGCGACCGTTGCCGGTCGATCGTACGATGGTGCTGCGCGTCCCTGCGCCCGAAGGCGGAGTCATCGTGCCGGCAGGCGCATTGCCTGACCTGATCGCGATGGCGGAGCGCGTCGCGCTGGCGTGAGCGGTTCAGGCGCGGTTGCAACGCTCCGTTCGTCAGGCGGCATCGCTGACTTTTTGTGAGGATAGGGCGGGAGGCCGGAGAGTGCGTCGGTTGCGACCACTCGCTCGTTCCTCACCATCTCTGACTATTGGGTCGGGAGCGCACGGAGCGCACTGAGTGCTCGGATCGCAGAGGTCTGCGCACCGCGCGAGGATGAAATTTTTGGAACCACAGTTCCAACAAAAAGTCAGCGATGGTGCGCTGCTCAAAGGTCGCTGCAAGCGACGCACTCCGTGCGCTTGGTGCGCTCCACTCCCAAGGCAGTTGACAACGGCGCGCGAAGAGAGGAGTCGTGAGCCTGGCGCACTCTCCGGCCTCCGGACCTATCGACCCAAGCCGTTCGGAGGGCAGCTACAGAACGATTCCAGGTGACTTTACCTTACCGGAATGTCTATCTCCCCTCGCTACCTGATCCTTGCTGACGGCGCCTTCGGCGTACACACGTCGAAGACCGCGGTCGGATGCATCCGCTTCACGCCGGAGCAGGTGGTCGGTGTGCTGGACACGGTCACGGCAGGTCAGACGGTGGAGCAGGTGCTGGGATTCGGCGGGGCGATTCCGGTGGTCGCGAGTGTTGCGGCGGGCATGGCGCTCGATCCGAACATCCTGCTGATCGGCATTGCACCGACAGGCGGGCAGCTGCCGGAATCGTGGCGACCCGTCCTGCGAGCCGCGCTCGAGTCGAAGTTGCACGTCTGGAGCGGCCTGCACGTGTTCATCGGCGATGATCCGGAGTTCGCGGAACTCGCGCGCCGCAACAACGTCGAGATCCTGGACGTGCGGAAGCCGCCGCCGGAATTGCCGGTGTCGTCCGGGCGGGTACGCGACGTGAGTGCGACGGTGATCCTGACGGTCGGCAGCGATTGCAACATCGGCAAGATGACCACGCAGCTGGCCGTGCGCACGGCGTTGAAGGAGCGCGGGGTTTCCGTGGCGTTCGCCGGCACGGGGCAGACCGGCATCTTCATCGATGGCAAGGGGCTGTCCGTCGATGCCGTGGTGGCCGACTTCATCGGTGGCGCCGCGGAACAACTCGTGCTCGATGCCGCGAAGACGGCCGATATCGTGCTCGTCGAAGGACAGGGATCGTTGCTGCACCCGGGCTTCTCCGGCGTCACACTGGGCCTCATTCACGGCTCACTGCCGCATGCGCTGGTGCTCTGCACGCAGCCATCGCGCACGGCGATCCGGAACAACGAATGGGTGAAGATTCCGTCGCTCAAGTCGCTGATCGCGATGCACGACCTGGTGACGACACCCCTGCGTTTCGCACCAACGATTGCCGTCGCGATGAACACCTTCGATCTGGGCGACGAGGCGGCGCGCGACGCGATCGAGCGTGGCATGGCGGAGACGAAACTTCCCGTCACCGATCCTGTGCGCTTCGATCCGGGGCCGATCGCGGACGCGATCATCGCGTTTCATGAGGATCGCCTGGCGTCGGGGCAGCGGCACGCGCGGAACTGAGCCGATTGCGCTGCACGGAATTCGTACCGTGTGCAGCATTCGGGTTCGCCACAACTGACGACTCGTCACATCGTCCGGCATCTTCTTCTGCCGGAGTGCCGCATGTCGCCGTCCGTCATCGTACCGCAACTGGTCCTCAGGAATGTTCGCAAGGTGATCGTCGCGGGCGCGGGCGCCTGTCGCGTACGCGTGACGGTGCTTGGAGGAATCTCGTTGCAGCTGCTGCCGGGTGAGGCACTCGCGATCACGGGTGCGCTGCCGCTCGCACGGTCGATGCTGTGTGCGGTGGCCGCTGGTGTTGCGCGCTGCGATGCAGGGCAGGTGCGCTGGGGGCCGCGCGGTTTGACGGGTGTGCGGTATGCCCCCGCGGGTGATGCGCCGCGCGCGCTGCAGCGTCGTGATGGTGCGGTGCCGGGCCTCGTGATACTCGATGCGGCGTTGGTGGAACATGCGCCGGAGCCCGATGTGCGTGGGCTGGTCGAGCTGCTCAGGCCGTGGATCGGTGCGGGTGGGTCGGCCCTCGTTGCGGCGCCGATCGATGCGGGACTGTGGCCGTGGGCGATAGTGGAACTCGCCGGAGGTCAGTTGCGACCGATGCGCACGACATGCGCCACGCCCATGCCGGCGTGGCCCGTGCCCGCACGACGGGTGGCGGAGCGCGTGGGTGATCGGATGGCACCGCGGGTCCGGGACCAGTAGCTTGCCGATGCGTGATTCGAGGGGCGCGCAGGGGGCCCTGTCGGTGCGGCGACGTTCCGTCGCGGGCCGGAACACGCGGTCTCCGTTGCGAATCGATGAGCGAGTTTCTTCTCTACAACACGCTGTCCCGGCAGGTCGAGCCGTTCGGTCCGGCGGATGGTGTGCGGGTGCGCATGTACACGTGCGGTCCCACCGTGTACAACCCGGCCCACCTCGGAAACTTCCGCACGTTCCTGTTCGAGGATCTGCTGCGTCGCTCGCTCGCATTGCGCGGCTGGAGCGTGGAGCAGGTGATGAACCTGACCGATGTGGATGACAAGATCATCAAGCGTGCGAACGAGCGCGGGCTGACGATCCGGGAGGTCACGGATCCCGTGGTCGACATCTTCCACACCCATCGCACCTATCTCCGCATCCAGCCTGCGGAGCACTATCCGCGCGCCACGGACTACATCGCACAGATGATCACGCTCGTCGAGCGATTGATCGCGAAGGGTGTCGCGTATCAGGCTGAGGATCGCTCGGTGTATTTCGCGATCGACAAGTTCCCGGAGTACGGGCGCCTGTCGCGTCTCGATACGCGCGAGATCAAGGCCGGTGCGCGTGTCAGCCAGGACGAATACACGAAGGACAACGCGCAGGACTTCGCGCTCTGGAAGGCGGCCAAGGAGGAGGATGAGCGCGTCGAGGCGGCGTGGGAGTCACCGTGGGGGCGCGGTCGTCCGGGTTGGCATCTCGAATGCTCCGCGATGGCGATGGACATCCTGGGCGAAACGATCGATCTGCACGCCGGCGGCGTGGACCTGATCTTTCCGCATCACGAGGACGAAATCGCGCAGAGCGAAGCTGCGACCGGCCGGGTGTTCGCGCGGTGCTGGTGCCACGGGGAATTCCTGCTCGTCGACAGCGCCAAGATGGCGAAGCGTGTCGGCAACGTGTGGGGTGTGGCCGAATTGCAGGAGGAAGGGCTCGATGGTGCAGCGGCCAGGCACTTCATGTTCGGCACGCACTATCGTCAGCAGCTGAACTTGAGCAGCGACGCGCTCGAGGCGTCACGCAAGGCGGTGCGTCGCGTCGGTGATCTGGCGGCGCGCCTGGCCACGGCGAAGGGTGCGCCGAGTGCGTTGTCGGCGGTGGCCGTGGAGGCGGAGGCGGATGTGCGAGCGGCGCTGGCGAACGACCTGAATGCGCCGCAGGCGCTGTCGGCGTTGTTCATCTTCGTCAATCGCGCGAATGCGCTGCTCGACCAGGGCGGTGACGATGTCGCAGCGCTGGAGCGTGCGCGGTCGGCGTTTGCGGTGATCGATGGCGTGCTGGATCTGGTCCCGGGTCCGATCGCGGTGGACGATGCGCTTGCGACGCGTGTGGCCGGCTTGATCGAGGACCGGAAGGCGGCACGGGCGCGGCGGGATTTTGGTGAGTCGGACCGGATTCGTGCCGAGCTGGCGGCGGAGGGGATCGTGCTCGAGGATGGTCCGGAGGGGACGACGTGGAAGCGGACGTGACGGCTGGCCGAGTCCGGTTGATGAAGCGGGGGAGCCGGGCTAGGTTGTGAGGCTGTCGGCAGTCGTGGCAGTTGAGGCGAAAGGCTGACGTAGCTCAATTGGCAGAGCACCTGATTTGTAATCAGGCGGTTGCGAGTTCGATTCTCGCCGTCAGCTCTTGTCCGAGTCAGGATCGGCGATCGAGGGGCAGCGGGAACAGCGGGTGGAGTAGCCAAGCGGTCAACGGCAACAGACTGTAAATCTGTCGACTCCGGTCTTCGAAGGTTCGAATCCTTCCTCCACCATGTGTAAGCCCTGCAACGACTTAGGTCGTGGCAGGGCTTTCGCTTGGCATGGTTTGGTATGGGATTCCTATGGGGTTCCAACCTGCACGCTCTGAACCCGTTGAGACTGTCAGAGGCACTCGATACGTTCTGATTGCATCCTGAGCAGAATCTGGCAGCCGGAGCGCCATTCGCGGGCGCACACCGCGAGGGGCCGTGTGGGAACAACAGTCCCACCAAGGTGCCAGTCGCGCAAAAAGGATCTTCCCGCCGGAGTCAGGCCGTATGCCGATGAAGGTGCATCGAGTGCTTCTCGCTATGCTGGTAGCAGTCATCGCCGCCCCAACACCGCGCTGACATTTCCGACCTGAACGACAAGTACGCTTCCTTCACGAGCCTGACATTGCGCCTCCCATCCGGCACGCTCGTTCTCCTTCTCCTTGCGCTCACCGCGTGCGATGACGGTGCTGGACGCGCAGAGACGGTCACGCTCGCGGTCCGCTATCCAGGCATTCGAGCGGCGCTGACGCTCGATCCGGAAAGGCTGCTCGACTACACGCAGGCGTTTCGCCCGATCAACTTCACCGAGGAGCAGCTCCGGCTCCAGGACAACATGCCGGCGTCTCGCAATCCGACGACGAACGCCGGCGCCACGCTGGGTCGCGTGCTCTTCTACGACAAGGCGCTCAGCATCAACGGACGCGCATCGTGTGCCAGCTGCCATCTGCTGAGCGTCGGCCTTGCTGACACGAATCGTTTCAGTACCGGGTTCGATGGACGGCTGAATACGCGTGCCACGGCGATGCGCCTGCTGAACCTGCGATTCTACGGCGACGGTCACGCCTTCTGGGATCGCCGCGCGGTCTCGCTCGAGGAATTGGTGACGGAGCCGATCCGTGACTCCATCGAACTCGGGTTCGTGGCGGCGGTTGGCGGCGTCGACTCACTGCTCAAGCGCATGCGTGCGCTCCCGTATTACCCAGAGCTGTTCACGATCGCGTTCGGTGACGATCAGGTCACCGAGGTGCGTCTCAAGAAAGCGCTGGCCCAGTATTTACGCTCCATTGTATCCAATTCATCACGCTTCGACTTTGCGCTGACGGTGTCCGGCGGAACGCTCGTCGATCGACTGGCGCCGCTCAGTCAGCTGACCCCGCAGGAGAATCGCGGCAAGCTGTTGTTCGCCACCTCGAACAGCGTTGGTGGCGCGAATTGCGAAGTCTGTCACCGGTTCCCGCAGTTCGCGCTTGACGGTGGATCGAAGAGCAATGGTCTCGATGCCGGTGAGACGCGCGTCTTCAAGGCGCCGTCACTCAAAAGCGTGGCACTTTCTCGTCACTTCATGCACGACGGTCGCTTCCGGACGCTGGAAGAGGTTGTCGAGTTCTACAATAGTGGCATCCAGCCAGGGCCCGCACTTGACCCGCGCTTGACCGACGGTGCCCCGGACCGGCCGCAGCGGCTCCACCTGAGTTCGGAGGACAAGGCGGCCGTGGTTGCGTTCCTTCGTACGTTGACCGACGCCTTGAGCGACAACGATCCGCGCTTCGGCGATCCGTTTCGCCGATGAAGCTTGCGGTGATGAGGGCCGCAAACGTCTCCTGCCCGCGCGATTCGGACGACGCTGTGCAGCGGTTACCACAACAGCATGCAACCTCGATTCCGTTTCGCCCTATGAGAGCTGCCTCAGCGCTCGGCGTGTCCGTGACCCTGCTCGCGCTGTGCGCAGGCTGCCGCACCACGCCACCCGTCGTCGGCGCCGCAGCCCCCGGTTTCGTCACCGAAATCCAGGCCTTCGCCGACTGGGACTCGAAGAATGCCACGCCCGCTGACCCCATCGTCTTCGCCGGCAGCTCGAGCATCAGACTGTGGAATACAGCCGAGCGATTTCCGGGCCTGCCGATCGTGAACCGTGGGTTCGGCGGTTCGCAGATGACGGATGTGAACCAGTATGTGAACGAGACGCTTCTTCGCTACTCGCCGAAGGTTGTTGTGCTGTATGCCGGCGACAACGACATCAACGCCGGCAGGACGAACGATCAGGTCTTTGCCGAATACGAAACGTTCGTGCGCGCGGTGCACGCCGCCGATTCGACGACGGAGATCGTCTTCCTTCCGATCAAGCCCAGCCTGCAGCGCTGGGCGCTCTGGCCACGCATGCGCGACGTGAATGCACGCGTGCGTGTGTTCGCGACGTCGAACGCGCACCTGCACACCATCGACCTGGCCACGCCGATGCTCGGCGCTGACGGCAAGCCGCGGCCGGAGCTGTTCGTCGAGGACGGGCTGCACATGACGCAGGCCGGATACGATGGCTGGACCACAGGGCTCAAGCCGCTCCTCGACTCGCTGGCGATGCATTCGCGACGCGCCGCCGCGGTACGCTGAGCATCGCCGATGCGCGATTTCTGCCCTTCTGATGGCGAGCATTGCGTGCCGATTGCACTACGATTCTCCATGCGACTTGCACTCCGCGCTGCCACACTCCTCGCGGCCTCGCTGCTCGGCTCCCACACGCTCCGAGCCCAGTCGACACCCGGCGCCTACATCCCATCGCCCGCAAACGCCGCCGCCCGCACCTGGTATCAGGACGCGAAGCTCGGAATGTTCATCCACTGGGGGCCATCGTCGATACTGCAGGACGGCGAGTGGGTGATGAACAATCGCGGCATCCGCGCCGCTGAGTACGAAAGCCTCGTGCCGCTGTTCAATCCGGTGAAGTTCGACGCGAGTATGTGGGCTCGAACGGCGAAGGCCGCCGGGATGAAGTACATCACGCTCATCACCAAACATCACGACGGGATCGCACTCTTCGATTCGAAGGTGTCGGACTACACCGTCGTGAAGCGGTCCCCGTTTGCGCGTGACATCGTGAAGGAACTGGCCGACGCCTGCGCAATGGAAGGGATCAGACACTTCTTCTACTACTCGCAGCTGGATTGGCATCATCCAGACTTTTATCCGCGCGGCGAAACCGGGCGGACGGCCGGGCGAGCCGAGTCGGGAAGTTTCCCGAAGTATCTCGACTACATGGATGCGCAGCTGACGGAGTTGCTGACGAACTACGGACCGGTGGGTGGTATCTGGTTCGATGGCGTGTGGGATCAACCGAAAACCGACTGGCGACTCGCGCAGACCTATGCCCTGATCCACAGGCTGCAACCAGCGACGCTGATCATTCCCAACAATCACGAAGCGCCGCGGCCAGGCGAGGATGTGCAGACGTTCGAGCGCGATCAGCCGGGGGCGAATGCGCAGGGCTTCAACACCACGACGATCGGTGCGCTGCCACTCGAGATGTCGGAGACGATGAACGATTCGTGGGGATTCCGCCTCACCGATCGCAACTGGAAGTCGTCCTCGACGCTCATCCGCAGCATGGTCGAAGCGGCCGGGCGCAACACGAATTTCCTGCTCAATGTCGGGCCGCGCCCAGATGGCACGTTTCCCGACTCGGCACTCGCGAAACTCTCGGACATCGGCGCGTGGATGCGCGTGAACGGGACGTCGATCTACGGGACACGCGGTGGCCCGCTCACGCCGCGCCCGTGGGGTGTCACGACTCAGCGGGGTGATACGGTGTTCGTGCATCTGATGCACGGTGCGGATCCGGTGGTCGCGCTGCCGGCATTTCCGCGCAAGGTGCAGCGCGCATATCTGCTCGATGGCGGTGCGTCAGTTGCCGTCGCGGCGAGCGCGTCCGCTCTCGTGTTGACGCTGCCGCAGCGCGCCGTGGATTCACCGGATCAGGTGATCGTGCTGGTGCCCGCGAAATAGCGTCACACGTGGTACCGCGGCAGCAACTGCAGTGCTGCCGCGGTACCACGTGCGAGCGTTCCTACTTGATGCGCGTGGCGGTGAACGAAACGACCCACTGCCAGCGCGACAACTCCTGATTCGGTCGATTGCAACTCGGTCTCACGACGCGGAAGGTGTACGTGATCGTGCCAGTGCCGGTGTTGCCGCTCATCCTGAAATCCACGGCCTGCACGAACGTGGCCGAGGTGAATTCGCCGATGCATGCAAAAATCGTCGAGTTGCGGAGTGCGCCGGTCGCGATGATGTGCCCATCGTCCGGCACGGTGCCGGTGACAGTCCATTTCGGCAGGAACTCCGGTGTGTCGATCGCGGTGCGATTCACATCGGCCGCCAGCGCGAGGGGTGCGGGGTACGGATCCTTGCCGCCATTCGTGCCGGGCAGCGAATCGGAGAGATACACACCGATCGGCTGCGTGTCGAAGTCGTTGTTGAATGGCGATGCGGTCTTCACGACCCACAGCGTCGGGTTGACGACCGCGGAACGCGGCCTGCCCCAATACGCGACGAGCGTATCGTACCGTCGACGGAGCACCGCTTCGACGCTCGAGCCGGTGTCGGACGCGGGAGGTGGGTTGATGTTCGCCGACGTGCTCGTCGTCACCTTCCAGACGCTGTATGGGCCCGCCGTCACGCTGATGCTCGCGGCCGTGGAGTCCTTGCCGACGAGACGGTTCGCTGCGTCATACAGTTTGACGAGCACCTTGAAGTCGGCGGCGCGTGCAAAGGCGTGGGCCGCCGCAGGAGTCGTCGTCGTGACGACCGCCGTACCGTCACCGAAGTCCCACGTGTACCGCGTGATGATCGGTTGCAGCGCGCCTGCGCTCACGGAGAAGTTGATCGCGGAATCAGGCTTCGCGGTCGGCCGTGCCGGAATGATCGAGACCTTGCCGTGCACGACATTCATCCAGCGGAAGTTGGTCCATGAGTCTCTGTAGCTGTTCACCTCGATTCCGCTGTGCTGGATGACACCGATCCTGTTCTGGCCTTCGGCCAGCGTGAAGGACGCACCATCGGCGCCGGGAATGCCCTCCGTCGTCACGGTGCCACTGGCGTTGATCAGTCGTGTGTGGATGTAGTCGATGTTGTCTCGTCGGTCGACGACAGGACAGCTGCGGTTCGGACACATCGTCCGCAGTGTCAGCAACGGGTCGGACGTGTAGAAGGTCTTCGTGGTGTCGGCGGCCGACCAGGTGTCCGTCAGCCGGTCGTACGACTCGGGAATGACCTGCGTGAAGATGGCATTCCCGATCGTGGAGTCGGCCACCTGCGACCATTCCGCGTCCATCGCCGCGGCGTCGAGCATCGCGGAGGCACCGATCGTCTTCACACCCGTCACGACACCGTTGGCCGCGCCGGCCCGTGCGGAGAACGGGAACGGCGCGAAGGCGTTGCCGGTGAAGGTCATCGTGCGAGAAACGCCGGGCGCGTTCGGATCGGCGAACGATACCGCGCCGTTGTTCGACGCGAAGGCAATCACGGCGTGCTCGAATCCATCACCGCTGATGTCGAGGAACTGCGGCAGATGTGTGACACGCATCGCCATCACCAGCGTCTGGTAGTGCAGGCGCGCGGCAGGGATGGCGGTGACGAACTGCATGGCATTCAAGACGTCGAACCATCGTGTCGCGCTGGCCCAGTCCATGTCGCGTTGCGCGACGGTCGCAAAGCGCAGGCCAACCGTGTTCGTATTGTTGTTCCGTCCCACCGGATTGAATCGCCTGAACAGCGGACCAAGGGCGCTGTGCGCGTAGAAGTAGTACATCGCACTGATCGACATGCCGGCGCAGATTCCGCCATCCTCGGGCAGCGTCCCGAGATTCTCGAATTCCCAGTCGTCCACGCCAGGTGCGAAACCGGTGGTCGTGAGCGCGCTCAGCGTCGCCGCCGGCACGCTGGCCACGATGATCTGCGCCGGTGAGTACCCGGCGACGACACGAGCACCGGCCGGCTGCTCCCTGCGCGCGATCTTCGTCGCGCCCTGCCGGCGCATCAGGCGATCGGCCGTGAAATGCCGGGCAAAGACGCTCAGCGTCGTTGCCGTCCGTGCCGCCACCGGAAGCACTTCGTAGGTGTCGTTCAGCGGATCGTGGTAGAACGCAGCCAGCGCCGTGTCGGGTGACTGCACATTGACGGGAATCGTGAGCACCATCGGCAGCGACGACATCGCGACGGAATTCGAGATGACGATCGTCGGACCGACCTGTGCATAGCCAGCCGGCAAGGTGGTGACCTTCGACGCCTTCGAACCGATCGAGATCAGCGCGCCGACGCCAAGTGCCGTATCCGGGATCGTCAGTTTCAGTCCGTTCAGCGGATCACCGGGCACATTCACGGTCAGCACCGCGCCGCTCCGCGGAACCGTCGCATTGGTGATCAGCGCGGTAACCGGGAACGACGCGAGCGAACGCAGTCGGATCGTCGGGGAGCCGATGGCTGACGCGGTGAGCACATTCGCCCCTTCCGAGGCGCCGAGTGTCCATCGTCCGGGTGAGACAGTGCCATCGGCGCCGGTGGTGGCCGATGTCGTCGCGACCACACCGCCGCCGGAGTCGATCGCGAAGGTGACCGCGATGCCGGAGACTGGTGTGCCGGCCGCACTCCTCGCGACGACCACAGGATTGTTGGCCAGTGCAGTGCCGGGCACCGCTTCCTGCCCGTCGCCGGACAGGACGCTGAGCGTCACCGTGGCTGCCGGCGGTGTGATGGGCGGCGAGGTGGTGTCGCTGCTTCCGCCACAGGCGACGAGCGTCGCGAGCGCGGTGGCAGCGAAGAGTTGCTGGATGAGGCGCATGTCGAGGTGCTCCGCACGTGGGATATGGGATGTCCTGCCCCCAGACGCGCAGTCGTTGGCCGGAATGCATCACGACGAGCCGGGAATCGGCGGCGGCCTGCACGGAGCGCGCACCGGCAGACAGCTTTCCGGGCAACCCGTCGAACGCCGCAGTCGACACCTCGCCCCCTGATTCACCATCATGACGTTCCTGTCCCTGCCGCGTGCCGCGGCGTCGCTGGCCGTCGCGGCGCTGTCGCTCGGTCCGATCCGGCTTGGCGCAACGTCGCTGGCCGATACGACGGTGTATGCGGTCATTCCGCGCCCGTCCGTGCTGACACCTGCTTCAGGCCACTTTGCCCTGACGTCGCGCACGACGCTGCGCACCGATGCGGCATTCGCGACGGTTGCGCGTCGCTTCGCACTGGAGGTCGAGCAGGCGACGGGATGGGAACTGGTCGTGTCGCGCGTTGCGACGCGTGCTCCAGGCGCCATCCGACTCGTTCGCGTGCGCGGTCGCGACACGCTCGCACTCGGCGCAGAGGGCTACATGCTCGACGTCACACCGACCGGCGTGACGGTGCGCGCGGCGCATGCGGCCGGTGCGTTCTACGCGCTCGAGTCGTTC
This sequence comes from Gemmatimonadaceae bacterium, assembly GCA_014379355.1. Classification (GTDB taxonomy): domain Bacteria; phylum Gemmatimonadota; class Gemmatimonadetes; order Gemmatimonadales; family Gemmatimonadaceae; genus JACMLX01. The sequence continues at coordinate 16,163 of JACMLX010000256.1, forward strand.
CGCCAGCTGCTGCCCGCCGCCATCTATCGCCGTGCGCCGATCGGTCTCATCGCGTGGAGCGCGCCCGCCGTGCACATCGAGGACGTGCCGCGCTTCACGTGGCGCGGTGCACACCTCGATGCGGGGCGCCACTTCATGCCGAAGGAGTTCGTCAAGAAGTACATCGACCTGCTCGCGCATCACAAGATGAATCGCTTTCACTGGCACCTCACCGAGGACCAGGGCTGGCGCATCCAGATCCTCAAGTTTCCGCGACTGACGGAGATCGGCTCCTGCCGCGCGCAGACGCTCGTCGGTCCGTACGTCGCCGAACCGGCGAAACGTGTCTTCGATGGAACGCCGCACTGCGGCTTCTACACGCAGGACGACATTCGCGAGGTCGTGGCATACGCCGCCGAGCGATTCGTGACCGTGGTGCCGGAGATCGAGATGCCCGGGCATGCGCAGGCGGCAATCACGGCGTATCCGCATCTCGGTGTCCGGCGCGATACCACCGTCGACGTGATGCAGGTGTGGGGCACGAGTGACTTCATCCTCAACGCCGACGACGCGACGGTCACGTTCATGCAGGACGTGCTCCGTGAAGTGATGACGCTCTTCCCCGGTCCGTACATCCACATCGGCGGTGACGAAGCGGGGAAATCCCAGTGGCAGGCGAGCGCGCAGATTCAGGCGCGCATCAAGTCACTCGGCCTCAAGGACGAACACGAGCTGCAGAGCTGGTTCATCCGGCAGATGGACACGTTCCTGACGAAGCATGGCCGTCGCATGATCGGCTGGGACGAAATTCTCGAAGGGGGCCTGGCGGAGAACGCGACGGTGATGTCGTGGCGTGGCTACGACGGCGGTATCGCGGCGGCCAAAGCGAATCACGACGTCGTCATGGCGCCGGGAAGTCACACGTACTTCGATCACTACCAATCACTGGACAAGGCACGCGAGCCGCTCGCGATCGGTGGCTACCTACCGCTCGACACCGTGTACGCCTTCGAGCCGGTCCCGGTGTCGCTCACGCCGACGCAAGCGACGCACATCCTGGGGGCACAGGCGCAGCTGTGGACGGAGTACATCCGCGATCCGAAGGAGCTGGAGTACATGGCCTTCCCGCGCATGAGTGCCCTGGCGGAGGCGTTGTGGTCCGCGAAGCCGCGACGCGATTTCGCGGACTTCATGCTGCGATTGCCGGCGCACCTGCGGCGGCTGGATGCACTGGATGTGAAGTATCGGAAGCTGGATGCGCAGGTGGTAACACCGTAGCTGAGACGTTCAACCGCGCCGTGCGGCTGCTGCCGCCACAACCGCGCTTCCCGATCCCCCACCAAGGTACCGTTCGCCCATTCCGACGAATGCTCCGAAAATGAAACGTTGCGGCGTCCGCAATTTCCATTGCCGGATGGTAATGCCCTTCGCTTTGGGATACTGGAGAGATGATTGCATGTCAGGGTCGTGCGGGATACGAGGGACGACCTTTACGATTCGCGCCGACGACTTTCGCTCATTGAGCAGTGCCGCCTGTTGTCCTTTCCAGAGATCAAAGGTGTAATCGCCTCGATCCGCATCGAACCCGGCGACGCGATAGAATTGCCATCGCTTGACATCCTCGACCTTCGCCCACTGATCCTCTGGCGCGAGTCCGGCATTCTCAGCGACCGTTGGAATCCAGTTGCCGGGGAGTGATGTGGCGCCTCCCCACTCAAAGTCGTAGAGGCCGACGATGTCGTCCAGAAGCCACAGATCGAATCCGCGCGCGAGCCGACCGGCATGAAATCCAATGGTTCGCTCGAGTGCTCCCGATGTCTGTCCGACGATCGAGATCAGCTGCAGGACATCACCGGTCATGTATCGGATCGCGACGGACATTTTTGTCGAGGGGTCGAAGGCTGGTCGCACAACGCTGAATACGTCTCGTGACACTAATTCCTGTTTGCGACTCACAGAGTCGCAAGGTTCCACGCCACGTCCACTCACCGCCGCTCCAGCAACCCCCGCCCCCGCATCCAGTTCGCCAACGCCGGCAACCACTCGCGTGCCACCGGCGGCCGGTCGGGCAGCATCCCGAACCCGTGGCCACCTTTCTCCCAGACATGCAGCTCTCCCGGCACCTTGTGCGCCGTCATCGCCGCGTAGAACGCGATCGAGTTCTGCGCCGGCACGACATCGTCGTCCTGCGTCGCGACGAGAAACGTCGGTGGCGTGGAGTCGGTGACGCGCAGATCGGTCGAATAGCGCCGACGCTGCTCCGGCGTGGCGTCGCGGCCGAGCAGATTGTCGCCGGAACCGCGATGACCCCATGACTCCTGCAGATTGATCACCGGATAGACCAGCACACCGAAGTTCGGCGTGATGCTCATCGCTGTGGTGACATCGCCCGTCAGTGTGTCCTGCCGCACGGTAAGGAGGGTGCTGGCAAGATGGCCGCCCGCCGAGAATCCCATCACACCGACACGCATCGGATCGATGTTCCAGGGGCCGGCGTTCCTGCGCACGACGCGCATCGCCTGGCGCGCGTCGAGAAGCGGAACGGGAAATCGATACCTGTCAGCCTCAGTGGACGAGACGCGATACTTGACGACGATCGCCGCCACGCCGATCTCAGTCAGCCATCGCGCCACCTGCCACCCTTCGTGATCGATCGCCAGGATGCTGTAGCCGCCGCCAGGAAAAATCACGATCGCCGTTCGCGTCGCCTTCCGGCGATCGGGGAGGAAGACGCGAATGTCCGGCGTCTGTACGTGCATCACGCGCGCGACGGGATCACCCGCCTTCTGCTCGAACACCTCGGCGGTCGGCGACGGCTCACCGCCCGGCGCCCGACCGTCATGCAACGGCATGTCGAACGGACCGCGCGGCACACGTATTTGCTGTGACACCAGCGGGTTCGCCGAGCCGATGACCGACAGCAGCAGTGCACATGCGCGCAGGGCTGCTCGCATCACGCCGTCCCGAATCGCTTCGCCGATCGCAGCTTCGCTTTGGCCGCTTCCACCTCACGCGTACGCGGCTCCGCGTTGGTGACGAGCGATGCCACGAGCACACTCGCCGTCCGCGTCACCTCGTCCACGGCGCGATCGAATGCCGCCGAGTTGGCCTTCGACGGTGCTGTGAAGCCACTCAGCTTGCGCACGAATTGCAGCGAGGCGTCGCGAATCTCCGCGTCGGTTGCCGCTGGTTCGAAATTGAAGAGCGTCTTGATGTTCCGGCACATGCGGCGAAGCCTCCTGATCGGGATTGCGGAATCGTAAGCAGGTGGTCGCCGTTTCCGCCGTCCGCCGCCATGCCTTGCCAATCGGGCTCGACCTCATCCAAGTTCTGGAGCGGTCTGCAATCGACGCCCGACGACGGGCCTCCGCGCGAACGGGCATCACCTTCGTCAGGGCACTGATGGAATCCCGCGTGATTCTGCGTAAAGCCCTGCGGTGCCAGACATGAGCAGCAATCCCAGCCCACAGCCCGGCGCGACGACTCGCCACGGCGCACTCATTCAACCTGCCTCGATCGAGCGCCTGCTCGATGCGACTCGGACATGGGACGCGCTGGATCAGGACTACACCCAGAACCTCGGCGCGCTGGAAGCCGCGATCTCGGATGCGCGGAAGGACGTGAGCAGGCGAAACCTGGCCGCCGCGCCGGAGACGGTTGGCGTCGCGGCCGCGTCGCCTGACGCCGCAATCACTGCGATTCTTTCCGCGCGTCAGCGGCTCGCGAGCGCCGCGCAGTCACGCGTCGAATTCGGCGCCGCGCTGCACGCGGCTCGCGAAGCGGCCGAGCGTGCGCTGACGGATGCGAGCGATGTGCTCGTGGCGCGTCGAGCCATTGCCGTGGTGGCCGCTGTCCTGCTGGCACTGGCACTGCTGGTCATGTTCAATGGCTGACGCGCGTGAAGCAGCCGACGCGGCGGCGCGCGGTGTGCGCGACGTTGCGGCGACGCTGCGCGAACGCCTGTCCAACGCGCCGCGACTGACGTCGGTGACCGCGGCACAGGCGAAGATCGAATCGGGCGAATCGGCGCTGGCGCGTGCCGACGCGGAACTGCAGGCCGCAGTCGCCGCGATCGGCGGTGCGATCGCGGCCGCAGCGAAGCAACAGGAGCTCGTCGCCGCCGGGCAGAAGACGCATCGCTTCGACGCGCCGGTGGACCTGCTGATCAAGGAAACGTTTCGCGATCTGCCGCTGCACCTGACCGCGTCGTTCACGAAGGACTACCACCGCGGATTCAACTACGACCAGACGTCCGCGTGGCAGAACTGGAAGCCCTCCGATCCGCCGGTCGGACTGACCTCGCCGGGCCAGCCTGGCTTCCTGATGCGCTGGGGTTCATGGCAGGCGAAGTCGGAAATTCCCCTCATGTTCTCGGCGCTGCCCCTGATCGGTGGCGGGCGGCCGTGGGTGATCGTGTCGGGCGGTGATGACGCGTCGATCGGGGCGGCGCATGACCTGATGCGTGCGCTCGCGCTTCGCATCGCGTGCACGCTGCCGCAACAATCGCGGTTCACCTTTCTCGACCCACTCGGCTACGGGCAGACGTTTCCGCTGCAGCGGTACCTGCCGAACGTGCGGGAAACCGGTGCCGATCTCGCGCAGGACCTGCAACGCATCCAGTCCGACGTGCGACGCATCATCAAGGATGTCGTCGCGTTCGAGCCGAGCTTCGAGTCACTCCCGGCGGAAGTGCAGGTGGCAGAACGTTTCGAGTTCATCATCGCGGCCGACTTCCCGAAGGCCACGGCGTACGATCGTCGCGTGTCCGACATGCTGTTCGACATCGGACGTGCCGGGCCGAAGGCGGGACGTTACCTGATCCTTCACATCATCGACGGCGTCGACCTGCCACACGGACTGTCGCGTGTCGATCTCGGACCGACGCATACCATCACGCTCAAGAACGTGAGCCTGCACGCGGTGGACAAGCCGCCAGCCCCGGAACTGCAGCAGCAACTGCTCGAGCGTGTGCGCGGCGCCGTACCGACTCGTCGTTCCGCACAGCTGGCGGACATCCTGCCAGCGCACGCCGACTGGTGGACGTCCAGTGCTGCGCGCCGCGTCGAGACGACGCTCGACGGGCGCAAGGATGGGCTGCAGGTGCTGTTCGGCCAGCGCGACGACGGCACCGAGTTGGTCCACGGCGTGCTCGCCGCATCCGCGGGCGCGGGCAAGTCCAACCTGCTGCACGCCATGCTGCTGGGGCTTGCCACGCGATACGCACCCGACGAACTGCAGCTGTACCTGATGGACCTGAAGATGGGCGTGGAGTTCAAGGCTTACGCATCGCTGCCTCACGCTGCCGTGGTGGCATACAACACCGCACCTGCATTGGCGCGCGATGTGCTCGCGGAGCTCAAGCGTGAGATGTCGCGTCGGTACGAGAAGTTGTTCCGGCCGTCCGATGTGCAGAAGCTCGACGAATATCGAAGCGCCGGTTCACCCCTCGGCCCGGCGCCGCGCATCCTGCTCGTCATCGACGAGTATCAGGCACTGTTCTCGGATGGCGACACGCAGGAGGTCTCGGCGAACCTGCGCGAGCTCTCGTCGCAGGGGCGCGCGGCCGGCATCCACATGCTGCTCGGCTCGCAGACCTTCCGGGCCTCCGGCATGCAGTCGGCGGACCAGATCTTCAACAACATCAACGTGCGCATGGCGATGCAGCTTCCTGCAGCTGCCGTGCAGGCGATGAGCGAGTTCGAGCGCGAGGGACGCGACATGATTCGCGAGTTGTCTGGTGCCGGCACCGTGATCCTGAATACGGGTGCTGGTCGCGACGGTGCGAACAAGCGCGGTCAGGTGGTGCTCGTCGAACCGGCTGCGCGCGCCGACGTGCTGGAATCGATGGTGGTGAAGGCAAAGTCCTGGCCTGCCGAGCGTCGTGCGTCGTGGCCACGCACGCAGGTGTTCGACGGCAGTCGCGCGCCGTCGCTCGCGTCGCACTCATTGTCCGTCCTCGGCGGCACCGCACCCCTCGACACTGCGTCGGTGGCGGCGTGGGCAGTGCGCGAGAAATCGGCGGGTGGTCTCGGACGAACGGACTGGCGGGCGAGTGATCGTCCGCTGCCGCTGCTGCTGGGTCGCGAGTTCGCCGTACACGGAGATGCCGCATGTGTGCTGCGGCGTCTGCCGAATCAGAATCTGCTGATCGCCGCATCCAGCGCGCCGGCACGACTGGGCCTCCTCGGCGGAATCCTTGCGTCGTGCGGCGCGCTGGCGCCAGAGGTGATTGGACGCGTGCGTGTGCTCGACCTGTCCGGTGACCCGCAGGTGGCGCGGGTCCTCGCGACATTCGCGAATCGCGCGACGATCATCACGGATGCAGGCGCGGCCGTTCCGACGATCGAGGACAGCGGCGACGACGCAGGCGATCTGCTGATTCTCGTGGAGCCGGATCGCGCCGTGTCGTTGATGCGCCCGAGTGATCCGCTCGCGCGGGCGGCAGGTCCCGAAGCACTCGAGCGTCGCCTGCGCGAAGGTCCGCTGTCGGGGCGTCACACGGTGTTCGTGTGCAACGGCACCGCTGCCATCGGCCGCGTGCTCGGACGTCGTGGTGCCGGCGTGTTCGCATGGCGCGCGGTGACGCAGATGTCGCAGGAAGACAGCCAGGACCTGCTCGGCAATCGACAGGCTGCGCAATTGCGTGAGGACGATTCCAGCCGACCGGAGCCCGTACTGCTCGCGGACGTGGAAGGGAATCGGTTCACACGCTTCATGGCGTGGGCGGTCTGACGGCCATGTCACTCGACGAGACGCTCGACCGCATGCGCGCGTTCGCGGCCGAACTCGAACAGTTCGACGACGCCTTGCAGCAGAGTCGCATCGCGCTGGAAAACCGACATGCGGAAGCGGCGGTCGCGTGGCAGGATGCCTTCGCACGCGAGTACGCGGAGGCATGGGCGCCGCTGCACGCGGGCCTCGAATGCTGGTGCCTGCGCGAAGGGCCCGAGTATCGACATTTCGTGACGGAGAAGCTTCGCGCGCTGTCGCAATACCTGGATGGTGAGCGATGACCGACGCGACCCGCCTTACTACCCTGCTTCAGGAATACGCCACCGCGCTCGCTGAACATCTCGGCCTTGTGCGCGACGAGTACGCACGACTCGAACAGGCGTGGCGCATGTTGTCCGATCGTTACGAGGGCGCCGGCGCAGAACAGTTTCGCACGGTCTTCGTCGCGACGTCGCGTCGCATGCAGGCCTACGAACACGACGGAAGTTTGCTGCTTGGCGTACTGCGTCGCCGCATCGAGGCGCTGATGCGTTTCGATGCCGAAAGCACGCAGGTCTGACGGACATGGCGATCGTCGATCCGCGTCGTCTGATTCCGTTTCTCGAGGATCTCGAGGACGACCTGAAGCGCACGCAGTTCACGGTGCAGGATGTCGCCGAGGAGGGGACGCGCAGTCAACGCGAGATCGGCGCGCTGGCAGAGCACGCGATGTCGCGACTGCTGGCGTCAGCGGACGAAGCGTCGCGCACGGCATCGGCGGCCGACACGGCGTGTGCTGATGCCTCGCGCGTGGATGGCGAAGCTGCCCTTGCCGCGGAGCAGGCGAGGATTGCGATGAGCGAGGCGCAATCCGCTCTCTCACGAGCCGTCGCCGCAGAAAGCCGCTGGGAGGCCTTCCTCGGTCAGGCTCGCGCATGGTTGCATGAGGCCGAGCGGAAACTGGCGCATGCTCGGGCGCAATTGGAGAGCGCGCAGACCGCGCTGCGGTCGGCACAGTCGCAGCTCAGCATCGCGCAGTCGGCGCTCGCGCATTGTCAGTCGCAGGTCACGCGCGACTCGGAGGGCAATGTGCGATATCCGAACTGCAGCGGCTATTCGTCCGCGGTGAGTGCGGCCAGCAGTGCGGTGTCGTCGGCGCAGGCGCAGGTGTCGGCCGCCCAGGCTCGTGTGCAGGAGGCGCAGGCCGAGGTCGAACAGGCGCAGGCGCGTGTTGCCGAGTGCGCGCGGAACGTTGCCATGGCGCGAGAAGCGGTGAACGATGGGCGCCGGTGCGTGGATGGTGGCGAGCGTGCAGTCGCTGCAGGACAGCGCGCCGTCGGTGCCGCGCAGCGTGCGGTGACCGAAGCAGCCGCGGCCAGGCGCGAATCACAGCTCGCGCGCACTGCGGCCGAGGAAGGCGTCGCCATCACGCGTGAAGTCAGCCGGATGGTCGAGGAGACGGCGGCACATGTGATGGAGGTGTCGCGCGCCGCCAACGATGCCGAGTCACTCGTGAGCGGATCGCGCGACGCGCTTGGGCGACGCGTGGACGATCTGCGAACCTACGATCGCGCGAGTGAGCGCCTGTGAGGAACCATGCTGGATGAAATTGCGCGCGCGCGCCGCTCGTCCGCCTCGCTCGAGGATGCCTGTGCACGCCACGGTTCCGCGAGTCGTCGATGGGCGGAGACGGCGGATGAGGCGCGCGCGCAGTGGGACGATGCTGCCGGCCGTGCCTTGCAGCAACGATGGCTCGAGCCGTACCGGCCGCTGATCGATGGTCTGTACCGTCGCGCGCAGACCGCAGTGGAAGGGCAGCGCACCGCACTCGATTCGGCAGGTCGCGCCGTGGATGCTGCGACCCGGGCGGCAGACGCCGTCACGCGCGCCACGTCGGCGCTCCGACAGGCGCATGTACACGGCGCCGCAGCGCAGGCGGAAATCAGCATCACGGTCTCGGAAGCGGCGAGCACGCGACAGCTTTCTGCTTACGTGGCGGAACGCATCAGCTCCCTCGGATGACATCATGAGCCCTTCGAAGCCGCGCGGCTTGCGTCAGCGCATCTGGCGTGGATGGAAACTCGGTTTCGCGCAGCGCGACACCTTCGTGATCGGCGGCACCCTGGTGCTGCTGGTGCAGCTGTTCGCCATTCGCTCACTGGCGTCGCGCACTCGCGAAACCGGGGCAGACGACGGCGTCCGAGAGCGAATCGCGCGCCGCATGGGCGTGACGACACCGCTGCGTCGCGTGGACCTGAAGACACCACGCGGGACCGCCGGATGGATCTCCGAGTTCAGCACCGACCTGACACCCACACCGGCGTACAATCGTCGCGCCCGTCGCGTGCCCGCGTATGCGCCGGTGCGCATCACGGGTGTGACCGGTGACCTGCAGTTTGTGCGCATCGACGTGACCCTGCAGGGGCGACCATTCACGGGCTTCGTGCAGCACGCACACGTCCAGCTGAATGACCCCGCCGAAAACATGGTCGCCGACTCCGGCACGGTGATCGTCACGCGCCCTGGCGGGGCGGACCTGCGCGATGGTCCGAGCCTCGACGCGTCGGTGGTCAGTCACGTGGCGACCGGCAAGACACTCGTGATTGCAGGACGAATCCGAAAGCCGGAATTCATGGCCGGCGTCAGCGGCGACTACCTGCTGGTTCGCGGTGGCGATCGCCCCATGTGGGTATTCGCCGCCAACGCCACCGAAGTCCGGGACTGATCGCACGCAGCGCCGTTGCGCTGGGCTCCGGAACATCGTCACGAGATGGACAACGTGCGTCCTTGACCACCACTCGTGAGGCAGGCCGATGTTTCCGAAGATTCGACGGGCGGCGTGCCTGGTCCCGCTGGTGCTTGTGCCGCTCGGTACGGCTGGTGCCCAGACGCGCGCAGTGACGCAGGCTCCGACTTCGCCGGTGGCAGAACGCACCGTGCGTACGTACACCGGCGGTCGCTTCATCATCGAGGTCGATGGTGCGCTCCAGCAATCGTGGACGTACGATCCGCTCGGCGGCACGCTGACACCGACGGCCGCGCCCACGTCGGCGGTCGCGCGACGCGCGCCGCGAAATGGAATCTCCGTGATCGTGGTCAGCGATGGATCGCCGGACGTCACGGCAAAGGGCCCGCCCATCCCGAGCATCGGTGTCGTGGTGAAAAGCAACGTCGGTGGTGCACCCAGCAACCGCACGCGCATGCAGCGTATCCTCCTCGCGTCCGAGGCTCCTGCTGATGCGCGCACAACGGCGGGTCAGCCGATGCGATACTTCCCGCTCCCGACGGATATCATCGCCGGCACCTACGATATCGTGATCACGCTGCCGCGCGCCGCACTTGCCGCCGTCGCACCGGCCGGCACCCGGGGCGACACGGAACTGACCTTCACCGTGAACAAGGTGCCCGGCGGCTACGACGCCGTTCGGCCAGCCGCGCTGCGCTGACTCGGCGAACGTCACGGCGCGTCCGGCCCGCGCGCCTTGTGCCGTGAATTACCATGTGGCATGACGCAGAACACCGCACCGACGCTGGCACTCGAGGTGCTCGACCTCCGCAAATCCTACGCGGACGTCGTCGCCGTCAACGGCCTCGAACTGCGCGTCACGGCCGGTCAGTGCTTCGGGTTGCTCGGCCCCAACGGCGCGGGCAAGACCACCACCATCGAGATCTGCGAAGGACTCAACACGGCTGACGGCGGAACCGTGCGAGTACTGGGCCGCACGTGGGATCGCGATGCGACCTGGCTCCGCAACCGGCTCGGTATTCAGCTGCAGGAAACACAGCTGGCAGAAAAGTTGACGGTGCTCGAGACCCTGACATTGTTCCGCAGCTTCTACGATCAGGGCCGGACGGTGGACGACGTGATCGAGCTCGTGCAGCTCGGCGAAAAGCGCACGTCACGCGTGAACGGATTGTCGGGGGGCCAGAAACAACGCCTCGCACTCGCCTGCGCGCTCGTCGGTGATCCGGAACTGCTGTTCCTCGACGAACCGACGACGGGCCTCGATCCGCAATCGCGCCGACAGTTGTGGACCGTCGTGGAGGGACTGAAGCGGGAAGGGCGCACGATCCTGCTCACCACGCACTACATGGACGAAGCGGAACGTCTGTGCGACAACATCGCGATCGTCGATCACGGCAAGGTGATTGCGCTCGGCACGCCGCGCGAACTCATCGCGTCACTGGGCGCGGATCATGTCATCCGGCTCGGTACGGCGGAAGGGGTCACGGTGCCGGTGACACTGGCCGAACTGCTGGCGCTGCCCGATGTGAATGGCGGACGTGAGATGCCGAATGGGTTCGAGCTCCGCGTCAGGTCCGTGCAGGCGGTGCTGCCGTCGCTGCTCGGTATCGCCGCGCAGCGCGGCATCGCGTGGAGTGAGTTGAGCACGCACAGCGCCACGCTCGAGGATGTGTTCGTGTCTCTCACCGGCCGCGAATTGCGGGAAGGCTGACGATGCGATTCTCATCGCTCCAGCAATTGACGCTCGCCCGCTTCCGGGAGTTCATCCGCGAGCCGGAAGCGATCTTCTGGACGTTCGTGTTTCCATTGCTGCTGGCCGGCGGACTCGCGATTGCCTTCCGCGACAAGGCGCCGGAGCAAGCGATCATCGCCGTCGTCACACCGTCGGCGGGTGACAGCGCCGCCCTTCGCACCGCCGGGGCACTGACGTCGGCCGCCAGCGTCGACAAGGCGCCGATTCGCGCCCGACAGATTCCGACAGACAGCGTCGACGATGTGCTGCGGACCGGCACGGCGGCGCTGGTGGTCGTCGCGATGCCGGCCGGTGGCGTCGAGTATCGATTCGATCCGGCGCGACCCGAAGCGCGCGCGGCGCGACAGCAGACGGACGACATCCTGCAACGTGCGCGCGGACGCTCCGATGTCATCGAGGTGCGCGACGTCACCGTGCGCGAACGCGGCTCGCGCTACATCGATTTCTTCGTGCCCGGGCTGCTTGGCATGAACATCATGGGCAGCAGCATCTGGAGCCTCGCGTTCGCCATCGTGACACAGCGCAACAAGAAGCTGCTCAAGCGACTCGCGGCGACACCGATGTCGCGCCTCGAATACCTGCTCTCGTTCGTGCTCTCGCGACTGGTGTTCCTCGGTCTCGAGGTCGGCGTGTTGCTCGGCTTCGGCGCCTTCATCCTCGACGTGCCGATTCGCGGCTCGCTCGTCACCTTGCTCCTGGTGGCCTTCGTCGGTGCCGCTGCCTTCGGTGCCATCGGGCTGCTCGTCTCGTCTCGCTCGCGCACGGTGGAAGGTGTGTCCGGACTGACGAACTTCGTGATGCTGCCGATGTGGATTTTCTCCGGTGTGTTCTTCTCGTCGAACAACTTCCCTGCCGCGATTCAGCCGGTGGTGCAGGCCTTGCCACTGACTGCACTCGTGAACGGCTTGCGCGAAATCATGCTGCAGGGTGCGGGGCTGGGTGCGGTCTGGCCGCAACTCGCGGTCCTGACGGCGTATCTGGTGGTGTGCCTCACGATCGCGCTTCGAATCTTTCGTTGGCAGTAGGCGCCTGAATCGGGACCCTCGCGTGTGCGGAGCGGTATAAACACACGGACGATCAACCCGGGACCATTGCCATGCGCCATCTCACGATTCTCGTCGCGCTGGCCGGCGTGTTTGCATTGCCAGTCGCCGCCCAGCAGAAACCAGCCGCACTCAGCGGGACCGTTCGTGACTCGACCGGGCAGCCCCTGACGCGCGTCGACGTGTCGTATCGCGATGTCCGCACGCAATCGGATGCCAACGGGTATTTCCGTCTCGCACCGGTTCCGCTGGGGCGCATCAGTGTGCGATTTGCGCGCGACGGCGTCCAGCTCGGAATCGTCGAGGCCAATGTCACGGCCGACACGGCATCCGATGTGCAGGTCGACGTGCTCGGCGATCGTAGCGAGCCACGCAGTCTGCGCGGCATGGTCGTCGATTCCGCGGGCACGCCGGTGCGCGACGCGAACATCGATGTCGTGACCGCGTTCGTCGACTCGCGCACCGATTCGCTCGGACAGTTCGTGTTTCGCGATCTGCCGCCCCGTCGGCACATCGTGCGCGTGCGTCGCGTGGGTTATGCGCCGACCTACCTGTCCGCAGACCTGACGGACAGCACGTCGGCCCGCGTGCGCATCGTCGTACGGCAGTTCGCCGGCCAGAACCTTGGATTGGTTGTCGTGAACGCGAAGCGCGGCTCGGCACGCATGCAGGGATTCCTGAGTCGCGCGGAGAAAGGCAACGGGTGGGGGAAGTTCCTCACCGAGGAGAACATCGAGGCGCGCCATGCAATCCGGACGTCCGATCTCTTTCTCGCACTGCCCGGTGTGCGCGTGAATCGCAACGCCTTCGGCTCCGGGACGCTGACGGGTCGGTCGGGGTGCAGACTCGCCGTGTTCATCAACGGGTTCCCGGCGCCGCAACGCTCCAGCGGAGGCATCGACGATCTCGTGAATCCGATGGATCTGGCCGGCGTCGAAGTCTACAACGGCATCGGTGGGGTGCCCGCCGAGCTCACGGGTGCAGGTGGCAACAATTGCGGTACCGTCGGCCTCTGGACGAAATAGTCGAGGAAGAGGCTGGCGTGTGATTGCATGGCGCGATGCCGATTCGGCATTGCGGTGGGCGGGTCCGTCACGAAATTCCACATGCGGCCATCGGGGTCGCCTGAACGGATTCAGCTTCCACCGGACTCTGCATGACGCTCTCACACATCGTACGTCGTCACGTCGCTTCGCGCGCGGCACCTGCCGCTGCGCTGCTGGTCTTCGTCACATCCTGCGCCACCAATCCGGCAACGGGCAAGCGCGAACTTTCACTGGTGTCGCAGGGACAGGAAATCGCGATGGGTCAGGAAGGTGCCAAGGCTGCCGCGTCGCAGATGGGCATCTATCCCGACTCGGCGATTCAGCGTTACGTGTCGTCACTTGGCATGGCGATCGCCAAGCGGTCGGAGCGACCCGATCTGCCGTGGAGCTATACCGTCGTCGATGACCCCATCGTGAATGCCTTCGCCTTGCCCGGTGGTCCCGTCTTCATCTCGCGCGGGATTCTGACGTACATGAATTCGGAAGCGGAATTGGTGTCGGTGCTCGGCCATGAGACGGCTCACGTCACGGCGAAACATTCTGTCAGTCAGATCTCGAAACAGCAGATCCTGCAGATCGGGTTGATCGGCGCGATGGTGCTCAAGCCGGAGCTCCAGCAGTTCGGGCAGGCGGCGTCGGCCGGACTCGGCATGTTGTTCCTCAAGTTCAGCCGAGACGATGAAACGCAGGCCGACGACCTTGGCTTCCGCTACATGACGGCCGGTGGTTACCAGCCGACCGAGATGGCCGAGATGTTCAAGACGCTGCAGCGGCTGTCAGGTCCAGAAGGATCTCGCAGCACACCGGAGTGGCAGTCGACGCATCCGGACCCGGGCAATCGCGTGCAGAAGACCGCGGAACGCATCGCTGCAGCCGGCAAGTCGTTCACGGGATCGAAGGTCGAGCGCGATGGCTTCCTGCGTCGCATCGACGGAATGATTTTCGGCGAGGATCCGCGGCAGGGCTATTTCCAGGCCAGCAGCTTCATCCACCCGGACCTCAAGTTCCGCTTCGACTTCCCATCCGGCTGGAGGACGCAGAACAGCGCGGCGCAGGTGGTCGGGCAGAGCGCGCAGGGTGATGCGCAGATTGCACTGTCGACGGCGAACAACACGCCACCACAGCAGGCGCTGAGTGCCTTCCTGCAACAGCAGGGTGTGAAGGCCGGCGCGACGAGCACGAATGCGATCAACGGGAACCCGGCGGCGGTCGGGCAGTTCATCGCGCAGAATCAGGACGGTTCGACGCTGGCGGGGTATGTCGCCTTCATCAGTCAGGACGGGCTCACGTATCAGCTGGTCTGCATCACGACGAGCGCCAACATCCAGAACTACGATGCGCTGTTCCGCAACACGATCGGCTCGTTCCAGCGTGTCACCGATCAACGATTGCTGGGTGTCAAGCCGCAGCGACTTCGCCTCGTGCAGCTGCGCAGTGCGATGACGCTGACACAGTTCAATCAGCAGTATCCTTCGGTGATACCGATTGCGCAGCTTGCCATCATCAACGCCACCGACGTCTCCCAGACGATTCCGTCAGGCACACTGGTGAAGCGGGTGACGGCGGAGTAGCGCGAGACCCTTCAGTCCATGGACGACTTGCCTGGTCGTCCATGGAGTCCGTTCGCTTCGAGCGCGGCGTGCCGCGCTTCCATCGCCTCGAGACGCCGTTCGAGTTGCGCCAGTTCCTCGCGACGACCCTCGATCGCGTTGCCGAGCTGTCGCTGTTCGGTCCGCAACTTCGCGTGATTGGCGAGGAGCACGATGCTCACCCACACACCGCCGGTGATGCCACCGGTGAGCAGTGCCCACATCACAGTGTTGCCCACGGTGTGCTCCTGCCGTAAGGGATTGTGGCGGCAGGGTGCCGCGACTCCGAGCTGGCCGTGCAGGGGAATGTACGGGGAATGTGGGGTCGCGGGTTTCGGATGCATTGCTGCAGCATTGCTGCCGCGGTGGCGACAGATAGCTTCTTCCTGATGCATTCACCTCGCGCGTCACGGCTGCTGTCGATCAGCCTGGCAGGCGTGCTGTCGATTCCCATCGCGCGAGTTTCGGCCCAGGCGGTTCCGCCGGACCCGACCGCCTCGCTGCTGTCGGAAATCATTCGCATCAACACCAGCAACCCACCCGGTCGGACGCAGGCGCTGGCCGATCTGCTTGGCGCGCGTTTCCGCGCGGCCGGTTTTACGGTGGAGGTATTCCCGACGCCCGATTCCGCCAAGGTGCACTTCATCGCTCGACTCAAGGGCGACGGCAGCAAGCGGCCGATCCTGCTCGCTGCGCACGCCGATGTCGTGGGTGTGGAGCGCGAGAAATGGTCGCTTGATCCCTTCGGCGGCATTGTCCGCGACGGCCATGTGTACGGACGCGGCGCGATCGACTTCAAGGGCGGCATGGCGGTGTTCGCCATGGCCGCGCTACGACTTGCGGAACGCAAGGTGCCGCTCGCGCGCGACGTGATCTTCATGGCCGAGGCGGATGAAGAAGCGGCGCCGATGAATGCGTCGTGGCTCGCGAAGGATCACTGGGCGTCGATGGACGCGGAATTTGTACTCAATGAAGGCGGCTGGATCATCAAGGGCGACGATGATCGAGTGCGCTACGTGAGCATCTCGACCGCCGACAAGTCCGTCGCGACGATTGTCCTGACCGCCACCGGCACCTCGACCCATTCGTCGATGCCGCTGCCTGACAACCCGATCGCCGCACTCGCCAGCGCCCTCGCACGCATCACGGCATATGAGACGCCCGTGCAGCTGACGACGGAATCCCGACAGTTCTTTCGCACGCTCGCGACGACCAGCACCGGAGACACGAGTCGCTGGTTCCGCGCGCTGGTGGATGGCACGCCCGCCGAGGTGCGTGCGGCGGACAGTCTCATCTCACGCGATCCGTTGCTGCACGCGATCATGCGCAACACGATCGCGCCGGTGCTGATCTCCGGTGGGTTCCGCTCGAACGTGATACCGGGTTCCGCGCAGGCGACGCTCAACCTGCGCCTGATTCCCGGCACCGATCCGCAGTCCATGGTGGCTCTCATGCAGCGGCTCGTGAATGATCCACGCGTCGCCGTGACAATGGGCGCCACGTCACCGGTGGCCGGATCGACGCCGTCATCAGTCGAGACGGAGTTGTATCAGGCGCTCGCGCTCGAGGCGAACGTGCAGTGGCCATCCGCGGAAGTGACGCCCTATCTCTTCCAGGCGGGAACGGATGCGGGCGCGTGGCGCTCTCGCGGCATTCCCGTGTACGGCATCTATCCGTACCCGATCACGAATGACGAGCTGCGACGCATGCACGGCAACGATGAACGTGTCAGCATCGCGTCGTTGCAGCAGGGCACCGACATGATCTATCGCACGCTCGCGAGTGTGGCGGGCAAGGGCAGCCGTGGCCGACGCGCATCGGCTCGCAAACCGTCGCGCTGACTTGTCGCGTGTTTGCCATCCACCGATGATGTGCCGTGCGTAGGGGTGGCGCTGTCGCCGGGTGTCATTGTGAGAAGAGACATCATCGGCACGATACGGGACAACGAATCGCAGGGGACAGGCGCGCATGTTCTTTCTTCGCGGCACGCAGGATGAGAGTCACCACGACGATCATGACGATTTCGGCGGTCTCCACCGCGACCTGATTGCGACGGGTGCTGCGATGCCGCGTCGTCGCGTGCTGCAGATGGCGGCGCAGGCGGGTGCCGGCCTCGGCTTGTTCCGGCTGCTGGGTTGTGGCAGCGTGACGGATTCAGTGAGCAATGGAACGACCGACACGACCACGAATCCCGTCGTCACGGCCTGCCCGACGAAAATTCCCGAGGAGACGGCCGGGCCATAACCTGCCGACAGCTCGAATGGACCGAACGTGCTCAACCTCACGGGTGTCGTGCGCAATGACATTCGCACCAGCTTCGGCGGCCTCAGTGGCACGGCCGACGGCATTCCGCTGACGATTGCGCTGACGCTGGTGAGTGCGTCGACCTGTGCGCCGTTGGCGAACTATGCGGTGTACCTCTGGCACTGTGATCGCGCAGGGTTGTATTCGCTGTATTCCGCCGGCGCCACTAACCAGAACTATCTGCGTGGTGTGCAGCAGGCGGATGCGACGGGCAAGCTGACGTTCACGTCGATTTTCCCGGCCTGTTACTCCGGCCGCTGGCCACACATTCATTTCGAGGTGTATCCGACGCTGGCGCGTGCCACGACGTCGGCGAACAAGATTGCGACGTCACAGATCGCGTTGCCGAAGGCCATCTGCGACGAGGTGTACGCGACGACGGGCTACGCGCAGAGCATCACGAACCTGTCGCGCATCACGCTCGCGACGGACGGCATTTTCAGCGACGGTGCGTCACTCGAGCTTGCGACGACGAGCGGTAGTGTGGCGAGTGGCCTGACGGCGACACTGACCATCGGAGTCAGCGTCTGAGGTCGTGAAAGGCTGACCGCGCGGACAGGCTGCGGCGACGCGTGATGGTGTGGCGGCGCGGTGTCGTGTTCGCGGTGTTCTTGCGTCTTCTTCAATTGCTGGAATATCCACGAATTTTCCGCTCCAGCACGCTCGCGTGGCCCGGTGCTTGCTTGAGTGATGGGTGAAGGGCGGAGCCGACGAGATCGCGCAACGCGCCCGGTGCATCGACTGATGCGCCTGTGCTGGGGACGCAGCCGTTCAACATCAGCGGTGCTCCTTTTCTGATTGCGACGAACCCACGCGCAATCCTCACCCGCGTCCTCTTCGCGACGGATGCAGTGATTCTGACGCTCTTGCGTCCGGCACAGTCAGGTTTCACGTCAATCCGGATACTCCATGATGAATCGCACCCTTGGCTTTGCTACGTTGATTGCGCTCGCGGCCTGCTCAGGCAAGCCGAAGGACTCTGCGGCAGCGATGGATTCTGCTGCACCCGCCGCAGCGCCTGCGATGGCTGGTGATGCGGCCATGGCACCGAAGGACCTGATCGAAACCGCCGCATCGGCGGGGTCGTTCAACACGCTGGCACAGGCGTTGAACGCCGCTGGCCTCGTCGAGACTCTGAAGGGCGCCGGACCGTATACGATCCTCGCGCCGACGGATGAAGCGTTCGCAAAGATTCCGCAGAAGGATCTCGAGGCGCTGCTGGCGAACAAGGAAGAGTTGACGAAGGTGCTCAAGTACCACGTCATCTCGGGCAATGTGCCGTCGTCCGAAGTCGCGACGATGACCGACGCGACCACGCTCGAAGGCAGCAAGATCACGATCAAGGCCGTGGACGGCAAAGTGACGCTGAATGGCAAGGCTGACGTCACGTCGCCTGACATCACGGCAAGCAACGGCACGATTCACGTGATCAACACGGTGCTGATGCCGCCGAAGAAGTAACTGCGGCGTCGCACGGATGTGAACGATGCACGATGATGAACCGCCTCGGTGCACTGCACCGGGGCGGTTCGTTGCGTGGGTGAGTACCTGACGGGTTGTGACGGAACAGGATGCGATGCACACGGGGCGGCATGCACTGGCGATTCTGACGAGTCGGTGCGCGGCGCATGATCCAAATGCCGGAGCGATCACGCGTAACAGGGGGAGAGCACGATTCACCGAGTCACCCCCAGCATCACGCACCGCCGAGGATACCGTCATGCACACCGCCACTCAGCCAATCGCCTTCGCCACCGACTCAGGCTCCGCAGGACTTCACACGCCGACGTTCCTGTCCCGTTGCGGTGGCGCCGTCATCGGTGGTGTCATGCTGCTCTGCGTGTTCGTGTCAGGCTTCAGCACCGTTGTGGACGGTGCGTGGGCCATCTGGCTGGTTCTGGCCGGAAGCCTGCTGCTGATCGTGGCGGCGATGAAGAACTGGCGCCTCCAGTGGAACGCGTTCGGCCGACTGATGCGCTACCTGATCGGTGAACGTGCGACGCGGGTGTACTTCGTGGTGGCCGGCGTCATGTTCGCACTGGGTGGTCTGCTGGCGATGGCGGCATCGAGCCTGGCCGTTCCGTGACGGGCCGTCGCAGGCCGGCGCGTCTTGTCGGGGGCAGGTGGGCCCCATAGGCTTAAGGGACGCGGGAGTAGCTCAGTTGGTAGAGCGCTAGCCTTCCAAGCTTGATGTCGCGGGTTCGAGTCGCGCGACAGGGAGGTCATCGAGCGCGGTCAGCTTCTTGAGCGCTTCGGACTGCCGCTTCTCCTTGATCGGTGCCTTGCCGTCGATCCGCA
>JACMLX010000257.1 GCA_014379355.1 Gemmatimonadaceae bacterium
CGCGCGTACCGGACCGCTCAGCGGGAGGCGGCGAACCGTCCGCGGGTCGCCGGTGCCACGCTGTCGCCGATCCTGCCGATTGCGGGCGTCAGTGGTGCGGGTGTGGCGATGCGGATCGTGTTTTAGGGGGCGCGTCACGCGAACTCGGACGCTCACGCTGGCGATCGAGTCCGCGAAGTGGCCGGGCAGCGCGTAGACTTTCCGAGATTTCGGATCGTTGACGCTCTCCAGCCACTTCGCATGACCACACGCCGCGAATTCGTCGCCACCACCGCGCTCGCCGCTGGTGCCCTTGCCATCGGGCGCCCGACGGACGCCGCTGCACACTCGCGGCTCATGCCGCATGTGCAGGACCGCATGGACGCTCCGACGCGCGAGCTGCTGCTGCTGGCCCTCGACACTGCAAAACGGGCCGGCGCCAGCTACGCCGATGCGCGCATCCAGCGCGTGCAACGCAACGCCGTCTTCACGCGCGAGCGGCAGGTGCTCGATGTCGTGGACAGCGACACGATGGGCTGTGGCATCCGCGCACTCGTCGACGGCTGCTGGGGCTTTGCCGCCACGCCGCGCCTGACGACCGACGGCATTCAACGCGCCGCCAGCGAAGCCGTCGCCACCGCCAAGGCGAACCGCGTCGCCCGCGATCGACCCGTCGAGCTGGCACCGAACCCGTCACATCCCGACGCCACCTGGTCGAGCGGCTTCACCATCGATCCGTTCACCATCTCGATCGAGGAGAAGACGACGCTGGCCATTGCCGCGAACTCGGCGGCGCTCTCGGTGCCCGGTGTTCGGTTCGTGAACACGCAGCTGAACTTCGTGAAGGAAGAGCGCAACTACGCGAACACGGATGGCTCGGTCATCGCGCAGACGCTCGTGCGCACCTACACACCGATGGCCATCACGGCCGTCAGCGCCGATCGCAGCGACTTCGCCATTCGTGACGCCGTCGTACAGCCCACTGGTCGTGGCTGGGAATCGGTGCTCGAGAACAACCTCGTCGTGAATGCGAAGAAGTGGGCCGAAGAAGCGGCCGAGAAACTCACCGCGAAGTCGATCGAGCCGGGACGCTACGACCTCATCCTGCATCCCTCGAATCTCGGACTCACGCTGCACGAATCGGTCGCGCATCCCACTGAACTCGATCGCGCGTACGGCTACGAGGCAAACTACGCCGGTACGAGTTTCGTCGCACCGCCGGACAAGGTGCTTGGCACGCTCAAGTTCGGGTCGCCGATCATGAACATCTACGGCGATCGCTCGCAGGCCGGCGGCTGTGCCAGCATCGGCTATGACGATGACGGTGTGAAGCCGGACCAGTTCGACATCATCAAGGACGGCATCGTCGTCGACTACCAGACCACGCGTGAACAGGCGATGTGGCTCGACTGGTGGTACAAGAAGCGCAACATGCCGACGCGCAGTCACGGCTGCTCGTATGCCGATTCATGGAGCAGCGTGCAGTTCCAGCGCATGCCGAACGTGTCGATCAAGCCGGGTGCGAAGGATCTCGGCTTCAATGATCTCGTCTCCGCCACCGACAAGGGCATCGCGATCCTTGGCCGAGGCTCGTACTCCATCGATCAGCAGCGCTTCAATGGACAGTTCGGCGGCGCACTGTTCTACGAAGTGCGTGGCGGCAAGATCACCGGACAGTTGCGCGACGTGGCCTACCAGTTCCGCACGACGGAATTCTGGGGCGCGCTCGACATGCTCGGCGGTCAGAAGAGCTACGAATTGTACGCCACCTTCTCCGATGGCAAGGGGCAGCCGGGGCAGGCCAATGCCGTCACGCACGGCTGTGTGCCGACGCGTCACAAGCAGATCAACGTCATCAACACAGGTCGCAAGGCATGAGCATGATCCTCGATCCGCGCGCACCGCGCTCGCTTTTCGCCGAGGACGCCGTGATGTCGCGCGCCGATGCCCAGCGGGTGATCGAAAGTGTGATCAAGCTGTCGCAAGCAGACGCGGTGCAGGTGGTGATCCGCTCATCACGCACCCGCAACGTGCGCTTCGCGGCCAATCAGCTCTCGACCGCCGGGGTCGTCGAAGACACGACACTCGTCGTCATGTCGTACTTCGGCCGGAAACATTCGGCAGTCACCACCAACGACCTGTCACCCGAAAGCCTCGAGCGCACCGTGCGAAAGGCCGAGGCGATTGCGAAGTTGGCGCCGGATGACACGGACATGCTGCCGGTGCTCGGCGCCCAGAATCTGCGCGACGTGACTGCAGCGTGGGACGAGGCGACCGCCAATCTGCCGGCGGGCGACGTGACCGCCGCCGCCGTGACCGCACTCGGTCCGGCTCGGAAACCGGGCAGCACGCTGAACGTCGCAGGATTTCTCGTCACCGGTGCCGACGCGATCGCGATCGGCACCAGCGCCGGGCTGTTCGCCTACCACCGCGGAACGAATGCGAACTACACACTCACCGTTCGCACGGCAGATGGTACGGGATCCGGCTGGTCGGGTGAAGATGCGGTGGCCTGGAGTTCGCTCGACTTCTCACGGGTCAGCGCGCAGGCGATCGAGAAGGCGCAGGCCTCGCGGAATCCGGTGGCCATCGAGCCCGGCCGTTACACGGTGATCCTCGAACCGCAGGCGGTCGGTGACCTCGTCGGGCTGATGCCTCGCTACTTCAATGCCCGGAGCGCTGACGAGGGCCGCAGCCCGTTCGCGAAGCAGGGAGGCGGCAACAAGCTGGGCGAGACGATCGTGAACGCCATGATCTCGCTCACCAGCGACCCATCGGACTCGATGGTCCTTTCGCAACCTTTCGATGCTGAAGGTATGCCACTGACGAAGCAGTCATGGATCACCAACGGGACATTGAGTACGATGTTGGTCCCGCGGAGCTGGGCCGCGCGCAAGAATCTCGTTGCCACCGGCAACCCCAACAACATCATCCTGGGCGGCGGTACCACATCTCGCGACCAGATGATCGCCAGCACCCAGCGCGGCGTTCTGGTGACTCGACTCTGGTATCTGCGCGAAACCGACCCGCGCACCATGAGCTACACCGGCCTCACCCGCGACGGCACCTTCCTGATCGAGAACGGGAAGATCACCAAGTCGATCAAGAACATGCGGTTCAACGAGAGCCCGCTGTTCCTGCTCAACAACGTCGAGGCACTCGGCCCCGTCCGTCGCACCGCCTCCGACGGCCCTGGTACCCAGATCATGCCCATCCTCAAGGCCCGCGACTTCAACTTCACGTCCCTGTCCGACGCCGTCTGAACCGCGTTCTCGCACAGAGCCTCGAAGTCACAAACTGTTCTACAGCCTTCGGGAGAACACTTTTCACGCGGGGCCCGCGGGGATCGCGGGGAAAAGCGAAGACTTCTGGAACTGCGCGC
>JACMLX010000258.1 GCA_014379355.1 Gemmatimonadaceae bacterium
CCACCCCTCTCCCAACACCTTTTTCTTCCCCCCGCCCCCCGCCCCCCCCCCGCGTGAAAAGAGTCAACGAAGGTAAGCGAGCGCGAGAGGCGCGAGTGCGGTAAGTCAAGGCGTTGCTGCGCGTGTGCATTGGCGACAGTTTGCTCGCTTCGCAGCACGTCGTGAATTCCGCTCAGCAGACAGATGGCCTCGTTACTCGTTTTGACGGTTGCACGTGAATTGGCGCTCCCGGTGGCCTCGGTGGAGCGCACGCTGGAGTTGTTCGGTGAAGGCAACACGTTGCCGTTCATCGCGCGATACCGGAAGGAAGTGACGGGCGGGCTGGATGAGGTGCAGCTGCGTGATGTGCGTGACAGGGCGCAGTACCTGAGCGAGCTCGAGGAACGGCGGGCGGCCGTGCTCAAGAGCATTGCGGAGCAGGGAAAGCTGGACGACGCGCTGAAGGTGAAGATCCTCGGTGCAACGACGAAGCAGGTGCTCGAAGACCTTTACCTTCCGTACAAGCCGAAGCGTCGGACGAAGGCCATCATCGCGCGTGAGCGTGGGCTGGCACCGCTGGCGGAGCTGATCTGGGCCGGCACGCTGACCGACGCCGCCGCGCGCGACGCAGCGCTTACGTTCGTCGATGTCGCAACGGAAGTGCCTGACATCGATGCCGCGCTCCAGGGTGCGCGCGACATTCTCGCCGAGCAGGTTGCGGAGGACGCGGGTGTGCGCGGATGGATTCGCGAGGTCACGCGCGGCAAGGGCGCGGTGAAAAGCGCACGCGCGTATGGTCGTACCGAGGAGGTCTCGAAGTTCTCGGACTACTTCGACTTCCGCGAATCACTCGGCACCATTCCCTCGCATCGTGTGCTGGCCATCCGCCGCGGTGAGACGGAGGGCGAACTGGTCTGGAGCGTCGAGGCGCCGGTGGCGGACATCGCACCGCGCCTTCAGCGCGACGTGATCGGCTCACGCAAGGCGAGTGCGCTGCTCGGAGTCGTGGCCGACGATGCCTACAATCGACTGCTCGCACCGAGCATCGAGGTCGAGTTGCGGCTCGAGCTCAAGACGCGCGCCGACGAAGAGGCGATCATAATCTTCGGACGCAATCTCGAGCAGTTGCTGCTGTCGGCGCCGGCGGGCGAGAAGAGTGTGCTCGGCCTCGATCCGGGCTTCCGCACGGGCGTCAAGGTCGCGCTCGTGAGCAGGACCGGCGCGCTGCAGCATACCGATACGATCTACCTGCACCAGGAGGATCGCTTCGCGGCGACGATCCGTGCGATCGTCATGCGCTACAAGCCCGAGCTGATTGCAATCGGCAACGGCACCGCATCCCGCGAGACGGAAACGATCGTGCGCGCGGCGCTCCGTGAGCTGGAGCCGCCGGCACCAACGGTGGTGGTGGTCAGCGAAGCCGGTGCGTCCGTCTATTCCGCCAGTGACGTGGCGCGCGAGGAGTTTCCGGATCTCGACGTGTCCATCCGCGGCGCCGTCTCGATCGCGCGGCGCCTGCAGGACCCGCTCGCCGAGCTGGTGAAGATCGATCCCAAGTCGATCGGGGTGGGGCAGTATCAGCACGATGTGAATCAACCGAAGTTGCGTCAGCGACTCGACGACATCGTCGAGAGCTGCGTGAACCGCGTCGGTGTGGAAGTGAACACGGCATCGGCGCAACTGCTTGCGTATGTGTCCGGCGTGGGACCGGCGCTGGCCCAGTCGATCGTCGCGACGCGTGATGCGAAGGGTGGCTTCACGGCGCGCAAGGAATTGCAGGACGTGCCGCGCCTCGGTGCGAAGGCGTTCGAGCAGGCGGGAGGATTCTTGCGGGTGCGCGGCAGCAGGAATCCGCTCGACGCAAGCGCGGTGCATCCGGAGCGGTACGCGCTCGTCGCGAAGATGGCGAAGGATCGTGGCATCACGCTGCAGGAGATGATCGGCAACGAGTCGGTGCTGTCCACCCTCGATCTGGCTCCGTACGTCTCGAGCGACGTCGGGTTGCCGACGTTGCACGACATCGTGGCGGAGTTGCGCAAGCCGGGGCGTGATCCGCGCGAGAGTTTCGTGCCGCCCGCATTCCGCGATGATGTGACGGAGCCGAAACACCTGAGTGCCGGCATGGTGCTCGAAGGTGTCGTCACCAACATCGTGGCGTTCGGCGCATTCGTCGACATCGGGGTGCATCAGGACGGCCTGGTGCACGTCAGTCAACTTGCTGATCGATTCGTCAAGGATCCGAACGACGTGGTGCAGGTCGGGCAGAAGGTGACCGTGACGGTGCAGTCGGTCGATCTCGCGCGCAATCGCATTGCACTGACGATGAAGACCGGTGAACGTCCCGCTGCCACACCGACGATCTCACCCCGGGCGCGCGCACCGCAGGTCACGTTGCCTGCGACACCGGTCCAGCCCGGCAAAGGCTGGGTCGCGCCGAACGGTATTCGTTTCAAGTGAGCGGACGCATCTCCGGCACGGACGGACACGGCTGGTGACGGGGATTATCCTCTATCGTCCACAACAGACGATGTCGTCACGGATCGCCGCCGCACCGTTTCGCGGTGGTCCTGCACCCACTCAGCCTACGCATGCATTCTCCGAATCGGAGTGGTTGGCTGCGCCGGAGCGCCTCGACGGCGTTTCTCCTCGGCGCGCTGCCACTGTCCCTGCTCGCACAGATCCGCCGGCCCGACCCGGCTCCGACGAATCCGCGAGCATCGACGAACGCACCGAAGCATCGCACCGAAGTCGTGAAGGGCGGTGGAATCGTCAACCTCAACGAAGCCAACGCGACCAAGGCGTCGCTGTTCGTCGGAACGGCGGGATTTCGTCGACAGATGTCGACGGAGTGGCTGTATCTCGGCGGCACCATCGACCTCGGACGCACGACGATCGACGGTTCGTTCTTCCCGTTCGAGAAGCGCCCGGTCGGCGACAGCGTGCAGTTCGTGCAGGTCGATGGACATGCGACGCTGATCGCACCGCGGCTCACTGCCGACGTGTTGATGCCGCTCGACGAAGCCGAGCGATTTCACGCAGGTGCCGGCGTCAGCGCGGGGATGTATGCGATGCTGCCATCGCCGAAGGGTGGCGAGGGGGCGGGTACGATCATCGCGCCGACATTCGGTGCCGCGTTCATCGGTGAGGCAGAACTGTCCGCGCGTTTCGGCGTGACGGCGAGCCTCGGTTTCACGCAGTTCCTCAACTTCGATCGCGAGAAGCTCCGGCCGAGCGATCCGGCGAAGGCCGATCCGGTGTTTCTCACGCCGTTGATCACGCCTCCGCCCGGTGTGAAAAGTTTTGGCGGTGCGCGGCTGATCGTCGGCCTGTCGTACCGACTTGGCGTGAAGTCGATTCCGAAGAGGAGCAAGTGATGCGCCGCCAGACTTTCACCATCCTGGCGTGCGCTGCGCTGTTCGCCGGCTGCAATCAGGATGAGACCATCACGACGCAAGGTGGCGGCGCATTCGAGTCGTCATTTTCCACCGTGTCGCCGGTGCGCACGCCGAGCATGGTCGCGCTGGCGTACGGACGCACGGTCAACAATGCGGCGGTGGTGGATTCGATCGTCGGCGAAGTCGCGCTGATGAAGCAGCTGGATGGTCGGGCGCGGTATCAATTCTACGTGGTGAACGGGCTCGATTCGACGGCCACGCCAGTCTCGCACCGACAGTGGATCGTGCGCACGGACTCACTGCTGGATGCGAACGGCAACATCACCTCACCGATCGACACGAATCGCTCGGCCGGTGTGCGCGATTTCTGGCGTGGCGGATTCTTCGGGCAGAAGCTGCGATTTGCGGTCACGCTGTCAGGCACCGACTCGGTGCAGCAGCGCGCGGCGTGGCTGGTGCTCACGATCCAGGCCGATTCGACGACGACGAAATTCAACGACTCCACGCCGCGGCCGTTGTTCGTGCGGTTCCGCGATCAGAAAGGCACGGCGACGCGTGATGACGATGCCGTGCTTCCGGACACGTTGCGCGGTGCATTCGGTGATTTTTTGAGTCCTGCACGTCAAACGACCTTCACGTCGACTGGAACCGGGACGCTGCTGTTCTGGGATGTGGTGAAGACGGGCAAGCCTGCCATTCGCGTCGACTTCAGCGGGCTGCGGAAGCCACCGCGCGGCTATTTCTACCAGCCGTACATCGTCGACAGCCTCTCGGGGAATGCCTACGCGTGGGGCGAGTCGTACGACCTTGCGGGTATGCCGCTGTTCAATGCCGATCTCGGTACCGACAGCATCCTGCCGACCCTTCGCGCAGTGCAGCCATCGAGTGATGTGATTGCGCAGGCCGAGAATTACACGCGTGTCGCCCTCATCCTCGAACCGAAGACTGCCGCGCCGCTGCTCAGGACGCCGCTGTCCATCTACAGCGTGATGACGGTGCAGCGCGCGACGATCCCGGATGCGCTGCGTGTGAAACGTGCGGCGCTGGGCAGTGTGCAGGCGATCGTGACCCGCGGCACGCAGGGCGGCGCGGCGGCACCGAACATCGGTGTCGTGATCCAGGGTCCCGGTCTCAACTTCAACACCCTGATCGGCAACAGGAACACCGACAGCACGGGTACGGCGCGGTTCACCGATCTGCCGGTCGGCGAAGTGCGTGTGATCGCGATTCCGCTCGGCGGCAGCCTCGTCGAAGCCCGTGCCACCATCGTTTCCGGGCAGACCGCGACCGTTCGGCTCGTCGTGCCGTGAGTTCTACAGCGCGACTGCCTTAAGACTTTTCGCGCGGGGCTCGCGGGGGACGCGGGGAGATCATCACGGGTCGCCATCTATCGCGGCGAACGAAACAACGAAGGGCTGTTGGAACTGCGCTCGCGAGCTGCCGTTCCAACAGCTTTTGCCGTTTGGATGCGGTTGGGAGATCGGCGTCCCGCCCCGAACTCCGCGCGTCCTTCGCGAGCCCCGCGCGAACAGAATCAAGGAAGCAACATGACGGAACCAGGGTCAGGATTCGCGCAACGCAGCCATCGGGGTTTCGCGGAAG
>JACMLX010000032.1 GCA_014379355.1 Gemmatimonadaceae bacterium
CGGACGCGGGGAAGAGCAACGGCAAAGGGCCTTTGGAACAGCGTCTTGCACACGCAGTTCCAAAAGCCCTTGCTGTTCCTCGCGTCCTTCGCGAGCCCCGCGTGAAAAGTGTTTGTTCGACTGCGGTAGGAGCCTGTTGCGCCGTGACTCTGTGCGAGACCCGCAGTGGCCGTTACGGTCGTGCGAGCGCTTCGGTCACTTCAACGTCGAACACGAGGACGCTGTTGGCAGGGATGACGATGTTGCCGGCCTGATCACGCACCGTGGAGTACTGGTAGGCCGATTCCGGGCCGACGGCCATGCGGCGTGTGCCGCCGACCTTCATGCCTTCGAGCCCGTTGACCCACCCCTTGATCAGATGGACCGTGTCGAGAACGGATGAGAATGGCGTGCTCGGGCGCGCGCGCGCATCGAACTCGAACCCGCCCGTGAGGCGACCGACGTAGTAGACGGAGATGCTGTCGCCCTTCGCCACCGTACGACCCGTGCCGACGGTGACATCCTGCGTGTACACCTGCGCGTTGACACGATTCATCGAAGCGATCGTGACGCCCGTGATGGGCGCATAGGTCTGTGTGGCCGGATCGGTGAAGGGCGGCAGCGTCGAGTCACCACCGAGCGAGCAGCCGGCAAACGACAGGGTGCTTGTCGCGAGTGCGACGGCGGCGGCGACGCGTCGCGAGCGGACGAGGGCAGGCGGCATGGAGATTCTGAAGAAAAAGAGGCGTGTAGGTCGTGACGTCGGCGGGCCGAAGTCCGATGACAGGACAAGGTTAGTGCGGTTGCTTCGTCAGGCCAGAGCGGACTATCTTTTCCGGCTGATCACGGAGTCTGGCAGGATAGCTCAGCTGGTTAGAGCACGGCACTCATAATGCCGGGGTCGCGGGTTCGAGTCCCGCTCCTGCTATTGCGTCACTGAAGCACAACTGCTGGTCTGCCAAGGTCATACCCTGCAGACAGGACGATGGTCAGTGCTCATCCTGCGAGGGACCCGCGAGCGGTGCAGGGACCACTACGCTCCGGGCAAGATGTGACGCGCCGGGCGCGTTTCGGCCGGAAGCTCGCCTCCCTGGGCGGCTGCGTGCACATCGTTCACGCAAGAAGTGCGCGGGTGATCCCTCCCCGCGCACAGCTGCACACACCCGCCAGTCGACCGAACCCGACTACTGGTCGATCGTGATTCGTATGGATCGATCGTTGATGATCGGTCCGCCGAACATGCGCAGGTACACGAAGCGGCTGGCCGTGTTCACATAGTCGATCGTTGCCGTGTCACCGGCGTTTGCCGTTGCGCCGACGCGCAGGACCTCGTTCGTGCCAAACACCATCAGGTCGATGCGCACCGGATAGCTCGGCGCCTGTGCGGTGATGACGATGCGTCCATTCGCCTGCAGTCGAGGCAGGATGCGAATGTCCCGCGACTGACATGACGGCGTCATGGCGGTGAGGAAGTTCACCCCCCGGGTCACGTCAGTGACGGCGCACGTCAGGCCGGGATCGGGATTGAGTTGTGTGGCGACGCGATAGGTGGATGCCGCAATGGTCGGCGGCGCGACCATGAAGCCGAATGTCCCGGCTCGCATCACACCGTAATTGACGAGCGTGGCGCCCGGTGTGCTGGCCGGACTGCCAAAGAATTCGCTGCCGAGATTCAGGGCCACGAGCGACATCGGCACGGACGGTGTGAGCGAGATCGCGTAGTACGCCTGCGTCGCGGACGTGAGGGAGAACTGGTCGACCATCGGGTAGCCGAGGAAGCTCTGGCAGCTCGACGCGTCGAATGCGCCGTCGTAGGTCACTCCGAACTGCAGCGGGCGAATGAGGAGGCACGCCGGCACGATCAGGATGGTCGTGGTGGCCGAGAGCGAGTCGGTGCCAGTGCCGGTGGCGACCTTGCCCTCGATTGTCGCAGTGCCGGTGGCGGATGCGGTGACCAGCCCTGTGGACGAGACGCTCGCGAGTGCCGGCGTTTGCGACCGCCAGACGACCGTGGCGTTGGGCAGGACTGCGCCGTTCTGATCGCGCACGGCGGAGCTGAGCTGGCGCCTGCCCAGCGGCGACAGCGTGTCGTTGACCGGCGTGACGGTCAGCGTCGTCGGAACGAGCGCTCGCACCGTGACCGAAATCAGTGTCGTGGTCGGGCCGGCGGCCGCCGTGGCCGTCAGGGTCGTCGTGCCGGGCGCCAGACCGGTTATGGTGGCACCCGTCACCGTGCGCGCGACGCTCGCGATCGTCGGGCTGCCGGACACGATATCGACCGTCGTCGCGTCGTCCGAACAGTTCGTGATGAACGTGAGACCGACCTCCCTGGTCTGTCCGACGTCGACGGTGACGTTCGTCGGGCTGGCCGTGAGGACGCGCGTCGGGTTGAGAATGCCGCAGCCCTTGGGTCCATCCGAACACGCCGACAAGGCGATTGACAGCATCGCACCGGCGCTGCACCGACTGAGCGCGCGCAACGAGATCATGGCGACACCTCGGAGGAATTCGGCGCGGTTTCGTACGACCGCCGCAACCGTGCGATCAATGCCCAATGTGACGTACAGGCCGCGCACGCGCCAGCCGCGCCATGGGTGTGTCCGAACGATGCCAGGCGCCGGTTCAGCGACACGCCGCCCTCGATCGTGCCAGCGAAACCGCTCCTGATGCAGCCAGGCAAGAGGCATGGAGGGGGCAAACGTCGCGACTGGCGCCCTCCTCGCACGTTCGCCAGCTTCATCCGACGGGCCACTCTCATGCCCGCTGCCGCTGACCGCCGGTTTGACACCGTCCGTCGCACCAATACTCCCCAGGATGTCGCCATGATCTCGCTGCCTTCGCTCCGACGCTTCAGCGTCGCTGCCCTGATTGGATCGATCTCGGTTGCGTGCGGGGGCGGCAAGGACGACACGAGTTGTGGCATCATCGGTCCGACTCGCACGCTGACGTCGAATCCCACGACGCTCGCTGTGGATGTCGGCAGGACCACCACCGCGAACGTCACTTTCACGTCGTCATGCAGCAGTGATTCACCCACCATCACGGTGGCATCCAACAACGCCGCGATCGCGACGGTGACACTCGTCGGTGGTACGGCCACGGTGACCGGCGTCGGCGCTGGAACGACGACCCTCACGCTATCAGCCGCCGGACCGACCACGACGAGCGTCTCCGTCACCGTTCGGCCGCTCGTGCCGACCACGCTGACCCTCACCCCGGCAAGCGACACGCTCTCCCCGCTCGGCACCCGCCAGCTGACGTCAGCCGTCCAGGACCAGAACGGCGCAGCACTCACCACGGCGACGGTCGTCTGGCGCTCACTGACGACGGCCGTCGCCAGCGTCTCGGCGTCGGGTCTGGTCACCGCCGCGGCCAACGGCACGGCGACGATTCAGGCGAGGGTGGCCACGGGTACGGGCACCGATTCCCTCACGGCCTCGACGACCATTCAGGTGGTCGCACCGTGTACGCGCCTTCGGCCCATCGGGTTCGCGGCGACCTACAGCGGCAGGTTCGACGCGTCGAGCTGCCGCAACTTCCTCGGCTTTACCGGTGTGCTCGACCAGTTCACGTTGACGGCCGCCGCGCAGACGTATTACTCGGTTCGCATGGCACCGAGTTTCGTCGGCTCGCTCGTTCCGCTCACCGTCGGCTCGGCGTTCTTCGGCATCCCGCCGACAGACACCGCCGTCACGAACTTCGTCGTGATCCGCCCCGGCACGTTCGGCTTCATCGTCGCGTCGACGACGCAGAACCCTGGCACATACACGATCACGACCGCGCTCAATCCCGATCCGCGGCAGAGCTGCGTCGGCACCGACGTGACGCGCGGCGTGTCGTTCGTGACCGGTCTCACGCCGACCTGCCAGGCTCGCAACATTCGTGTGCTGCCGCTGCTCAACAACACCGCGCGCATCATCGCCACGGCGACGAGCCCGAGTTTCCCGGTGCGCATCGACCTGCTGGAGTTCGGGACGAACACGACGCTCGCGACTGCGTCAGCAACGATCAACGGCGGCACTGCCACGCTCAACTACCTGAGTACGGCCGACCGGTTCGTGTACTTCCGCATCTTCGGTCCACCATCCGCGAACGACAACGTGACGATCACCGTCGACCAGTAGGCCTCGATTGTCCGCGCGTCGAAGTCGTAGTGCCCCGCTAACTCTGGCGCTGGTGTGCCTGTCGTCGTGCAGGACATCGCCGACGATGCGTGCACCAGTGTCGGCCGGGCGTAGCCAGTGCACCGGTACGTCGACCGCCGGTGTGATGTCGCACAGCGGTGCCGGCTCGGCGGACAGTATCGTGACGCAGGCGCGCGTGCGCTGGGCCGTGGCGGACCTGATCAGCGCGCTCAACACGCGACAGGCCGAGGATCTTGCGGTGCGGTACGACTGGACAGGCAATACGAGCCTGCGCGACGACTTTCTTTCCCGCGCGCGTGGCGCAGGATCAGCGACGTCGGTTCGCGTCGACAGTTCTGGCATCTGGTTCAGTGACGCTCCCGGTCGACGCGAGCAGACGATCTGCGTGGGTGTCGACGTCCATTGGAACACACTCGGCGGTGTACCCTCGACGCAACGATTCGCGCTGCAGATGCTTGCCGTCGATGACGGACGTGCCACGTGGCTCTCGCGGTTGCGCATCAATCGCATCGAGCAGTAACGCTGGCAATCGCAGATCTGGAAATGTAAAGGGCCGCAGCGACACTGTCACGCTGCGGCCCTTCACATTTCCAGATGTGCGATTGCCAGTGTTACTGCTCGATGCGATTGACGCGCAACCGCGAGA
>JACMLX010000259.1 GCA_014379355.1 Gemmatimonadaceae bacterium
CGGCGACCGCGGCGCTCAGTGTGGGCCGACATTGATCCGCACCGAGTCCGAGACTGTCCCATACGTCTGATGGCGCGGCGCTCGCAGCACGGCGAGTAGCGACCGTGTACGAGCGAGTGCACTGTCCACGAGCGTCGCATCACTCGCATCGATGGCGCGAATCGCGAACCCGGCGCCACCGACCGCGGTCGGCGACGCGAGTGGCGCGAGCAGCGGTTGCGGTACCTGGAACATGCCGCGTGCCGCATCCCATGTGGCCATCGAGAGCGCCCATGCACCATCGCCGCCGCGTACGAGCGACCACCGCTCGCGCTGCAGCACACGCAGCGGCGCACCGAGCTCTATCCCACTCACCGAATCACCCAGCACGAGGCGTTGCGCTGCCCGACCCGGCCATGTGCGCAGGCTGTCGCCGCAGGCACCGCTCGCGCCGCTCACCGATCGCACGCTGTGCTGCGTCCAGTCGTGCGTGTCATCACGCCAGACGCGAACCTCATCGTCGGCCGTCACGGCGCGCGGCAGCACGGTACTCCACGGCAGCGAATCCTCCGCGCCCGGAATGACGACCGTATCCTGACTTACCCGGCAGACGGATGTGATGCCCAGCGTATGCACGATGTCGAGGAGCGTATCGCGCGCGCCGCGGATGTCTCCGTGCGCGGGTTCCGCGTTCGATGCGTGGCGCGCAAGCGTGCGCAACGCATCACTGATGCCCGACGCGCGTGACGCGCGCATCGAGGTTCGCGCTTCGACGGCGAGCGTGCCGCGCGCGGCGATCGCGCCGATGGCCACCACGACCAGCAGCAGGATGATGGCAACCACCAACTCGATCAGCGTGACGCCGTGGCGTTGTGAGATGCGCATGTCAGTCGCACCATCCACCACGGTGCAGCCGGACGCTGTCGCCACCCGGCGCGCGCAACACGACGTCATCGCTGTACGCCTGGCCGTCGTGATCACGCGCGACGCTGAGGCGCCAGCGCGGCTCCACGATGCTGCGCGCAAGATTGATGCTGTCGCACGGCAGCGCATCGACGTCCGCCAGCGCGCGTTCAGCGCGATGCAACGCCGACCGTCCCCTCTGCGCGTCGCCGAGTGCGCGCTCTGCGGCGGCGGCGGCCTGAAGACCCCAGGCCGCGGTCGCTGAAAGCAGTGCCAGTGCGAGCAGGACTTCGCACAGTGATGTACCGACTCGTTGGTGCTGCATGAGGCGCTCCGGTTGCGGATGCGCCCAGCCTATCACTTCACCATTGATTGCTGCGAGGCCAATTCACGCACGCATCATCACGCGTGCGCACAGCGCCGTTACGTCGTCGCGATCGGCAGCAGCAGATGCACCGCCGATCCGCCCTCGCGCGAGCCGTCGATCCAGATCGTGCCCTTCGCCGCAATGACCGTGCGCCTGATCGTGGGCAACGCGATGCCGAACGGGTCATTCGTGCGCGGCATCGCGAATGCGTCGAATGCGCGCAGCTGCGCATCGGTGGTTGGCGCACTGCCACGATCCGTCACCACGATCGACAACACTTCGGCGCCGGGCTGCGCTCGCTGCACCCAGTTGCGCAGCACATCGGCCGACGCGCGCGGCACGATCGTCAGCCGCGAATCGCCGGTGCGACGGACTGGCGTTTCCTCGATGTTCGAGCGGAAGATGCGTGATACGTGAATCGTCACGATGCCATCCGCTGGCGACGCCGTTCGCGCCATCTCGAGCAGCTCACGCAGGTGATCGCTGATGCGCGCACGATCGATCAGCACCATCCCGCGGTCAGCATCGATCGCACTCGTCACACGCGCCAGATCCGCGCGCGGCGGCAACGACGACACGACGTCATGCACGCAAACGACGAGATCGACGGGCGTGGCCGGCGTCGGGACCGGCCCCGTCAGCTGCCGCAACGACGCGGCGAAGGCATCGACCGTTCGCAATGCGTCGCGGGCGTCGGCGATCGTCGATGCATCGGGTGTTTCGGAATCGAGCGTGGCGCGCACGAGGGATGCCGCACGCTCCGACGCGGCCGCCGCATCTCCCCCCAGTTGTGCCAGCAGATCGTTCGTCTCACGCTCGGCGGAGCGCAGTGCTGCGCGTGCACCCGCGTCCGCGAACGCCGACGCCAAGGGAATCAGCGCGCTGTCACCCGTCGCGGTCGGTAATCCGGAAATGCCAAGCGTCTGCACCTGGCGTTCAGCATCCCGCGCCAGGGTCGCGGCGTGTCGCGTGAGCCAGCGCTCGACGACCCACGCGAGTGTCGCGACGAGTGAAATGGTCGCGATCGCGAACACGGCACCGATGGCGAGTGCAAGGAATGCCTGCGGAACGACACGCGGGAGGAAGAACACGACGCCGGCACCGAGCAGCAGCGTGATGGCGATCGGCCATGCCAGCGCGTCCTGCAGTGCGCGGCGTTCGGGCGGCGTATGTGGCGCGCGTTCGGCACGCGGAGGCATCGGAGGAGTCACGCGCGGAAACGTGAGCGCCACGACGCATCGCGCAAGGCAGTGCTGCAACGCGATGCAACATTCACTGGCAGCGAGCGTTCTCGAGCGAGGCGCGCAATCACGATCGGCACGAGGCCGTGAGCGCCGTACCTACCAGCAGCTGGGCGTTCCATCCGGAACGCTGGTCGGCATGCCGGCCGGTCGGGGCGCCGCACCGACGAACACGCCACACGTCTGGCTTCCGGGAATGCTGATGGCGGCGTTGTACCCCGTCGTGCCGGCGGGTGCACCAGCCAGCGAGATGACAAGATTCGTGTTGCCGGGGCTGGGCGTGAACTTGAGCGCCGCCGTGTCGGCGACGTTGCCGTACCGATTGGTCTCGGAGAAGAAACGCTCCTCCTGCGTCGCGAGATTGTGCACGTCGGCAAGGCCCGCTGTACGAGCGGCACGCTGCTTCGTGTTCGCGAACTTCGGGATCGCGAGCGTCGCCAGGATCGCGATCACCACAACCACGATCAACAGTTCGATCAGTGTGAATCCCTGACGCGCGCTCATTGTCTCCTCAATTCAGGATATTTCGGTCGGCAGAACACCGGTCCTCCGGTCAGTCCAACGCCGAGTGAGTATCGGCTCGGTCGGGCGGCGGGTGGAGTCGGCGGGTGGAGGGATCGTGAGCGCCGTGGGCTGACCGATGCTGACGCTGCGACGCACGTCGGCGAACACGCGACAGCCGTTTACAGACTGGCGTGTCCCGAAAAGCGTCACGGCCCGGCGAATGAGGGCGCCGGGCCGTGACGTACAACACCTGCTTCAAGCTCAGGCCCTCCGGGTGACTACCAGCAGACCGCAGTGCCACTCGGCGTCGTCGCAGGCATACCCGTGGGGATGGCCGCGCTGCCGTGGTATACGCCGCACCGCTGGCCCGCCGGGATGTTCACCGTGGCGCTCCACCCCGTCGTCGATGCGACGAGCGTCAGTGCCGTGTTTCCGTTGGACGGCGTGAAGTTCATCCTGCCCGCTGCGTTGCCCGTGTCCGCGATGCCGGCATACCGGCTGCTGTCCGCGAAGAAGCCTTCCTGCGACGTCGACAGGTTGCGCATGTCGGCAAGGCCGGCGGCGCGGCTCGCGCGTTGCTTCGTGTTGGAGAACTTGGGGATTGCGACAGCGGCGAGAATTCCGATGATCACCACGACGATCAGGAGTTCGATCAGGGTAAAGCCCTTCTTGAGGGAGCGCTGCATGAGAGTCTGCCGGTTTCGGGTCAACATGCGAGTGACGTCGCGACATGCGGCTTCACGTTGCCTGCTTCGGGCTCTCACAAGGCAAGGCGCCAGCCACTACCGGTGCGCGCGCACAAGCTGTTGACTATCAACGGCTTACATGGATCTAGCGAGCGTCAGCGCGCGCCTCGGGCATTGCATCTTACGACAGACTCGGCATTTCGCGGGGTGCCCTGCGCGTCGAGCTCGCGCCGCAGATGCAGCTCGGCCCGACGCGCGGCAGCGCGTCGGGCCGAGATCAGATAGTCGCATTGCGGAGCAGATAACGCGATCAAATCACCAGCAGACGGCAGTGCCGCTCGGATTGGTCGCCGGCATACCCGTCGGACGAGCGGCGGTACCTGAGAAGATGCCGCAGGCCTGTGCACCCGGGATCGTCACGCGTCCGCTCCAGCCCGTCGTCGTTCCAACCAGCGTGAGCGCAGTGTTTCCGTTCGACGGCGTGAAATTCATCTTGCCGGTACCCGTGCCTGTGTCTGCGATCACGGCGTAGCGGCTCGAATCCGCGAAGAAGCCTTCCTGTGCCGTGGCCAGGTTGCGCATGTCGGCGATGCCGGCCGAGCGTGACGCACGCTGCTTCGTGTTCGAGAACTTCGGAATGGCGACAGCGGCCAGGATGCCGATGATCACGACCACGATCAGCAGTTCGATCAGCGTGAAGCCCCTTCTGGCGTGTTGCGGCATGTCGGATGATTCCGTGATGAGGACTCTGGCTCTGGATTGACGCCGGGTGCGTCAACGTCTGGAGCACGAGAGGCAGCAGATCGCAATCGTCTGACCACTCAGAGATGATTGCGCAACATTACGAATCGCAAAGACTTGGACTGTATGACGCAACGCGTCGGCACGCCCCGGCATCACCCGACGCTGTGGCGGCTCGTCTCACGCGTGACTGAGGTGTTGCCTTGCGCGCATCGACGCGCCAACATCTCGGCTTGAGCGGGGCAAGCGACGTTGCGCGAAATTTGACGTCCGGCAATGTAGATGGCCCGGCGTGCCGAAGCACGCCGGGCCACATTCTGACAGCACTGTCAGCCAGCCGTGGCGATTACCAGCAGACCGGGACGCCGTCCGGGTTCGTCGCCGGCATACCTGTCGGACGTGCGGCGGTACCCGAGAAGATTCCGCAGGCCTGTGCGCCCGGGATCGTCACGCGACCGCTCCAACCGGTGGCCGTCGCAACCAGCGTCAGCGCGGTGTTTCCGTTCGACGGCGTGAAATTCATCTTGCCCAACCCCGTGCCTGTGTCTGCGATCGCGGCGTAACGGCTCGAGTCGGCGAAGAAGCCTTCCTGTGCCGTGGCCAGGTTGCGCATGTCGGCGATGCCGGCCGAGCGTGACGCACGCTGCTTCGTGTTCGAGAACTTCGGAATGGCGACAGCGGCGAGGATGCCGATGATCACGACCACGATCAGCAGTTCGATCAGCGTGAAGCCCTTTTTCATGCTACGTCGCATGGAGCGTACTCCTTCGGGGAAGAGGATTGGACGGGCCCGACGGGCGACCTCCCGCTGGACTCGACTCACAATTCAGCAAGAGATCAGCCCATCGGCAATTTCCAGCCAAGTGACTGCCGTGCAATCAGTTAGACGGCGCCAGACGTTTACCGGACTGGACCGTGGTGTTGTATCCTGCCACAATCCGTGCAATCTGCGGCATATCGGAAAACGACACTCGGCCCGACCCGCGTGAGCGGGCCGGGCCGAGTAGCGGCCGGCCGAAGCCGACCGCCTTCAAGCGATTACCAGCAGACCGGGACGCCGTCCGGGTTGGTCGCCGGCATACCCGTCGGACGGGCTGCCGTACCAGAGAAGATACCGCAGGCCTGTGCGCCCGGGATCGTCACGCGGCCGCTCCAGCCCGTCGCCGTGGCGACCAGCGTCAGTGCGGTGTTGCCGTTCGACGGCGTGAAAGTCATCTTGCCAGTGCCCGTGCCCGTGTCGGCAATCGCGGCATAACGGCTCGAGTCAGCGAAGAAACCTTCCTGCGCCGTCGCGAGGTTACGCATGTCGGCGATGCCGGCCGAGCGCGAAGCGCGCTGCTTGGTGTTCGAGAACTTCGGGATCGCGACTGCGGCGAGAATGCCGATGATGACGACAACGATCAGAAGTTCGATCAGGGTGAAGCCCTTCTTCATGCTGCTTCGCATGCACAACTCCATAGTGGGAGACCGGTCACCGCCAGGCACAGCGCCAGTCGGCTCGGCCACTATCATGGCAAAGGTGTTGCCGTACGCTTTGTCACACACAACTCGCTGCGTCACAACAAGTTAGAAAAGTTCATGCTGTGACGCCCCGTGCCGAGGGCACCGCTTTTCGCAGCGACCCTCGCGTAATGCCATATGGCAGTCTCGACCATTGCCGCTCCGTTGAGGTCGAGTTCGCTGAGGTGTGACTCAGGGCCAGCAGATCGGCACGCCGTCGGGTGTGCCGCCGGGCATGCCGGCGGGTGCCGGCGCCGTGCCCACGAAAATCCCGCAGCTGCTGCCCCCAGGTAC
>JACMLX010000260.1 GCA_014379355.1 Gemmatimonadaceae bacterium
GACGCGGCCGGCGCCGCCAGGTCGGAGGCGCGCGCGCGACGCACGGTGTGCAGTGCGCCATCCAGCGTTTCCACGAGCCCGACTTCGCCAGGCGCGGCGTCGATCGCAGCCATCGTCGTGCGATGTCCGGCTGCGTCGAGCGCGCGTGCGAGGGCGATCGGTGCGCCTTCCACGCGCTGCACGGGCGCCCATTTCGAGAAGGCGCGCACACATGCATCGACATACGCGCCATCGGCCGCGAGTGCGATGTCGCCGCCCGGCGTGAGCGACACGGCGGTTGGCGATCCCTGTGCGACAGCGAACCAGCGTTCAGGTTCGACGGCCAGCATCTGCTTGCGTGCGGCATGCGCCACGGGCGGCAGCTTGACCTGTTTCACATGCAGATGCGCGAGTCCGATCGCGAGTCCGATCGCGCGGACGTCACCCGCGGCCGCGAAGAGTTGCGCGACCACCTCGTCGAGTCGCTCGGTCGCACACGGCATCTCGTACGTGTGCAGTGTTCCACCGCGTGAGCGCACGACGGCGCGCACACGCTCGCGCCCGATCTCGATGCCGGCCAGCCCGCTCACAGGTCGCGCTCCCGCCAGCGCACGAACGCCAGCTGGTTGCCCTGCACGGCGTACACGGCCTGCACTTCGTGGGTGAGCGGATGACCGCGCTGCCAACCACGGGCGATCAGGAGGACGCGCGACGGTTCGTCGATCAGACTGCCGCGTGCCACGTTGAGCACGACCGGTGGGGCTGTCAGGCGATTGACCTGTCCGTCACCATCGACGGTCAGCCACGGGGCCGCGGCACTGATCAACCGTTCGCCGACACCTGCCAGGCCTGCGACTTCGTCCAACGACTGCAGGAGGTTGGCCTGTCCGGGAATCGAATCGATATGTCGCCGGATGGCGCGTGCCGCATCAGCGGCTTGGCGCGCATCGCCCGCGCGCGCCAACAACGCCGCGAGCGCTTCTTCCGGCGCCGCGTTCACATCCAGGCGCGCGCTCACATCGACCATCACGACACGCACACTGGCATCGCCCATCTCGAAGCTCGCGTGCTCACCCAATGCGTGGTCCGCATCGTTCAGCGTCGCGCGGCGCTTCGTCAGGTCGTCGCCGGCCGCGTCCATCGAGACCTGGAGCGCCGTGGTGGCCGCGACGATGCCACTCTCCGCAGCGTAGCGTGCGATCGTGCGCGCGCGGGCGTTCGATGTCACGTCGGTGGTCCAGCGCGAACCGGCCGTCACGGCGGCCGCAATCCCGCCCAGAATCACGATCATCCACAGCACGAGAATCAGGGCCACCCCGCGGCGCGCAGTCGTCTTCGACATCACACGCCTCCCACAGCGGCGGTGCGTGCGACGAGCGCCGCCATCGTGTCGCGGCCATCACGATCGAGAAAGCGCACCTCGATTGCAGCCGGCAATCGCGTCGGGTCATCCCACGCCGTGCGCCAGCTGGTCTCGTCGGTGGCGAGAAACCGCAGTGCAAACGTGCGCGGGCCGCGTGCAACGAGTCGAAGCGGCACGCGCACCGCATCGATCGATGACGCATACAGCACCACGCCGCTCGAATCAGCGCTCAGCTCGACGTTCCAGGAGTCACCGCCGCCGAGGGGCGCCGTGATCCCTCGTGACACGAATGCCAGCGTCGTGGCGCGTCCACTGCCGTCAGCCTCGGTGTGAAGACCACGCACCGAACGCGCGTCGGCCGGAACCGCATGACGAAGCGCATCGGCGAGCATCGCGCGGAATGCGGTGGTCGAGGCATCGGCCTCGCGCGCATCGGCCACACGTGCCTGCGTGTCCATTCCGGCGCGCAGCGTTGCGTACGCGAGCGTCACGACGACGCTCCCGATGACGAGCGCAATCATCACTTCGATCAGGGTGAATCCGCGGCGCACCATCATCGTCCGGTCACCAGGCGATGCAACACGACACTCGCGCCCGCGGGCGGCGGCACGTCGACCGTCACCACGATCTCGCGCAATCCGTTTGCCCAAGGTCGGATCTCGATGCGACGGCCCATACCGTCGACGGTGTCGCGCGAGCTGCCCACCCGCAGGATCGCCTGCTCCATCGACAACTCTGCGACGGCCACCGCGCGCGACCAGCTCGCCGTGTCGCGTGTGGCGACGCTGGCACGTTGGAAAAGCTCGAGAAATCCCACGGCCGCGAGGCCGAGGATCACGAGTGCGACAATGGATTCGAGGAGCGTCATCTGTTCCCGACGATCAGTGGCGGTCCGCGGCACACCGCGCGGGATCCCACGCGCCGGTACCGACAGACTGACCGCCCTCGGGCAGACAGGCCCCGAGTGCGGTGATCACGATGGATTGAGCCGCTCCGGCATCGGGCGTGACTGCCGTGGTGCCGGAGAGGAGGATCGTTCCGCCAGTGTCGGCAGTAGCGCGGACAGACCAGAGGCCATCGGCCGTGATGGACAGACGCACCGACTCGCCGCGGCGGAGGGCCGTGGCTCTGGCGCGCTCGAGCGGTCCCCCGCCTCCCGCAGGCCGCGCTGGAAGCCGCAGCGTGGGCAACACGAACGCCGCGCCAAGCCCCAGCAGCACAAGCACCACGAGGAGCTCGAGCAGCGTGAAGCCGCGCCGGCACCTGGGTGGAGGACGCCGAAGCAGAATGGACAAATGACGATACGGCTGTGGCCGTGCGGCCGGGTGGGGCGTGCACGGCGGTCGGAACGACCGCTGATTCGAGGCTGCAGAATGGGCGCGCCGCCTCTGCATCCAGGCCGCGCTTCCGTGTCCGGGACGACTCAGCGGCGTCCGGGTATCGGATTCCGGCGCACCCTCACTCGGCGGGGTAGCGAAACCGGCCCCGGGCGGCGACCGTACTCGCATCATGCCGCAGACCACCGCTTCCGACGCGCAGGCTCCAGCAAGCGCGACACCTGCGCCGACTGGCGTTTCGACCACGACCAGTGCGCCGGCCGTACCCATCGCGCCAATCTCTCAGGAACAGGCTGTGTTTCTGCGCGCGCGTCGCACAGCGCTCACGAAGCAGCTGGAGTCGGTCCAGCATCGGCGCGACGAAGTGGCGGGCGAGTTGCGGAATGATGACACGCGGGCCTCCGAGCGCCCGGGGCTCCAGCAACGGCTCGACCAGCTCGATCAGCGACTGATCTCGCTCGAGCGCGATATCGCGGCGAATTCGGAACAGTTGGCGAATGCGCCGGCTGAACCGGGATCGAATCGCAATGACGCAATTGCGACGATGCCAAGCGGCGAGCGCCCCGGGCTCCTCGCGCGCGCGAACCCGAATACCGTGATCTTCTTCACGTTCCTCCTGCTGATGCCGGTCGTGATTCAGCTGGCGCGGCGCTTCATCGCCCCGAAGCGCGCACCCTCAAAAGCCGAGTTGGCCGAGCTCGCGGCATTACGTGCACGCGTTGAGCAAATGGATGGCGCGATCGATGCCGTCGCGGTCGAGGTGGAGCGAATCGGCGAAGGACAGCGCTTTCTGACGCAGGCGATGACAGCGAACCTGCAGCGCTCGTCCAGCGCGCTCGGTGCTCCTTTGTATGAGCCGGCAGTGGCGCATTCGCGCGAGGCGACCGAGCGGCGCTGACGGCGTCGACTCGCCAACCGCCACGCAGAATCACGCGCGGGCACGCAGTTCGATAGAATTGCGTCAGATGACTTCGCCAACTGCTCAGGACAACCCCACGCGCCGATCCGGCCTCGCGCGCGACATGGGCCTCGTCGCCCTTACGGCGACTGGCATCGCGTCGATGGTCGGCGCCGGGATCAACATCATCCCGTTCATGATCCAGCGGAACGTGCCCGGGATCGGCGCGTGGGTGCTGCCCGCGTTTCTGTTCGCCGCGGTACCGGCGTTCTTCGCCGGACTGGCGTATTCCATCCTCGCGTCGGCAATGCCACGTGCCGGCGGCAGCTACGTCTACGCCTCGCGTGCGCTCAACCCGTACCTCGGCTTCATCGCCAGTTTCTCGCAGTGGTTCGCGCTCTGCGTCGCGATCGGCGTAGTGTCGTACGTGCTGGTGCCGTTTCTCCGCGACATCGCGATCGCCGCGCAGTGGCAGGGTGTCTCGGCGACGCTCGACTCCGGTGCCATGCGTCTCGCGATTCCGCTGGCCGTGCTGTGGGCGTTCACCGCCGTGAACATTCTCGGCATCAAGTCCTACGAACGAATCCTCGTACCATTGCTTGGCCTGACGTTCGTGCTCGGCGGCGTGGTGATCGTCGCCGGATTCCTGTTCACTCATGCGGACTTCGCGCGCGCGGTACTGGTTAAGGAAGGTCGCGCGTTGCCGCAGCAGGTGAGTGACACACCCAGCCTGCGCGTGTTCTTCACCGCGGCGACGGTACTGTTCAGCGGCTACATCGGCTTCGACGCGATAGCCCAGGCGGGCGGCGAGGCGAAGAACCCGAATCGCACGCTGCCACTCGCGATCGGTCTCGCGATTCTCCTCGCGAGCACGTTCTACATGCTGTTCGCAGCGGCGGTGTATCACGCGGTGCCGTGGCAGTACGTGGCAGAGCAGTCCGTCACGCGCACGGTGAACGCACCCGGCCTCCTCGGCTATGTCCTGCCGGCCGGATGGACGGTGGTGATCGTCGCCGGTGGCGCGGTCGCGCTGGCGAAGGACGTGCCAGCGATGCTGCTGTCGGTGTCACGCCTGATGTTCGCGTGGGCCGAGGACGGAATCTTCCCGAGCGTCGTCGCAACACTGCACCCGCGACATCGCACGCCGCACATCGCCATTCTCGCCAGCGCGACGATGGCCACGGTCGCGATTCTCGGGTGCCACCTCGCGGGTGACTTCTTTCTTGGCGTGGACATA
Organism: Gemmatimonadaceae bacterium; assembly: GCA_014379355.1. Taxonomy (GTDB): domain Bacteria; phylum Gemmatimonadota; class Gemmatimonadetes; order Gemmatimonadales; family Gemmatimonadaceae; genus JACMLX01. Next base: position 4,815 of record JACMLX010000260.1, read on the forward strand.
CTCGTCACGGCCATGCTCGCGAACTACATCCTGATGTGTGTGTCCGTGCTGACGCTCCCTCGCCGCAATCCGCGAATCGCGCGCGACGTGCGCGTGCTGCCGAATCGTGGCGCGCAAGTGATCGTTTCGAGCCTTGGCATCGTCGTGCTCGGCACCTTTCTCGCCGTGCACACGTGGAAGGATCTCACAGCGCCGGTCGCCGCGTGGTATTTCCGCTCGACTCCCGTGTGGATCCTGGTGATGTGCGTCGCGACCGTGATTTTTCTTCGCGAGGTATCCGCGTTGCGTCGCCGCGGCGTGAACGTGAATGCCATCTTCGCTGAACTGCCCCCTGACTGACATCGCCATGCCCTCGACAGCTGAACGATTCACGCTTGCACCGGACCTCGAGATTTCGCGCGTGGTGACGGGCCTCTGGCAGATCGCGGACATGGAGCGCGATGGCAGGACGCTGGACCTGGCGGCGACGGCCGAGTCGATGACGCCGTATGTCGACGCGGGCTTCACGACGTTCGACATGGCCGATCACTACGGCTCTGCAGAGCTGATCGCCGGCCTGTATCGGAGCGCACATGCAGGAATACCCACGCAGCTGCTCACCAAGTGGGTGCCGAAGCCGGGGCCCGTGTCGAGGGACGATGTGCGCATCGCCGTTGAACGCGCGGTGGAACGACATCGCGGCAAGCCCATCGACCTGATGCAGTTTCACGCGTGGACATTCGCCGACGCACACTGGCTCGATGCACTCACATATCTCAATGACCTGAAGCGCGACGGATTGATCCGTCATGTCGGTGTCACGAACTTCGATGCCGCGCATCTGCGCATCGCGGTGGCAAGCGGCATCCCGGTGTTGACCAATCAGGTGTCCTTCTCGCTGCTCGATCAGCGCGCGGCGGGTGGGCTGTCCGCCGTCTGCGCGCAGTATGGCGTGAAGCTGCTCGCGTACGGCACCGTCGCCGGTGGGCTGCTCTCGGCGCGGTGGCAGGCACGACCCGAGCCGCCGAAGCACGACCTGAAGACGTGGTCGTTGATGAAGTACGGCCGCTTCATGCAGGCCGCCGGTGGTTGGAGCGCTTTGCAGCGTGTGCTCGATGTGGCCGCACAGATCGCAGGCAAGCACGGCGTCTCCATCTCCAACGTCGCGTGCCGTCACATCCTCGACGTCCCCGCCGTCGCCGGAATCATCGTCGGCGCGCGCCTCGGCGAACGGGCACACATCGACGACAACGCACGCATCGCCAGCCTGCGCTTCGACGAGGCAGATCGCACCGCGTTGCGTGATGTGCTTGCCACCCTGACACCCATTCCCGGCGAGTGTGGCGATGAATATCGCAGGCCGCCATACCTGACCGCGTCGGGTGACCTGAGTCACCACGTCGAGGCGTTCCCCACGCCGTTTGCCGTGCATCGTGTCAGTGACGCCCGCTCGTATTGCCTGAGTGGCACGACATGGGAACCCCTGGCCGGCTACAGCCGGGCGACACGCATCGGTAATCGCATCCACGTGTCCGGCACGACATCCACGCACGGGTCGCGCGACATCGGCGGCAACGATCCCGCTGCGCAGACACACTTCGCGCTCGACAAGATCGAAGGCGCAATCATCTCGCTTGGCGGAACACTCGAGCAGGTCGTGCGCACGCGAGTATTCGTGTCCGACATCACGCAGTGGGAACCGATCGCGCGTGCACTCGGCGAGCGCTTCGGTCACATCCTGCCGGCGAACACGATGGTGCAGGCGAAGCTGATCGGCGAGGCCTACCTGGTGGAGATCGAGGCCGACGCCGAGTTATAGGACGCCGCTGCCTCACGCTGGTCGGACGTACCTGAGTGGTGATCAGTCAGGCTTTCACGAACTGCACGACAGCATCGACGAACCTGCCTTGTTGCGCGCCCATTCGGGGCGTCGCTGCATCAGCGCGTCGTGCCCCGGTTGCTCGTCGTACGGCCGGCGCAATACCTCGAGCAGCGTGTGAATCATGGCTTCGTCACCCGCTTCGGCCTGATCGATCGCTTGCTGGGCAATGTAATTTCGCAACACGAACCGAGGATTCACCGCGTGCATGCGTGAACGCCGTCCGGCATGTGTGTCACGCGGCGACTGCAGGCTCGCGTGCCAGCGTCGTGTCCAGTCATCGAGTGACGCGCGGTGGACGTCGAGCCTTGCCACGTCATACGAAATGTCACCCAGCAGCCCGACTACATCGTCGCGCGCGGCGAGTGTCTCCGGCAGGTCGCCAAGCGCGCGAAAGAAGCGTGTGTAGTCCAGCTCGCACTCCTGCAGCAGCGCATACGCCTCACCCATGATCGACTGCGCGTCAGCGGTATTCTCGAGAAAGCCGAACTTGGCGCTCGTCATCTGCGCAAAGCGCTGCTGATACTCGGCCACATAGTGATCGAGTCCGGCCTGCAACGGCGCCGTCGACTCGAACAGCGGCGCGATGGCATTCGCGAGTTGCACCAGGTTCCATTGCGCCACTGCCGGTTGCTGGCCGTAGCGATACCGTCGTCCGCCAGCGTCGGTTGTGTTCGGTGTCCAGTCCGGATCGTAGTCATCGAGCCAGCCGTACGGGCCATAGTCGATGGTCAGGCCAAGGATCGACATGTTGTCCGTATTCATCACGCCGTGCACGAAGCCCGTGCGCATCCAGTGCACGATCATGACTGCCGTGCGTTCACAGACTTCCCGGAACCACGCCGCCCGTTGTTCCGGCACCGTGCCGGTGATGTGCGGAAAGTCACGCGCAATCGTGAAATCGACGAGGCGCTCCAGCACGGTGAGATCGTCACGCACGGTGAAGATCTCGAAATTCCCGAATCGGATGAACGACGGCGCGACACGACACACGATCGCCCCCGGCTCCAGGCGCGCGTTCCCGTCGTAGAACATGTCGCGGATGACCAGATTGCCGGTCGCAACCAGCGACAATGCACGCGTGGTCGGTACGCCGAGGTGAAACATCGCCTCACTGCAGAGAAACTCTCGGATCGATGAGCGCAACACGGCGCGTCCATCCGCCGTGCGCGAGTAGGGCGTCGGGCCCGCGCCCTTGAGCTGCAGCTCCCATCGTTCACCGCCCGCGTTCACGGTCTCGCCGAGCGTGATCGCACGACCATCGCCGAGCTGACCGGCCCAGTTGCCGAACTGATGGCCGCCGTAGCAGGCGGCGTACGTCTGCATGCCGGGCAGCTGTGCATTGCCGCCGAAAACCCGGGCAAACTCCGGCGCGTCGATGTCGGCGCGCGTGAATCCGACCATCGATGCCACATCGTCCGCGACAGCGATCGTGCGTGGTGCCTTCACCGGCGTCGGCGACACGGAACTCCAGCACGCATGCAGCACCTGACGACGTTCATTCGTCGTGTCCGGATCGCCCGGCAGGTCGCGAACGAATCGGTTGTCGAACGCGACCGCTTCGCCGATGTGATTTTCCGTGTCAGGGTACATGACCGAAATCTAGTTCAGGCCTGCGGCACGACCGACCCTTGCAGCTTCCGATGTGCCAGCGCCGGCAGCTGCGACCGGACGGCTGCGATGCGCACCGGATCGATCGTCGCGAGGACGACACCTTCGCCCTCATCGAGACAGGCGAGCACGTCGCCCCACGGATCGACGATCATGCTATGGCCCCACGTGCGATTGCCAGTGACATGCACACCACCCTGCGCTGCCGCCATGACGTAGCATTGATTCTCGACCGCGCGCGCGCGCAGCAGCAGCTCCCAATGCGTGGATCCGGTCGCAAATGTGAATGCCGACGGCGCACAGATCAGGTCGAGTGGCGACGCAGCATCGGCAAAGGTCATCTGACGATAGAGCTCGGGAAAACGAAGATCGTAGCAGACGCTCAGCCCGACGCGCAGTCCGGCGACGTCCGCGACGACAGGCGTATCACCAGCCTCGAGCACCGCCCCTTCGTCGTACCCCTCGCGGCCGTTGTCGAACGCGAACAGGTGGATCTTGTCATAGCGCGCGGCCAGCGACCCGTCCGGTGCGAACAGACAGCTGGCGTTGCGCACGTGGGTACTGGAATCGGTGCGAATCGGCACGGTGCCGCCGAGCAGCCAGATTTTGTGGTGCCTGGCGATGTCGGCGAGGCGCTGCTGAATCGGCCCATCGCCTGCCCGCTCTCCGATGCGCAACCGATCTGCATCGCGATCGATCAGGCAGAAATATTCCGGCAGCGAGACGAATGTCGCACCGGCCGCTGCCGCGTGCGACACCAGGCGAGTCGCCGTGGCCAGGTTCTCCGTCACATCAGCGGTCGACACCATCTGCACCGCGGCAATCGTCGTCATGCCGGAACGCTACCGATGGCCATATCCGTGGCGCCAGTGGACATGATCGCCTTGACGCACGGTGCGCGCCGGATGTTCGTTCGCGTCATGAATCGAATGTCTTTCGGCGCCGCGGTCGCCACGCTCTCCCTCGTCACTGCCTGTGGTGGTGGATCCGACACTGCCGGACCGGTCACGCCAGGAACGCCGACCCCGCCGGTCGTGCAACCTCCCGTGTTGGGCCAGTCGTACGTCTCGAGTGGTCGCGCCGCCGCAGGCGATGTGTTCGTTCACCTCTTCGAGTGGAAGTGGGCCGACATCGCGCGTGAGTGTGAAGCCTGGCTCGGCCCGCGCGGCTTCAAGGGTGTGCAGATCTCACCGCCATCGGAACATGCGATCGTCCGCAATTCGGGGGCATTCTTTCCGTGGTGGCAGCGGTATCAGACCGTCAGCTACAAGCTCGATCAGTCGCGCTCCGGCACCGCTGCTGAACTGCAGGACATGGTGCAGCGCTGCAAGGCCGTCGGTGTCGACATCTATGCCGACGTGGTGATCAATCACATGACGGCCGGCAGTGGCACCGGCAGTGCCGGCACCGTGTACACGAAATACAACTACCCTTCGGTGCCATACTCGCAGCTGGATTTCCACAACGGCTGCAGTATCGACTCGTATGCGGTGCAGCAGCAGGTGCAAGGCTGTGAACTGGTCGGCCTGTCTGATCTCGCGACGGAATCGGAGGCAGTGCGCGGCCGCATCGCGAACTACCTGATCGCACTGAATGACCTTGGCATCGCCGGCTTCCGGGTCGACGCGGCGAAACATGTGCCTGCCGCGGATCTCGAGGCCATACTGACGCGCGTCAACACCGCGGCCACCGCAGCCGGGCGTGCGAAGCCATTCGTGTTTCTCGAGATCATCGCCGGTTCCGGCGACGCCGTCACACCGCAGCAATACTACGGCGTCGGATTCGCGTCGGGCGGTGCGACGGACATCACCGACTTCACGTATGGCAATCGCATCAGCGACGCATTCTATGGCCGCGGCGGCTACACACTCTGGGGCGCGCTGAACGCGTTCACCAGCGAACTGCTGCCCTCCGACAAGAGTGTCGTCTTCATCGACAACCACGACACACAACGCGGATCGGCACTCTATTACGCCGACTCGACCTACGAAGTGGCAGCTGTGATGATGCTCGGCCATGGGCAGGGCTACCCGAGCCTGATGTCCGGGTACGGCGTCGATCGATCCGGGCAGCTTTCGCGCGACGCCGGCCCGCCGTCGGACGGCAATGGCAACACCATCGGCAGCTTCAATCCCGATGGCTCGTCGAAATGCACCGTCACCTTCGGGAGCGTCCAGCCGACGCAATGGATCTGCGAACATCGCCGACCGGCAATCGCGAACATGGTGGCGTTCCGGCGTGCCGCGGCTGGCGCTCCGACATCCAACTGCGGTCGCGGCGACTTCAGGATCAACGCCGACGCGAATCGTGTCGCGTTCTGTCGCGACGGCGCCGGCTTCGTCGCCATCAGCACCAGTGCGACCGACGGCACCGATGTGCTGCCGACGCGACTGCCGGCTGGCGGCTATTGCAACGTTGCACAGTTCACCTTCACACCATCATCCGGTGCAACGCCTGCAACCTGCAGCGGGGCGCCGATCGTTGTGGCAGTCGACGGCAGCGCGAGCATCACGCTGACACGTCGCTCCGCCGTGGCGCTGCACACCCGCGCGAAGATCAACTGACGTCACGCCCCGGAAGCAGCGAGGGGCCAGGCTGCACGTGCGCCTGCCCCCCCTATGCTCATGCCGCGACGGACTCAGCGCGTTGCCTTGCCCCTCGGCACCAGCCGGATCTGACCACGCGCTTCACGTACACGCAGCACCGCCATCACATCCGCCAGCGGCAGCGGCGTGAACTCGCCGGACAGGAAATCGCGGATCTGCCCGACCGTCATGTTCTTACGCAGCAGGAGCGTGAGTTCGGCATTGAACTCGTCAGGCAGCGAGGCCCCCACCGGCGCGGCTCCACGACCTCCAGCAGGCGGCGTACCGGCTGCCGGCGGACGCTGACCACCCCCGCCGCCGCCAGGCC
>JACMLX010000261.1 GCA_014379355.1 Gemmatimonadaceae bacterium
ACCGTCGGTGCCGGCGCGCTCGATGCCGCCGCGGCGGCAGCTGCCTCGGCGCGTCGTCGCACTTCCTCGAGGTTCGCGATCACACCCCGCACGCGCCCTTCGGAGCGTTCGATTTCCGCGAGTCGGTTGCGCGCCACCTGCGTCTGCTGCTGCGCGACAGAGATGCTGCGGCCACGCTGCGCCTCGAGTGAGCGCAGGCGATCCTCCTCCTGCGCCTTCTCCTGCTTGCTGCGTTCGATGTCCTCCTGCAGTCGCACCATCTGGCCACGCTGGCGGGCGATCTGGTCACGCAGGCGCTCGACGCTCGACACCAGCGTGCGATCGCGTAGCGTGAGCGCGTGCAGCACCTTGTAGCGCGCCACGAGCCCACCGAAACTTTCGGCGGAGAGCAGCACTTCGAGATTGTAGAGTGGGCCGCGCTTGTAGACATCGCGCAACCGACGCTGCAGCACCGCGCGCTTGGTCGTGAGTTCATCTTCGGCGCTGGCGAGGCTCGACGTCGCGTCGAGCACCTCGTCCTGGATTCCCTCGAGCTGCGTGTCGAGCGTACGCACCGCGCGGGCGGTCGCCTCGGCCTGCAGCGCGAGGTTGCGCTTCTCTTCCGAGAGATCGTGCACGGTGCCCTGCAGCTCCTGCATGCGGCGCTGCAACGCCGCGCGTTCATTGCGGATGCGGTCGAGCTCCGCACGCTGCGCTGCGATACGCTGGGACGCCGGCACCTGTTGCGCAGCGGCCGAACGTGGCCCGACGGCCAGCATAAGCACCGCGACCACGAGTGCCGCGGTCGTCGGAGGCGCAGGACGCCCACACCAGCGCGGCACTGCGGTCACACGCGCTTGAGCTGCCGACCGACCGACAGGGCGCTGCCCAGCAGGCCGATCACCGCGCCGACGAGTATGCCGAGCAGCAGCACGGGCGTGGGGAAGAACTGGAACGCGAACACCGTCGCCGTCAGTGCGGCGCGTGTGACCCACATCAGCGTCACTGCCATCATGCCGCCGATCAGGCCCTTGAGCAGGCCGTCGATCAGGAATGGCGCGCGGATGAATCCATCGGTCGCACCGACGAGTCGCATGATGCCGATCTCGCGCGAGCGTGCGAGCACCGATGTCCGGATCGTGGACCCGATGATGATCATCGCAGCGAACGCGAAGGCGATGCCGAGGATGATGCCGGCCGCCGTCGCAGCGCGACGCACGCTGTAGAACTTCTGCACCCACTCCTCGCCGTAACGCACGTCATCCACGAACGGATAGCCGTTGAGGCGCCGTGCCACGGCCTTCACCTGATCCGGGTCACGATTACCGGGCTTGAGGCGCACCTCGAGCGACGCGGGCAGGAACTCCGGCTCGAACACGTCCTTGAATTCCGCCATTTCGATGCGTGCCTTCTTGAGCGCATCGTCGGGCGAGACATACGTCACGTTCGACACTTCGGGAAACGCACGGATGTCGCCGACTGCGGCGGCCACGGCATCGGTCTCGGTCCCCTCCGTGACGTACGCGCGGATCTCGACCCGTTCCTCGAGCCGCTCGAGTGCGAGGCGTGTGTTGTACGCGACGAGGCCGAAGAGGCCGAAGGCGAACAGCGAGAACGCGACGGTGAACACGCTCAGTACGCCGAGACCGGGAGCGCGACGGAACGCCGTCCAGACTTCACGCAGGGCGAGGCTCATCAGTGCTCCTTTTCCGGCAACGGGGCGTCGGACGAGTCGTAGACGAGTGCACCCTTGTTGAGTTCGAGCGACCGGAAGCCGCTGTTGCGCACGAGATCCAGGTCGTGCGTCGCCATCATCACGGCGGTACCGCTGGTGTTGATGTCCTTGAGCAATTGAAACACGGCGCGACTGGCGCGATCATCGAGGTTGCCCGTCGGTTCGTCGGCCAGCAGCACGAACGGATCGTTGACGAGCGCGCGCGCGATCGCCACGCGCTGCTGTTCGCCACCCGAGAGCTCCGACGGCATGGCCTGCATCTTCGGCCCGAGGCCGACTCGTTCGAGCACCTTCTGCACACGCGGCGGGATCGCCTTGTGATGTGTACCGGTCACTTCGAGTGCGAACGCGACGTTGGCCCACGCGGTCCGATCCTCGAGCAGGCGGAAGTCCTGGAACACGATGCCGAGCGTGCGACGCAGCCGCGAGATTTCGGTGCGTTTCGTGCTCAGCGAGCTGACGCCGCTGACGCGCACTTCACCGGCCGACGGCAATTCATCCATGTAGCAGAGCTTGAGGATCGTGCTCTTGCCGGCACCGCTCGGACCAGTCAGGAACACGAACTCACCCTTTGCCGCGGCGAAGCTCACCTTCTGCAGGCCGCCGCTGCCGCGAGCCCACGACTTGCTCACACTGGTGAACTTGATGATCGTCGGCCCGCTGCTCACGCCAGCGCCTGGGAGAAATCCGCGATGATGTCGCGCACGTCCTCGATGCCGACGCTGACGCGCAGGAAGCCGTCGGGAATGCCGATCTCGGCCCGCTGCCCGGACGTCATGTGGGCGTGGGAGCTGAAGCGCGGTTCACAGATCAGCGTATCGACACCGCCAAGCGAGACGGCATGCAGCACCAGCGCGAGTTTCTCGACCATGCGATCCGCGGCCGCCGCACCGCCGACCAGCTCGAGCGACAGCATGCCGCCGAATCCATCCATCGTGCTGGCAGCGAGTGCATGATCGGCGTGCGACGGCAGGCCGGGGTAGTGCACTTTCGCGAACGCCGGATGTGCCTCGCACCACTGCGCGAGCGCCATCGCGTTCTCATTCTGGCGCTGCACGCGGATGTGCAGCGTCTTCAGGCCGCGCTCGAGCAGCCAGCACGCGAACGGATCCGGCGCCTGGCCCCACACCATCATCTTCTGCGTCACTTCATCGATGTAGGCCTGCGAGCCGAACACCGCGCCACCGAGCATGTCATGATGGCCGTTCAGGTACTTGGTCGTGGACGCGATGACGATGTCGGCGCCATGCTCGAGCGGGCGCAGGTTGACCGGGCTCGCGAACGTCGAATCCACCACCAGCGCAACGCCCAGTTCCCGCGTCAGCGCACTGATCGGCTTCAGGTCGAGCACGCGACAGGTCGGATTCACCGGTGTCTCGACGAAGATCGCGCGCGTGTTGTCCTTCATGCCGAGTCGCCAGCCGCGTGATTCGAGCGGATCGACGAACGTGACCTCGATCCCCATCTTCGGCAGCTCTTCCGTGAAGAGGCGATGTGTGCCGCCATAGATCCAGGCGCTGCTGAGCAGGTGATCGCCAGGTCGGAGCAGCGCCAGCATCGCGCACGACGTGGCGCCCATGCCACTCGACAGGCACACGGCGGCTTCGGACCCTTCGAGTGATGCAAGACGCTGCTGCACCAGCACGATCGTCGGCGTGTTGTTGTAGCGAGTGTAGCGCGGCACGGATGCCACGCCGCGCGGCTGCTCGAAGTTCACGCCCTGCACCAGCGGCGGCGCCACGGAACCGAGGCCGTCGGACACGCGGCCCGCGTGCACGGCACGCGTCGCGAAGTGCATCGGACGTGGTGAATCGTCAGTCATTCGGTCGCCTTATCCCAGCAGTTCGGTACGCGCCGGACCCGGCCCACGATCCATGTCCGGCTTCACGAGCTTGATGACATCGCTCACCATCACCCCGGCGATGTCACGCACGACGACGCCACCGCGCGGCACCTCGTCATCGATGATGACCGGTGCCAGCTCCTTGCGCCGCGGCCCGTGAAGGAAGACGAGCTCACCGTCCGCGAGTAAACGCAGCGCCGCTTCCTCGCGGTTGAGGCTGATTGCGGGCCCGCGTTCTTCGTCGCCGCGCCGCGTTCCGACGAAGCCGACCACCTGCAGCGGTGGATTGTAGAGATCTGTCGGACGTCGCATCGGGACCGAGGCTCAGTGATGACGCAGGGGGTGGAAGCCAGCGGGTGTCTGGATCACGAGACGCCGACGGGCCAGCGCGACCAGTTGCGCGTGCAGATCCATACTCCGGACCTCGGCAAATGACGCGATCGCGTCCACGTCACCGCCACCGGAAAGCAGCACCAGCTGCCACGCCGTGTGTTCCGCCGGTTCCACCATGCCGACAAGTCGCATCGATCCATCGATCGCCTCGGCGACCAGCGCCAGGCCATGCCGCTCGAGCACCGGTTCGAGCGCTTCGAGATGTGCCTCGGCGAGGCCGCGGAACATGAAGTAGCTGGGCGGATGCGGGGCGGGTGCATGCGCGGGAAGGCCCGCGCCGAAACGCAGCAACAGCTGCGCGACGATCTCGTCGGCGCAGCTGAAATCGAGGACGCCGACATGCGTGAAGTCCAGCACCGCGAGACGCTGACCCGGCATCTCACTCAGCATCGACTCGAGCTGTCCGCGCACGGCGCGCCCCGTCGCACGCGTGACGAGGTTCGAATACAGGTCACATTCGGCCAGCGCGAGCGCCATGCGAAGGTCGAGCGGCATCGGCGTCAGCATCAGACCTGCACTGCCTGTGGAATGATCATCTGGTACTGCGCTCCTGCGAACGCGGGAAGGTGTTCGACGAGCGGCTGGTCATCATCCCATTTGGGGATGATACCGATACGCGCTGTTCCACTGCGAACGGTCAGTTTCGCATCCCACTTGCCCATGTACTTGCGGATACCTGCCAGGCCCTGGCCGCGTCCCGGATCGCGGAAGCGACTCGTCGCTCGGAGCACTGCGGCCTCGAGCGCCGCGCCATCGTCCCAGCGATCGGACGGTGCCCGCGTCAGGCCGAGTGATTGCCGGAATCCGACACCGCTGTCGCTGACGGCGATCACCACCACGCGCCGTCCCAATCGCTTCTGCCAGTCATAGGTCTGCACCGCCACCCAGCCCGGACCGCCCGCATGCTCGACGATGTTCTGGCAACTCTCCGACATCACGACTGAAAATCCGAGTGAGCTGCTTGGCGGGAAGCCGAGTGTTTCCATGATCGCCTTCGATCGCTCGCGAATGTGCTCGACGACAATGTGCACATCCTCGGTCTGCGCGATGGGCGTGATCTCGAGAAAGAAGTTCGAGTCACCGCTGCGCGACCTGGGCACCGGGCGTGTGAGCTCGAACAGTTTTTCGGCATGCCGGAAGAAGCCGGCGCGCGCCCAGTAGCTGGCGGTGTTCGGATCTTCGGGTGGATAGAACTGCGGGCGATTGCCGCGCGCCTGTGCGAGTGTCAGCAGGCCGATCAATCCGTAGGGACTCGACCATCGCGTGTGCCGCGCATCGAGCAACACTTTCGCATCGGGCTCCAGCTCGGACAGCGGCTGCAGCAACGACTCGAAGGTGCCGTCATCGAGCGACGGTGGCACGGTGAGGATGGTGGTCACGACGGGGCAAGCTCTCCGCGGAGGTAGTGCGCCAGCCCCGTCGCACCGCGGTGCCGGACGTTGCGCGCGGCGGCGCGGTGGGCCAGCCGCATGGCATCCGTGAAGGTAGTGCCTGCAAGCAAATGCGAGAACTGCGTTGCACCCCAGACGTCGCCGCAGCCGGTCGGATCGCCAGGATCGTCATCGAGCAGGCTCACATCGATCGGCACGAGCGCGGTACTGACGGCGCTGAACGCATTCTGCGACACCGGCGTGGCCAGATCAGCGAGTCGCGTGAATCCCGGTGCAGCGAAATACACCGCGCCCTTGCTGCCGAGCGTGACGCACAAGAGATGCACGCCGCTCGCCAGTGCGGTGGCGGCCAGCGCCATGGGGTCGGCGGCCATGAGGTTCATTTCGTCTTCGTTGACCTGCAGTACGTCGCAGCAACGGCACCACGCCGCCGCATCGGCCATCGCCTCGGGGATGCGCAGACCACTCGGATCGATGCCGAGCAGCTTCGAGTGCAGGTCGCAGTAGATCGGTCCCTGAAACTGTTGCCGCAGCAACTGCATCGTCTCGAGATCGAGTTCCCAGCCGGCGATGAAATTCACATACAGCGCATCGAGGTCCGCGAGCAGCGGGCGCAAGCCGATCCAGCTCCATGGTGGCACGCCGCCGGTGAGCACCTCGGTGCGCCGCTCATCACTCACGTAGCGCAATTCGACGCGGTTGTTCGGCTGCGGCACTTCGATGAGCGCCGCATCGCGCGCCGCGCGCTTGAGCGACGCGATGAATTCTCCGGCCTGCGGATAGAGGTCGGCGCCGACCTTGATCAGCGGCACGATCTCCCAATCGTCGCTCAGCGCGGCATCGAGGGCGGAGAGTGCGTACGTGATGCCGCCCCATTCCTGGACCGGTTCCGTGCGGATGTCGCGCCCGTGAATGACGTCCCAGACGAACGTGCCGATGACGCCAAGCCGGCGACGCCGCAGTGGCGTCACGAGGTCGCGAACGTGCCGGTCTGCGCCTTGAACGCTGCGACGGCACCGACCACGCCTGCACTGCCGCCGAGCATGCCGGGCACGATGCGACACGCATCCACCGCCGGCGCAAACGCACGACGCCGGATCTCGACCTTGAGCGGGGCGAACAACGCCTCGCCTGCATTCACGACGCCGCCCGCGAGCACGACGACTTCCGGATTGAGCACGTTGAGCAGCGCACCGATGCCCGCACCGAGAAACCGCGCGGTTTCTCGCACCACGTCGACCGCGATGAGGTCTCCTTCGTTGGCGGCCTTGTACACCATCTGCGCCGTGACCTTCGACAGCTGCCCATCACACATCGCCAGGAGCACGCCGTCCGTTTCGCCCGCCAGCGCTTCGCGCGCACGTTCGGCGATCGCCGTGCCCGACGCGTACGCCTCGAGACAGCCGTAGTTGCCGCAGCCACAGCGTCGTCCGGTGGAATCGATGGTCATGTGGCCGATTTCGCCGGCGACGTCGGACGAGCCATGATAGAGGCGGCCGTCGATGATGATGCCACCGCCGATACCCGTGCCGATGGTGACACCGATCACGTTCTTGGCACCCTTCGCCGCGCCGGTCCATGCTTCGCCCATCGTCGCACAATTGGCGTCATTGTCCAGCGTGGTCTTGAGGCCCGTCGCAGCCTGAATGCGCTGGCGCAGCGGAAACATCTTCCATCCGAGATTCGGCGCCGTGATGATGATGCCCAGCTCCCGATCGAGCGGCCCCGGTGCCCCGATGCCAACGCCGAGAAAGTTCGCGCGTGGTGCACCAGTCTCCGCCATCGTCACGGCGATCACGTCCTCGATCATCTGGATCATGCGCTCCACCACCGAGTCTTCGCCTTCGGAGGCGCGTGTCGGTGACGAACGGAACGCGATCTCGCGCGACCCGTCCTCGGGCATTGCGCCGACGACGATGTTCGTGCCGCCGAGATCGACACCGATGATGAAGCTGGAGCGCGTGGGGCTCATGAGCGGAGAGGGCAGGGAAGGGTCAGTCCACCAGCAGCGGTCTCAGCGAGGCTGCGACCGAGGCTGGGGTAATCTCGCGCATGCACTTGAAATGACCACGGGGGCAGCGCTGCGGACCATGCGCCGAGCATGGGCGGCACTCGAGTCCCGGGGCGTGCTCGATGATCGCGTGGCGAGGTGCGAGCGGGCCGAAGCCGAAGGCCGGGAGCGTCGGACCGTAGATCGTGACCGTCGCAGTGCCCATCGCGCTCGCGAGATGCTGCGGGAGTGAGTCGTTGGTGACGATTCCGGACGCACGACGAATCATCTCCGCCGACGCGAGCAGTGACAGCTGACCCGTGGCATCGAGCACGCGACCAGGCGCCACCGCCACGATCGCCTGCGCCGGCTCGCGGTCCTCTGCGCCACCCACGACCACGATGCCGAAGCGGGTCGGAAGCGCGTCGATCAGTTGCGCGAAGTCGGGCCAGCGTTTGGTGGCCCACACACTTCCGGGCGCGATACATATGTATGGCGTACTTCCGGCGTCGAACGGCGCCGTTGCGAGCAGCGTGGTGACGGCTGTGCGATCGACGTCTCGCGGAAACAGCGACGGTGTCGGCGGCGCGACCTGCGGATCGTCGGCGGCCAGACGATACAGACGTTCCGCGTGATGCCAGTCACGGCGAAACGTCACCCGTTCGGAGTACAGCATCGCTCCGCCGGATGTATCGAATCCGACTCGCTTCGGGATGCGCGCCATCCACACAAGTGCCGCGCTACGCCATGATCCCTGCGCCAGATACGCCGCGCCGTACGACTCGTGTCGCAGTGTCTCGGCGAGTGCGCGCAGGCCGCCGAATCCCTGCTGTGCGCCGCGCTTGTCGTAGCGAAACACGCGCCGGACAGCGGGATGGCCCTCGAGCAGCGCACCACCGCTCGGTGTCGTCACCACATCCACCGGCCCGCGCTCGGCGAGATAGCTGAGCAGCGGCGTGGTCAGCACGACGTCCCCCAGAAACGATGTCTGGATGACGAGCGATGGCGAGGCAACGCTTGCGGCGTCGCCCAACCGTCAGTCCACCTGCAGCACGGCGAGGAAGGCTTCCTGCGGAATCTCCACTGCACCGACCTGCTTCATGCGCTTCTTGCCTTCCTTCTGCTTCTCGAGAAGTTTGCGCTTCCGGCTGATGTCGCCGCCGTAACACTTCGCGAGCACATCCTTTCGCAGTGCCTTCACCGTCGTGCGTGCGACGATCTTCATGCCGATCGCCGCCTGGATGGCCACCTCGAACAGCTGGCGCGGAATCAGGTCCTTCAACTTCTCCGCGATCTTGCGACCCTGTTCTTCCGACTTGTCGCGATGGATGATCACGCTGAACGCATCGATCGGATCGCCGTTGATCAGCATGTCGAGCTTCACCAGCTCGCTCGGGCGATAGTCGAGCATCTCGTAGTCGAGGCTCGCGTAGCCGCGGCTGACCGTCTTCAGCTTGTCGAAGAAATCGAGGATGATTTCGCCGAGCGGGAATTCCCAGTCGAACTCGACGCGCTTGGTGTCGAGGTACGACATGTTCTTGTAGATGCCGCGACGGTCGGTGCCGAGCGTCATGATGGGGCCGATGTATTCCACCGGCGCCATGATGCGGGCCTTCACGTACGGTTCCTCGACGCGGTTCACCGTGCTGCCGTGCGGCATGCGTGACGGATTCTCGATCAGCTCCATCGACCCGTCTTCCTTGTAGACGTGGTATTCCACGCTCGGGACGGTGGTGACGAGGTCGAGGTTGTATTCACGCTCGAGCCGCTCCTGCACGATCTCCATGTGCAGCAGGCCGAGGAATCCGCAGCGGAAGCCGAAACCGAGTGCGGTCGAGGTCTCCGGCGAATACTGCAGCGAGGCATCGTTCAGCTTCATCTTCTCGAGCGCGTCGCGCAGCTGCTCGTAGAGCTGCGTGTCGGTCGGATAGATGCCGGCGAACACGAAGCTCTTCACTTCCTGATAGCCGGGCAGACCCTCGGGCGCGCGGTTGGCGACATCGAAGATCGTGTCGCCGGCGCGCGTCTCGCTCACGCTGCGCACGCTGGCGACCACGTACCCGACTTCGCCGGCCTGCAGCTTTTCGGTCTGCACCTGGCGCAGCTGCAGTGAACCGACTTCCGCCACTTCGTACTGATTGTCGCTGGCACCGAAGGTGATCTTCATGCCCTTCCGGATCTCGCCATCGACCACGCGGATGGACGGAATGGCGCCGCGATACTTGTCGTAGTAGCTGTCGAAGATGAGGGCGCGCAGCGGGCCGGTCGGATTGCCCTTCGGCGACGGCACACGCTTCACGATCTCTTCCAGCAGCTGCGGAACGCCCGTGCCTTCCTTGCCGGACACCGACAGGATGTCTTCCGGCAGGCAGCCGATCAGGTCGACGACTTCCTGGCGCCGGCGATCGGGCTCGGCACCCGGAAGATCGATCTTGTTGAGGACCGGAATGATCTCGAGCCCGGCATCCATCGCGAGAAACAGGTTCGACAGCGTCTGCGCCTGGATGCCCTGGCTGGCATCGACGACGAGGATCGCGCCCTCGCACGCGGCGAGCGAGCGTGAGACTTCATAGGTGAAGTCGACGTGGCCGGGCGTGTCGATCAGGTTCAACTCGTACTCGTCGCCAGCGTTGGTCGTGTACGCCATGCGGACGGCATTGAGCTTGATCGTGATGCCGCGTTCGCGTTCCAGGTCCAGCGTGTCCAGCACCTGGCTCTTCATCTCCCGCTTCTGCAGCGTCCCGGTCATTTCGATCAGTCGATCGGCAAGTGTGGACTTGCCATGATCGATGTGCGCGACGATGCAGAAATTGCGGATACGGTCGAGCGACGACATTCGGCAGGGGCTGGAGCGAGGGGCGGCGGCGCCGCGACATCATGGAATCTAGCACATTCGCCCCTCGGGCCGTTCCGAAGGGACGAAGTCGGGACTGCCGACCCATTCACCGATGCCGGCACCGGCGAGACGAGGGGCGAACCTGTGCCGGCGCGCGCGCGTTCATTGCGCCGGGACGAGCGTCGCGGCGTTACGGCGCCCGGACACGTATCGGGGCCAGGGTGGCGCCGGCCGGCGCGCTGCTGACGATCGTCGTCACCTCGAACGCATATTCGCCCGCCGCCGGCGGTGTGAATTCAAAGTCGACCGTGATCCCTGCCGCGGCAACCATGCGTGCCGGCTGCATCGCCTGCTGCTCCGCAGGAAGGTCCTGTCCGTCTCGCGCCAGCTGGCGCCACGATGCGACGCCGGTCGGCCCCTTCAGCGCGATGACGTGCGCTTCATTCGACGCGATGTCGATCACGCGCAGCCGATACGTCTCGCCAGCGACGAATTCCATCGTATCCGGCGTCAGTTTGCCGTTGATCGCCGTGGCAGCGTGCAAGCCCGGGCCGGCGTTCGAGATGACAATGATGCGATCACGTTGCTGATCAAACGTCGCGCCCGGCTCGAGCACGATCAGCGGTGCGTACAGGCCCGACGCGAGCTCGTCGCCAGCCTCATTGTGCACGTGATACATGAACGTGCCTGCTCGCGGCGGTGTGAAGGCGGCGACGAAGGACGCGTCCGGCGCGATGATTGGCGCGAGTCGCTTCGCCACTCCACTCCAACCCGCCACGCCGTCGTAATAGCTCTCGAGCTCAATACCGTGCCAGTGCACGGCCATCGGCGCTGTGGTGCGGTTGTGCACGGTGATCGCGACGGGATCGCCTCGCGTCAGCACGAGCGGCGTACCGGGGATGCGAATCGAATCGCGCGCCGGCGGAGCGGCGCCGTCCTGCAGCACAAAACCGTAGCCGGGAGCCTCGCCGTAGACCCGCTGGCGCATATCTGCAAAGAGCTGCAATTCGCGGGACGGCTTCGTTGCAGCCGCGACCGGCGGCGCCCCTCGTCTCGGCTTCACCGTCACACCGAGGAGCAGGCCGCCCATGTCACCCATCGTCATGTCGCTGGTTGCCGCGTCATGCATCAGCATGTTGCTCATCGGCGTTGTGTCGGTCGCCCCTGAGGGTTGTTGCGTGTCGAGTGACGCGACGCGTTGTGCAGCACTCATGTGCGCCACGAAATGGCAGTGAAAGAGCCAGTTGCCGACGCGATCCGGCGACCACGTGATGGACATCCATTCGCCGCGCCGGGTGGCGACCGTGACGACGCTGGCTTTCCGCGTGCGAGCAAGTGAACTGTCATGCGCCGCATCGCCCCGATTGTCGACGCGATAGTAGAAGCCGTGTAGGTGCATCATGTGCAAGTCGTCCGATGCATTGATGACGTGCCAGCGCAGGCTGTCGCCGACGGTGTACTCGAGACGCTCCGTGTGCGGCCACGAGCGACCGTTGATCGCGTTCAGCTGATATTCGGTGTTGCCGGGGAGGCCGCGCGGCGTCCAGCGAGTCATGACGAAGACACGGTCGTGCGATATGCTGTCAGCCTCGACGATCAGCGCGCCGAGCAGCTCTCCGTCGTCGGTGGACATCGGGTATTGCGCGGTGGTCCTTCCACTGGCGCCGGCCCAGTAATACCACGCGCCTACGGACAAGGCGCGAAAGCGAAACTGCTGCGTCGCGCCGGGTTCAATTTCAGTCGAGTCGATGGTGCCTCGCGCGCGGTCCTGAAGCCCTCGCACCCAGATCGTTTCAGTCAGCGCATTGCGGACCGCGACGCGGACCTCTGTGCCGGAGCGCACGCGAATAATCGGTCCAGGGATGCGGGCGGCTCGCCCTTCCTCGGCGAACGCGTGTACGGCAAGGGCACATCCTGTCGCACCGTCGGGTCGCCATGCGACCGCGCGCGCGACGAGCTTCACCTCGAGGACCCCGTGTCGGAACGTGCCTGCTGGTGTCCGGTTGTCATTCGACGCTGCCAGAGGCAGGCTGGCCGCTTTGCGTCCGCAATCGCCGCCATGGACAAGGGTAAACGGGATGGCCGTCGCCGCTGCAACAACCACCGGTGCTGAAAATCGGCCCAGCCATGCGCGACTCGTCATACAGAGCAGCCCGGACTCGTGGTGAGGTGAAGTGCCCATAGGCGGTGCGCGACTTTCGCACTGAACCCCCAGCACGATCGTCCACCGGAGCCGAAACCGCAACGGCTCGCGTCGGCCGTAGAAGACGGCCAGCTTACCAGCGAATCTGCCGTTGAAGCAGCTCCGTGAGACTCCTGGCGACCTTATCACCGCAAGGCCCTGTCGTGACCAATCCGCTGACGAGAATCACAGCGGCGCTCTCCGCGCGGTATCGCGTCGAGCGACAGCTTGGCGCGGGTGGCATGGCATCCGTGTATCTCGCGCACAATCTGAAGCACGGCCGTGAAGTTGCGATGAAGGTGTTGCACGGCGAACTGACGACAACCGTTGGCGTCGAGCGCTTCCTGCGCGAGATCAGCATTGTCGCCAGACTGCAGCATCCGAACATCCTCACGCTGATCGACTCCGGCGAGGTCACCGATGCGGCGAGCGGCGAGCGCTTCGTGTACTACGTGATGCCGCGTGCTAACGGGGAGTCACTCCTTTATTTGCTCGCACGCCGCGGCGCGCTGCCGGTTGCCGATGTGCTGCGTCTGCTGCGTCTGCTGCGTCTGCTGCGCGACATTGTGGACGGTGTGGCCAGCGCGCACCGTCACGGCATCATTCATCGCGACCTCAAGCCGGAGAATATTCCCCTTGCCGAACACCACGCAATGGTGGTGGACTTCGGTGTGGCGAAGGCGGTCAGCGATGCCCGCGAGAGTGCGCGACTGACCGCAACCGGGACGTCATGCGCAGTGCTCTTCCCCGGCGTCGAGATGCGCCCGCGTCGCGCGCCACCGGACCGCGGCAAGACGGTGTCAGCCATCCTGCGCCTGATCCATGCCGGTGACAACGACAGCGCCTTCACCATCGCCGCGCGCGCGCCAAGGTCGCCGAAGGATTCTCTGATCACGTCGCTCTGGCCGCGCTTCACACGCACGCTCACGTTCGTCACGACGCCTGCGGGCGCGACGATCTCACGCGCGCTCTTCGAGGACACGACCCTGCGTGATTCGAGCGAGTCGGACCGGAGTCGCGAGCGAATCAGTTTTGATGCGGCGTACGGCGGCCGGCGGATGCTGCTCACGTTGTATCTGCCGAGGCGAGCCGACCCCCGACGGACTGTCGAGCGACAAGCCGGACAGCTCCATCCTGTGGCGCGACCATGTCGTGATGTGGGGCAAGGATATGCGGCGTGCGATCGACGATCTGGCCACGCGTCAGGATCTGGACTCGACCCGCCTCGCGTTCTACGGGCTGAGTTTCGGCGGGGTGATGCTGGCGATCGAGCCGCGCTTCAAGGCCGAAATGCTGCAGGTGGCAGGACTGGCCATGGAAGCGCAGCGACCGGAAGCGGATCCATTCAACTACCTCCCCCGCATCACGACGCCGGTGTTGATGCTGAATGGAAGGAACGACCACATTTTCCCGCTGGAATCGTCGCAGCAACCGTACCTTGCGCTCCTTGGCACTGCGGCCGATCGCAAGCGGCGTTTCATCTATGAAGGACGGGATTTCGTCCCGCGCACGCAACTCATCGCCGAGTCATCGCGTTGGCTGGACAAGTACCTCGGTGACGTGACGCGACGGTGACCGCACGCTGGGAACTCTTGAACAACCCTGCGGGACTGCACCGAACGCGTGCACGCCGGCCGGCCTCGCGGGGCTCCCGAACGAAATTACTGTGTGGTCGACGTGCGGTGATCGACGCGCGCGACGATACGTCGATTGCGGCTTTGGTCGAGCGACGAGATGGGGCGAGGCTGGAGCGAGGGGCGGGCGCGGCGCGGCGATGTTGAAGATTCCAGCACATTCGCCCCTCGGGCCGTTCTCCTGAGGGCCGGTCGGGGTAGCTTGACCTGTACGCAGGCTCCCGCAGATTGGCTCCGACGCCCCGCATGTCCCTCGCGAACCAGACCCGCCCTGACCTGATCGATCCGGCCGTGCTCACCGCACTTGGCGGGCTCGAAGTGCGTGCCCGCTGGTTGGTCGATGGCTTCCTCACCGGCCTGCATCGATCACCGCGCAAGGGCTTCAGCGTCGAATTCGCCGAGCATCGGCCATATCAACCCGGCGACGATCTGCGCTACATCGACTGGAAGATCGCCGCGCGGACCGAACGCTGGGTGGTGAAGCAGTTCGAGGAAGAGACGAACCTGCGCGCCGTCGTGCTGCTCGACGTCAGTCGCTCGATGCAATGGAAAAGTCCGACGGCGAAAGTCACCAAGCAGGTGTATGCCGAGCAGCTGGCGGCGGCGCTGGCGTTGCTGCTGTTGAAGCAGCGCGACGCGGTCGGGCTCGTGCGCTTCGACGATGCGGTGCGCACCGTCGTGCCGCCGCGCGCGCGTCCGGCGCACTTCCAGCGCCTCGTGGCCGCCATGATGGAGCAGGGCACCGGGCGTGATTCGCGCCTCGATCTCGCGCTGCAGACGGCGTCGCAGCTCATCCGCCGGCCGGGCATCGTGATCGTGATTTCCGACCTGCTGGTGGATGCGGAGAGTGTCGCGCCGGGGTTGCGTGCACTCCGCGCGGCAGGACATGACGTGCTGTGCATGCATGTGATGGATCCGGGTGAACGCCTTCTCGATGTCTCGACCGACGCACGTTTCGTGGATTCCGAAACGGGCACCGAGGTGGCGGCCAGCGCTCGCGAGATCCGGGCGGCCTACAACGCCGCCGTGGAAGCGGCGATCGCATCGTGGCGCACGTTGTTTGTGGAACAGGGCGGCCGCTACGCGCTTTGTGATACGAGCGAGCCGTTCGGGCTGCCGCTGCATCGCGCCTTCGCGGCGCGCGACTTCGTCCGGGGCTGACGCGGACTCGTGGCTTTTCTCGCTCCACTCTGGCTGTCGCTCGCTGCCCTTGCCGCCGTCCCGGTGCTGTTGCACCTGCTGCGACGCAACATCGGCGCGCGCGTGGAATTCCCCGCCGTTCGGTATCTGCAGAGCGCCGAGCGTGACGCGAGCAAGGATGTGCGCGCGAAGAACCTGTTGTTGCTGCTGCTGCGCATCCTCATCGTCGTGCTGCTGGCGCTGGCCGCGGCGAAACCGATCTGGACACGCGGCGAAGGCACGCCGCGTGAGCTCGCGATCGTGCTCGACAACTCACTCAGTTCCACTGCGATCGTCGATGGGGCGCCGGTGCTCGATCGTCTCACGGCAGCGGCGCGCGAGCTGCGCAAGGCGTCCGGGGCAGCGGAACGCCTCTGGCTCATCACCGCCGACGGCACGGTGTACACCGGTGCCGATGCCATCGACGCGGCACTGTCGCGGGTGATCGCCGTGCCGGGCGCGGGGCAGCTCGATGCCGCGGTGCGCACCGCCATCTCGCTCACGCAGGGCGCCGGCAACGAGGGTGGTGCAATCGCCATCCTGACCGACGGGCAGCGCACGGCGTGGCCGAACGAACTGCCCGCCTCCACGTCGCGCATTCGTGTGTTCGTGCCGACGCTCGCGGCGCCGCCGAACGGCGCGATTCTCTCCGCGGTCGCGGTACCGCAGTGGTGGACGCCGCGGGGCACCATCGAGCTGACCATTCAGGCGGTGCGCGACTCGACGGCGTACCGCATCGCGATCGGCGACAACACACTCACGCGCGGCGTCATCGTGCGCAACGCGGGCGATTCGCTGGCGACGGCTCGCATCCCGATCGTCGGCGCCGGCAAGGGGTGGCAGCCGCTCGATGTGACCATCGAACCGTCAGGTGTCGGTGGCGACGACCACGCGATCATTCCGATCGTGATCGGCGGCGCGCCGGCCGTGCGCGAAGCGGCCGGCGAATTCACCGCCGCCGCCGTGTCCGCGCTGCGCGAAAGCGGTCGAGTGCGCGCGAGTGGCGATGTCACGGTGAGCCTTGCGTCGGCAGCACAGGTCAGCGCGCTGCCCGCGCTCATTCTGCCGCCCGCCGATGCCGGTGGTGTCGTGGCGGCCAACGCAGCGTTGTCGAAACTCGGCATTCCGTGGCGCTTTGGTGCCGAGCAACGCGGCGCGCAGGTCGTGCGCAGCATGCTCGGCGATCTGCGCGGCGACACCGCGATTCGCGTGACGCAGTGGTTCCCGCTGATTGCGCAACCGAACGCAATCGGTGACACGATCGCGCAGGTCGGCACTGCGGTCTGGATGGTGCGTGGTCCGCGGTGGATCGTGCTGGGCTCGCGGCTCGATCCCGCCAGCACGACGCTGCCCGTCCGCGCGACCTTCGTCCCGTGGCTCGCCGATGCGATCAGCAATCTCGCGTCAGGGACCACTGCCGCAACGATCGCGGCGCCGGGCGCAATGATCAACGCGCCTGGTGGTACGACGGAATTGCGCAGTGCCGATGGCAAGATCCGTCGGGCCGTCAACAGCGCGACACTCGTCGGGCCCACCATACCGGGCCTCTACTTCTGGATGAATGGCAGCGATGTCATCGGCGCCGTCGGCGTGCAACTCGGTCGCGACGAGCCCCAGCTTGGCCGTGCGGCGCCAGCGGAACTCGTACAGCGTTTCGGCGGCGCCGACCGCGCCATACTGAATTCCGATGTGCCGGCGTTTCTCGGCAGCGTGCGACAGTCGGGTGCATCACAACCGATGGCCGTGCCGCTGTTGGTGCTGGCGCTGATCGCGGTGCTGGCCGAGGCGTGGTTGTCGGGGCGATATCGTACGCGCGGTGCGGGCGTCGCTGACTCGTTGGCGCGCGCCGCCTGATGGGGCTTCCAACGCTGCTCGACGCGGTTGAACGCCTGCCGCAATTCACGCGCGTCTACAACTCGCTGCCGGCACCGAATCGCGCACTGACCGTCACCGGACTGCACGGCTCCGGCGATGCGGTGATGGTCGCGGCGCTGGCGCGTCGTCTGACGGGACGCGTGATCGTCGTCGTCACGGACACCTTGCCCGACGCGGAACGCTGGCTCGCCGATCTGTCGGCGTTGGCCGACACCGACGGCATCGCGCTGTATCCGCCTCGCGAAGGATTCGGCGAGGCCGAGCCGCACGCGGAAGTCGCGGGCGAACGCGTCGAAACCCTCGAGAAATTGTCGCGCGGTGCGGTGCGATTGTTGCTCACCACGTCGCGCGCACTGATGGAGCGCACGCAGCTGGCACGTGCCGTGGCGCGCGCGCGCCTCGAACTGCACAAGGGTGATGCGTGGCGTCTCGAGGCACTCTCGGATCACCTCGACGCCCACGGGTTCGAACGGGTGCCGATGGTGGACGACGTCGGGCAGTATAGCGTGCGTGGCGGCATCTTCGACATCTACAGCTTCGGCATGGCCGAGCCGGTGCGGCTCGAGTTCTGGGGCGACGAGATCGTCGAGCTGCGGCACTTCGACCTGCTCACGCAACGCAGCACACGTGACGCGAGCGTCGCGCTGGTGCTGCCGGTGGACATCCCGGCCACCGACGATGGCGACGCGGCGTACGAACGGATCACACTTGGCGCATTGCTGTCGCCGGATACACTCATCGTCCAGCCGCTGGGTACGAGCATCGAGCCGGAGCTCAAGCGCACGTGGGACGAGGCACACCATCACATCGAACTGTCACGTCGCCGCGGTGAGGATGCACCGGCGCGCGACCGCCTGTTCGCGCAGCCGGACGACACGCGCACGCAGCTGCGCGGCTTCGGCACCATTCGCATCGTCGACCCGTCATCCGACGCGATCGATGTCGGATTTCCGCTGCGTGCACCGGAAAGTGTCGGGCGTGACATGGCGGCGCTGCGCAAGCTGATCGCGGCCGGTGTGCACACGCTGATCCTGTGCGACAACAGTGGGCAGCTCGAGCGCCTCGAGGAATTGCTCGACGAGCGGGGTCGCCGCACGATGGCGACGCTGGCGCTGGGTGTGCTCGGCGCCGGATTCATGCTGCCGCCGCAGGACGGACGGGACGGGCTGCGTGTGCTCACCGATCACGAGATCTTCCGTCGAGAACGTCGCATCCGCCGCTCGCGGAAATACGGGGGCGGCGGCGCACTCGATGTCCAGACCGCCCTCAAGAGCGGCGACTATGTCGTGCATCTCGAGCATGGCATCGGCATCTACCGCGGCATGAGCACCACGTTCGTCGGTGAAAGCACCATCGAAGTGGCGGTGATCGAATACGAAGGTGGCGACCGGTTGAACGTGCCGCTGTATCGCATCGACCAGGTGGAGCGGTACCGCGCGGCCGGTGACGTCAGCTCCGATTCGCCGCCGCCGCGCCTGCACAAACTGGGTGGTCGCAAGTGGAGTGCGCAGCGAGACAAGACGCGCGCCGCAATTCTCGAGATGACGCATGAGCTGCTCGATCTGTACGCGCGTCGTCGCATCGCCTCGCGACCGGCGCATGTGCCCGATACGACGTGGCAGATGCAGCTCGAGAGCGGCTTCCTGTTCGAGGACACCCCCGACCAGCGCCGCGCAACGACCGATGTGAAGAAGGACATGGAAAGCGGGCGGCCGATGGATCGCCTGCTCGTTGGAGACGTGGGGTATGGCAAGACCGAGATCGCCGTGCGCGCGGCGTTCAAGGCGGTGCAGAGTGGACGACAGGTGGCCGTGCTCGTGCCGACGACGATTCTGGCCGACCAACACGTCAGGACCTTTGGCGAGCGGCTCGCGGATTTTCCGGTCGTGATCGAGGAGTTGAGTCGCTTCCGGACGGGCAAGGAACAGACGGAAACGCTGGCACGCCTGAAGAAGAAGGAAGTCGACATCGTCATCGGCACCCATCGCCTGCTCGGCGAGGATGTGATCTTCGGTGACCTCGGGCTGATCATCGTCGACGAAGAGCATCGCTTCGGCGTCAAGCACAAGGAACGGCTCAAGCAGCTGAAGATGGAGACCGACGTCTTGACGCTGACGGCGACGCCGATCCCGCGCACGCTGCATCAGTCGCTGGCCGGCCTGCGTGACATGACGCTGATGCAGACGCCGCCGCGCGATCGCAGTCCGGTGTTGACGTACGTCGAGCCGAACGACGACTCACTGATCGAGGAAGCGATCAATCGAGAGCTCGATCGCGGTGGACAGTGTTTCTTCGTGCACAACCGCATCGAGACGATCCTCGCGATGGCGGATCATCTGAAGCGCCTCGCGCCGCGGGCCCGCATCGTCGTCGGCCACGGCCAGATGAAGGAACGCGAGCTCGAGGAAGTCATGCGCCAGTTCGTGCGTGGTGAGGCGGACATACTCGTCAGCACGATGATCGTGGAAAGCGGGCTCGATGTCTCGAACGCGAACACGATGTTCGTGGACCGCGCCGATCATTTCGGCCTCGCGCAGTTGTACCAGTTGCGCGGGCGCGTCGGTCGGTCACACCGCCGGGCGTACTGCTACCTGCTCGTCCCCGACATCGTGGACGAGGACGCGGAGCGCCGCCTGCGGGTGCTCGAGCATCATACGGAACTGGGCAGCGGCTATCGCGTCGCGCTCAAGGACATGGAACTGCGCGGGGCAGGCAATCTGCTCGGCCCTGAGCAGAGCGGCTTCGTGCATGCCGTCGGCTTCGATCTGTATCTCCGCCTGCTCGAGGAGACCGTTCAGCGCATTCAGCGGGGCGATAAGGCTCCGCCGCCGCAGCCGGCCGATGTGTCGCTGGACGTGCCCGCTTACCTGCCCGACGACTATGTCCCGATGCAGGATCTCAAGCTGGACGTGTATCGGCGTCTCACGAAGGCCCCCGATGCCGCCGCGATCGAAGCCCTCGCCACCGAGGTCCGTGATCGCTTCGGCCCCCTGCCGCCGGCCGCCACCGCCTATTTCGACCTTGCCAAACTCCGCCTGCTGGGGGGTACCCTCGGAATCGAGGCCATGCTGGTGCGGGGTGATGAGGGGCGTATTACGTTTCGCGCCGATGCCGTGCCTCGGATGAAGGGGCTCAGCGCCGCGTTCCATGAAGTGCAGTTCCAGGCCGAGGTGCGCCGTGCGCAACCGCTGACGCTCAAGCTCACGCGACTCGGCGGAGCTGCGGTACTCGAAGGCCTCGTCCGTTCCCTGCGCAGTCTGAGCCGCTGATCACGCGATCCGTCGGCTGCTCGTTCCTGTCAGACTCGTGCAGCTTCACCCGTATCCTCGAATTTTTCCGAATGAAGAGACTTGCCCTCGCCGCGATCGCCGTTGGCGCCATGGCCCAGCTGGTTGGCTGCAACAGCGGTGCGCTCAGTGCGCACGCGGACACCGTCGCGAAGGCTGGTTCTGAAGAACTGACCGTCAAGAAGCTGTCCGAACTGCTCGGTGCCTCGAAGGTGCCGCTCCGCAAGGATGTCGTGCGTGTCGTCGCGGATCTGTGGGTCAACTATCAGCTGCTGGCCAAGGCCGGCGCGGCCGGTGACTCGCTCAACGATCCGAAGCAACTCGACTCGGCACTCTGGGCACCGATCGCCAACGCCCGCGCCCGCAAATTCTTCGAGGTGGTCTCGAAGGGATGGAGCGTGGCACCGGCCACCGATGCCGAGACGCGCTACAACAACGGTGAGGTGCTCGCGGCCAGCCACATCCTCTTCCGCGTGCCGGAAAAGGGTGCGTCGCCCGCCGAGCTCGCGCAGCTGAAAAGCCGCGCTGATTCGCTGCACAACGTCGTGACGCCGGCGAACTTCGCGC
The DNA here is from genome assembly GCA_014379355.1 of Gemmatimonadaceae bacterium. Taxonomy (GTDB): domain Bacteria; phylum Gemmatimonadota; class Gemmatimonadetes; order Gemmatimonadales; family Gemmatimonadaceae; genus JACMLX01. Next base: position 20,892 of record JACMLX010000261.1, read on the forward strand.
AGCTGGCCGGAAAGTTCAGCCAGGATCCGGGCTCGGCGCAGCAGGGCGGTTCGCTCGGCGCGTTCCCGAAGGGCATGATGGTCGCCGAGTTCGAGACCGCGCTGAAAGCGGTGAAGCCGGGCGAGATCTCCCCGGTGGTGCAGACGCGCTTCGGTTTCCACATCATGCTGCGTCCGGTGTATTCGACTGTCACAGCGCAGGTCGCGCAGCTCATGCAACAGCGAGGTGCCGCCGTCGCCGAATCGACGTACTGGGCACGCCTCGAGGCCGCGAATACGGTGGCCGTCAAGTCGGATGCGCCGAAGCTCGCGCGAAATGTCGTGAGTGACCTGGATGGTTCCCGCAACAGCAACGTCGTGCTTGGCACGTCAAAGCGCGGCGACTTCACCGCCCGCCAGCTCGTCCGCTGGATCGATGCGTATCCGCCGGAGCAGGGCCTCATTCCGCAGATCCAGAATGCGCCGGACACGATCATCCCGACGCTGATCAAGAACTTCATGCGCAACGAGTTGTTCCTTGCGCAGGCCGACAGCGCCAAGGTTGACCTGTCGGACCAGGAAAAGAGCCAGATCCGCGCCGAATTCCGGACGTTGGTGATCAACGCGTGGACGCAGCTCGGCGTGGCGCCGACACAGCTCAGCGACAGCGGGAAGACGCCGGCGGCGCGCGAGACGATCGCGTCCACACGCGTCAACAAGTTCCTCGAGAACATGCTCGTGAGTGATGGTGCGTTCGTGCCGATCGCCCGATCGATGGACCTGATGCTCCGGATGCGATTCCCGGGTGCCAAGATCGTCGATGCCGGTGTCGATCGCGCGCTCGAAGCGGCGCAGAAGCTTCGCGGGTCGGCCGACTCGACGCGCGCTGCGAACCGTCCCGCGTCTGCCGTGCCGATGCCTGGGGCTCCGCAGGCTCCGGTCGGTCCGGCGCCGCAGCCGGCGGCTCCCGAGACGAAGAAGCCGTAACACGCCGCGTCCTCCACTGGATGGGCGGGGGGGCGCGAACACCGCGCTCCCCCGCTCTACATTTGTGTCGCGACGCTCGTCGTCACCGCTCCGGTGATGAACCGACGTCGTGCCTGCCGGGTACCTGACGCATGACTCGACCGCTCGCCATCCTCGCCGCTTCGCTCACGTGCGCGCTCGCGCTGCACGCCCAGACGCCCGCCAATCGTCCTGCCGACGCGCCGACGGGTCCGGCGATGGCGGCTGTCGATCGCGTGATCGCCATCGCCGGCGATCATCCGATTCTCTGGAGCGAGGTGCTGGAGGAGTACAACACGCGCCGAGCGCAGGGCTCACTCGTGATCCCGACCGACTCGGTGCTGCACCGCAAGCTCGTGGAAGCGATCATCGATGAGCTGGTCGATGCCGAGCTGCTGATCCAGAAGGCCGTGGTCGAGAAGGTGGAAGTCGCTGACGGCGACGTCCTGCCGGATGTGGAAACGCAGCTGAAGAAGATCCGTGAGCAGTTCAAGAGTGAGCAGGAATTCCGCACCGCGCTGGCCGGTGCCGGATTCGGCACACCCGAGGAATACAAGAAGACGCTCGTCGAGGCGGCGAAGCGTGCGCAGATCCAGCGCAAGCTGATCGAGAAGATGAAGAGCGACGGCAAGCTGGTGCGCGCGGTGGTCTCGGAAGCGGACGTCGTGTCGACATACGAGCGCACGCGCAACTCGCTGCCGAAGCGCCCGGCGCAGGTCACATTCCGTCAGATCGTCATCAGCCCGACGCCGAGTCCGCAGGCGAAGGCGCTCGCACGCGCGAAGATCGATTCGCTGCTGCTCGAAGTGCAGCGTGGCGGCGGCAGCAACTTCGAGCTCGTCGCGAAGCGTGAAAGCATGGATCCGTCGAACAAGGAGACGGGTGGGGACCTGGGCTGGAACAAGCGAGGTCGCATGGTGCCCGAGTTCGACCGCATGATGTTCGCGCTTCCGCCGGGCGTCATCAGTCCGGTCGTCGAGACGACGTTCGGCTTTCATATCATTCGCGTCGACAAGGTGCAGCCCGCGGAAGTGAAGGCGCGGCACATCCTGATCATCCCGAAGCTCGACTCGCTCGACGAGCAGCGTGCGCGGCGGCTGGCGGACAGCGTCGCCACGGCGTGGCGCGCCGGTTCGCGGTACGACACGCTCAGTGCCCGGTTCCACGATCCCGACGAAGTGAAAGCCTTCAACGACCCGTTCCCGACACAGCAGTTGCCGCCGGCGTATCTGGAAGCGTTGAAGGGACTGAAGGTCGGTGAGATCAGTCCCCCGTTCGCCATCGAGAATCAGAGTCGCGGCACGAAGAAGTTCGTCGCGTTCCAGCTGATCACGTCGCAGGACGAAGGGATGTACTCGGTCGGCGAAGTACGTGAACGCATCCGTGCGCAGCTGGTCGAGGAGCGCTCGATGCGTCGTTTCATCGACGGCCTTCGCGCCAGCACGTTCGTGCAGCGCAATCCGATTCCGGAACTCCCGGCCGCAGCGCCCGCGCCGACCGAGCCGGAGAAGTGATGACGGTACTGCGCCGGTGACGGGACGTCGTCCGCGTCTCGCCGTCACCCTCGGCGATCCGCGTGGCATCGGGCCTGAGCTGGTGCAGGCCATGGTGGATGACGACGAGATCGGCGACGTCTGCGATCTGCTCGTGGTCGGGCCGCGTGGCACCGAAGTGGACGTGCAGGAAACCATCGGCACCTGGATGCCGGGTGGCGGTGCCGCGCTGGCGGGGAAACTGGCCGGTGACGCCGTGGTGCGCGCGGTCGAACTCGCGCAAGCCGGCGCGGTGCGCGGAATCGTCACGGCGCCGCTCGACAAACATGCGCTGCTGCTCGGCGGATACGATGCCCCGGGTCACACCGAACTGCTGGCTGACCTGACCAGTCGAAAGACGGCGATGATGCTGGCCAGCGACGCGCTGCGCGTCGTGCTCGCGACCACACATCTTCCACTGCGCGATGTCCCCGCCGCCCTCACCGCTGCTGCGCTGCGTGATGCGATCGTGCTCACACGCGAGGGCCTGCGGCATTGGTTTCACATCGCCGAGCCGCGTATCGCATTGTGCGCCATGAATCCGCACGCCGGCGACGGTGGGCGATTCGGCAATGAGGATGCGGACCTGCTGGCGCCGATCGCACGCGAGTTCGGGGCGCTCGGCCCGTTTCCTGCCGACACGGTCTTCGTGCGCGCAATTCGCGGGGAGTTCGATGCGGTCATCGCACCGTATCACGATGTGGGGATGACGGCGATCAAGGTGGCGAGTTTCGGCAGCGGCGTGAACGTCACGCTCGGCCTGCCATTTCCGCGGACGTCGCCTGATCACGGCACCGCGATCGACATCGCCGGTCAAGGCATTGCCGATGCCTCGTCCTTCCGACAGGCCGTCCTGCTCTGCGCACGCCTCGCGAACCACTCTGCTCCGTAGTTCTGCGTCGCTGGGCTGGCACCTTTTCACGCGGGGCTCGCGAAGGACGCGATGACGTGCTTGACTGCTTGAACGCAGAGGCGCGACGTGAATGAGAGATCGCAAAGGTTTCGTGGCGCGGACGCGTGCTTCACGAGCGTTCGCACATCGCATTTTTTTTTGTGAACAGCGCTCGTAGTTGCTGTTCCCAAAGCAATGCGGAATCACAGACGTCACGAACGACCGCGTTGCGAGCAGAACTCGTGCGTCTCGGCATTTTCGTCTTGCGTCTCTGCGTTGAAGCAGTTGCACTTCCCCGCGCTCTTCGCGAGCCCCGCGAGAACAGTGTGCCGATGCACTGATCGCGCGAAAATTCACGAGTGCCCGCACGTGAAAACAGATGTATCGCATTGCGGATCGAAGAGTGACCGGAGCGTGCGCTGCGCGTCCTAGCGGCAGAGCGATCGACCCTCCGCCCACCCCGGATCGGCAGCCGACCCACCCCGGTTGATTGTCTGTCCTTTGCTGCTGCAGGTTGCCCATGGCATCTCTCGACAAGTTCCTGATGGCGCTCGGTACCGCGCCGCCGACGACACTCGTGATGTATGAAGGCGCGGTGGCGGAATTGCGGTTCGATGGCGGAACGCGGCCCATCACGAAGCAGCCGCTGCTTGCCGAGCAGATCGTCGGCTTGTTGCGTGAGATCGCGCCCGCCGTATTGCAGGCGGCCGTGATGCAGGGTGGGCCGGCGCGTTTTCCGTATGACTACAACGGCATTCCGGTCGATTGCGCGATCCAGCGCGATCAGGAAGGACGCATCGTCGCGCAGATCATGCCGGCGAGTTCTGCCGATACGGCATTGCGCGAAGAGGCGGCGATAACGAAGGCCACACCGGTGCTCGACAGCGGGCCTCGGCATTCACTCGACGGCCTGCTGCGCGCGCTCTCGGCACAGAAGGGCAGCGACCTCCATCTCCGCGTCGGTGAGCCGCCGATCATCCGTCGTGACGGCGAGTTGGTGCGCGTGACCGGGGCCGCTCCACTGGGCGGCGAGCAACTCGAGCAGATGCTGCTGGCATCCATGCCGGAGATGAACCGGGAGGAATTCCGCGCGCGGAACGACACCGATTTCGCGATCGACATTCCCGGGGTGGCGCGCTTTCGTGGCAATGCCCTGCGCGATCGGTGCGGCGCGGCGGCCGTCTTCCGCCTCATTCCGTCGACGATCATCACGGCCGAGCAGCTTGGCCTGTCGGAGTTCGAGAAGGCGCTCTGCAACCTGTCCAAGGGTCTCGTGCTGGTGACTGGACCGACTGGCAGCGGCAAGAGCACGACGTTGTGCGGCATGATCGATCTCGTGAACCGCACGCGCAGCGATCATATCATCACGATCGAGGACCCGATCGAATTCGTGCACGCCAGCAAGAAGTGCATCATCACGCAGCGGCAGGTGGGTGTGCACACCGGCAGCTTCAAGGCGGCACTCCGGGCCGCCTTGCGCGAGGATCCCGACGTGATCCTGGTCGGTGAGCTGCGCGACCTGGAAACGATCGAATGTGCGATCGAGACGGCGGAGACTGGCCATCTCGTGTTCGGCACGCTGCACACGACGACCGCGCCGAGTACCGTGGATCGCCTGATCGATCAGTTCCCGGCCGATCGGCAGGCGCAGATCCGCACCATGCTGAGCGAGTCGCTGAAAGGCGTGATCTCGCAGACGCTGGTGAAGAAGAAGGGTGGCGGTCGAGCGGCCGCCCGCGAGGTGCTGCTCGCCAACACGGCCGTGTCGAACCTGATCCGCGAGGGCAAGACCTTCCAGATCCCGACCGTCATGCAGACGTCGAAGAAGCTCGGCATGGTGACGATGAACGACGCCCTGCTGGACCTGGTCGAGAAGGACATCATCGACGCCAACGACGCGTGGATCAAGGCCGTGGACAAGGGCGGCTTCCAGCAGGCGCTGCAGTCACGCGGTATCACGCTCGATCGCGTGGCGGCCTGAGTCCTACCCTTCGCGAACTGCGTTGGGACGATAGAGCGGAGAGCCCGGGGAGTGCGGCGGTAGCGACACTCCGCGTTTCGCGGCCGTTCGGTAAATGCTTGTATGGGATTGGCGCGGATGGAGGGCACGGAGGACTGCACCGAAGCTTCTCCGGGCCATAAAGAGCACCGATGTCGCGCGATAGGTAGAGGCTGACCGGCGGCGCACTCTCCGGCCTCCCCGACCTATCCTCCCCAACGCAGTTTGCCGGGCCCACTTGGCCCCCGGGCTAAGTTTTCTGCATGTCTATTCGTAACATTGCCATCATTGCGCACGTCGACCACGGTAAGACGACTCTCGTGGATCAGATGCTCCGCCAGGCCGGAGCGTTCCGCGAGAATCAGGTTGTCGCCGAGCGTGTCATGGACTCCAATCCGCTCGAGAAAGAACGCGGCATCACGATTCTCGCGAAGAACACGTCGATCCGCTGGAAGGACAACAAGATCAACATCATCGACACGCCCGGCCACGCCGACTTTGGTGGGGAAGTCGAGCGCATCATGCGCATGGTGGATGGTGTGCTGCTGGTCGTCGATGCGTTCGATGGTCCGATGCCGCAGACGCGCTTCGTGCTGCGCAAGGCGTTCGAGCTCGGGCGCGTGCCGATCGTCGTCATCAACAAGATCGACCGGCCCGGCGCCGATCCGATGCGCGTGCACGATGAAGTGCTGAGCCTCTTCATCGAGCTCGATGCCACGGAAGCGCAGCTCGACGCGCCGGTCGTGTACGCCAGCGCGCGGCAGGGCATTGCGACGATGGATCTCGACGTCGACGGGACGAACATGAATCCCCTCTTCGACGCGATCCTGCAGTATGTGCCGATCCCGCCGAATGATGCGACCGGCCCGTTCCAGATGCTCGTATCGACGATCGACTACTCGAGCTACCTCGGACGCATGGGCATTGGTCGTGTCGAGATGGGTGTGGTGCGAGTCGGCGACGTGGTGTCGCTGCTGCAGATGGATCCGAAGCAGCCGATCCAGAACAGTCGCGTGACCAAGCTGTTCTGCTTCGAGGGCCTCGAGCGCGTCGAAGTGCAGGAGGCGGCGGCGGGTGAAATCGTGTCGGTGGCTGGCCTCGAGAACGTCGAGATCGGCCTCACGATCACCGATCCGAGTTTTCAGGAGCGGCTCGAAGGCATCGCGGTGGAAGAGCCCACGATCAGCGTGGATTTCCAGGTCAACACGTCAGCGTTCGCGGGCAAGGAAGGAAAGTTCGTCACGTCCCGGCAGGTGCGTGATCGCCTGTTGAAGGAACTGGAGCGCAACGTGGCGCTGCGTGTCGAGGAAACGGACAACACCGACACGTGGAAGGTCAGCGGTCGTGGCGAGTTGCACCTCTCGATCCTGATGGAAACGATGCGCCGCGAGGGCTACGAGTTCCAGGTGTCACGCCCGAAGGTCATCACACGCCTTGGTGACAACGGCGAGAAGCTCGAGCCATACGAGGAACTGCTGATCGATGTGCCGGACGATTACGTCGGTGCGGTGATCGAGAAGCTCGGGCCTCGCAAGGCGGTGATGACCGAGATGAAGAATCCTGGTCAGGGCATGGTGCGCCTCACCTATCGCATCCCGGCGCGCGGCCTGTTCGGCTATCGCTCGGAGTTCCTGACGGACACGCGCGGCACCGGCATCATGCACCATCGATTCCTCGAGTATGGGGCATGGTCGGGCGCACTCGATGGCCGCACACGCGGCGTGCTGGTGAGCATGGAGAACGGCACGATCATCGCGTTCGCGCTCGGCAACCTCGGCGAGCGGTCGACGCTGTTCGTGGAGCCGGGCCAGCCGGTGTACGAGGGCATGGTCGTGGGGGAGAATTCGCGTCCTGGCGACATGGACGTGAATCCGACGAAAGAGAAGAAGCTGTCCAACATGCGCAGCAAGTCGGCGGACGATGCGATCGTGCTCGAGCCGCCGCGCATTCACACGCTGGAGAGCGCGCTCGAGTACATCGAGGAAGACGAGTTGATCGAAGTCACACCACAATCGATCCGCTTGCGCAAGAAGGTGTTGAACACCATCGACCGGAAGCGGGTGACGCGGGACCTGAAGAAAGAGCGCGATCGCGACTGAGCAGTGGCGATTGCCTGGCCGATGTCGTCGCCGTGTGCGCGCATGCACGCGGTCTGCGACATGACATCACGCCCTACGGATGCATGGGGAGAACGCAGGCATGTCGGAACAGCGAGTGTGGGGATCGATGCCGTCGGTCGACGCGGCTGAGGAGTGGGTGAGCGCCGGGCCCGGTGGCGACGGTGACGCGCCGGTGTTCGTCGCGGCAGGTGTGGCAGCGGCGTACGCCGCCGGTCCCGGTGACGCCGATGCGGTGGACGCGGAGGATGTCGACGACGATCTGGATGAGGATGCTCTGGACGACGACGATGATGATGCGGACGACGATGACGATGACGATGACGATGACGACGATGATCTCGACGAGTTCGAGGATGATGAGTTGGATGATGAGGACGACGATGATGAGGCGGACGAGATCGATTTCACGGAAGATCGGTACGGTCGAATTCCCGGTGAGGATGAGACCGACGGATGAGGTGAAAAACCGCTGCGACAGGGGTTGACTCGACCTCGGTTTCTGCTATCATTGGGGACTTCCCCGGATACGGGGCAGGACACGGTTCTGCGACGCGCGAACGCTGCGCTCCGGGCCGCACACGCTGATTGACAATCGAGAGAGAAAGCGAGTGGTGATATCTCGTTTGAGCTGACGGGTTCGTGCCGGTCGGCGAGAGATTTCAAACACGAATTTATTGATTCCGGACCGTCTCATGATGGTCCAGTAATGGGGAGTTGTGAGCGGTTCGCGAGAGCTGGTTGAATTCTTCTTGGAGAGTTTGATCCTGGCTCAGGACGAACGCTGGCGGCGTGCTTAACACATGCAAGTCGAGGGGCCCGCAAGGGCACCGGCGAACGGGTGCGTAACACGTGAGCAACCTGCCCTGGAGTGGGGGATAGCCGGCCCAACGGCCGGGTAATACCGCATACGCTCCGTTGCCGGCATTGGCGACGGAGGAAAGGTTTACCGCTC